>DASZMJ010000188.1:0-29144 GCA_035551935.1 Isosphaeraceae bacterium
TGCTCCACGTCCGGGCTCTCTACCTCAACGACCAGTGGGAGGAGTTCCACGAGCACCGTGTGGAGAGGGAGCAAGCCCGACTGTACACGAGACCTGCGGCATAGCGCTCAGCGGGTTACGCCCAATTGAGAAGGAACGGGGCTCGTCCCTCACTTCGGGTGGGTGGCACGCCCTGCAAGGGCGTGGTCCGCGGCCCGGCCACGCCCTTGCAGGGCGTGCCACCCGACCACGGACCGTTTCTGCGTGGTCAGACCACTACGACGACCACGGCGATTCGCTCCGTTCGAATCGAATCAGAAAGGCCGCGGGGGAGCGATTCGTCCCTCACTTCGACCCTCCGTAGGAGACCTTGCCGACGCCGGAGGTGGTGACGGAGCGCCCGGAGGGGGAGCCGGCGACGTCGAGGTGGCTGGCGCCGGAGATGTCGCCGGCGACGGACTTCGAGGCGTGGACCTTGGCGTCCGAGGCGCCGGAGAGGTCGGCCTTGGCCGACTCGACGGCCAGCTCGGCGGCCTCGACGTGGGAGGCGCCGGAGGCGTCGAGCGTCAACGACGTGCCCTTGCCCTTGGCGGTGACGCGGGAGGCGCCGCTGGCCGTGACCTTGACCTCCTTGGCGTCGATGCCCGTGGCCGAGACGTTGCCGGCGCCGCTGGCCTCGATCGTCATCGCGTCGGAAGCGGCGACGGTCGCGTCGATCGTCGAGGCGCCGTCGGCCTCGAGGGCATCGAGCTTGGTCGCGGTGATCGTCGCGGTCAGGGGCTTCTTCGTGCTGTAGGACGTCCCGTCCCTGGCCCGCACGACGAGCCGGCCGTCCTCGACCTTCGTCTCGATCAGCGGGATGATGTTGTCGTCGCCTTCGATGACGACCTCGGTCTTGTCGCCGACCTTGACCGTCGCCTTGATTGCGCCGCCGACCTCGACGGCGTGGAACGTGTCGACCTTGCGCGTCTCGGTCTTGGAGACCCCGCTGCCTTGCAGGGCCGGCCCGGTGATTTGCAGGTTGCAGCCCGCCACGGCGACTGTCGCCATCGCCACCGCCAGCGTCATCCACGTCGATCGCATCGGATTGTCCCCCGTTGTCGCGCCCCCGGCCAGGACCGGTCGGCCGGCCCCCTGCTCCCTTGTTCGTCCCCCGCCGCCGAATCTTCCGGGCGAATGCCGGCGACCCTTCCGGCGTCTAACTCGTAGCAGGCACGCTCCGCGTGCCGTACGCTCTTCCCTCGAAGCACCACGGCACGCGGAGCGTGCCTGCTACGAAGAGGGCCTGCCGATGCGACGCCCGAGCCTCTCCGCCCTTGCCCTGCCGGCCACCGCATTGCTGGCGGGGTCGGGCTTCGCGGCCCTACGATACGCGAACGGGGCGATCTCCGCCGCGGCCTTCCTGATCACCTGCGCCATCCTCGCCCTCGCGACCGTCGGCGCCCTGTGCCGGCCTCGGGGCCGGCGGGCGGGGTGGATCGGCTTCGCCCTCTTCGGCTGGGGCTACATGGCGCTGGCCTTCGGCCCGTGGGACTCCGACACGCTCCTGCACCTCCTACCGACCTCGCGGGCGCTCGAAGCCTTGCGACACCGACTCAAGGTGCCCGAGGCCAAGCGAGCTCCGGCGCCCCATCTCGGCAGCTTCGGCAGCTACGGCATGATGCAACTCCCGGTCGATCCACCCCCTCGGATCCAGCCTCAGCCGGACAATGCGGCGAGCCCTCGCATCGTCCTCGCCCAGATGATATCCGGGCCCCTTCGCTATGCGGTGAGACCCGGAGAGCCGGGCTTCATGGGCTACCCGATGCCCGCCCCTCGCGTGCGTTACGAAGACAGCTTTGCCCTCTTCGGCCAATGCCTCTGGGCCTTGCTGGCCGCCTGCGTCGGGGGCGTGGCGGCCCACGTGCTCTCTTCAACCTCAAGGGAGGCGACCGTGCCGGATCGCGATTCCCGATCGAGCTCCCCGGCCGACGACCGGAGGGGCAGGCGACGCGGGCTGTCGGTGCTGAAGTTGATGGGGGTCGTCGTCGCGGTGGCGCTCGGTTTGGCGGCGCTGCGCAACGCCTCGGTCATGCTCGCCGGCGTCCTCTTCTTGATCGCGTGCGGCGTGCTCGGCCTGGCCGTGCTGGGCGCCCTCTGCCGGCCGGCGGATCGGCGTGCCGGCTGGCTCGGCTTCGCCCTCTTCGGCTGGGGCTACATGGCGCTGGCCTTCACGCCGTTGCTCGAATATGAGACCGCCTTCGGCCTCTCCCGGCGGCCCGCGCTCGCCACGGCGGAACTCCTCGAGGCCCTCTTTGTCAAGGTCCCCTCCCTCCGCGGTGCCGGCGCGCACATCTACGATGCCGAACTCCGCACCCTCGCGGTCCAGGCGGCGCTGGAGAAGCCCGTACCGATACCGTTCAAGGAGGAGACTCCGCTGTCCGATGTCGTCAAGTACATTCACCGCGCCACCGTCAGCCCCGACCTGCCCGATGGCATCCCGATTTACGTCGATCCGGCCGGCCTTCAGGAGCAGGACAAGACGATGGAATCGACGGTCAGCCTGGACGTCAAAGGCGTCCCCCTGCGGACCTCGCTGGCGCTCATGCTGCGGCAGCTCGACCTGGACTATCGAGTCAAGGAGGGCCTCCTGTATATCCTCTCGAGGTCCGACGATCAGTTCACGGCCGCGGAATACGGCCCCTTCCAGCGCATCGGCCACAGCCTCTTCGCCCTCCTCGCCGGCTGCCTCGGCGCCTTCGCCGGCCCGCTCGTCGCCGGCCGACGAACTGAGGGAGGATCGTGACGATGCGACGACCGGGCGCCTCGACCGTCGGCCTGCTGGGTGTGCTCTTGCTGGCCGGATTGGGCTTCGCGGCCTTGCGGTTCAACTCGGCGATCGTAGCGGGCGTGGCGTTCCTGGCGACGTGGACCATCCTGGCGCTGGGGGCCATCGGGGCGTGCTGCCGGCCGGCGGGGAGGCAGGCGGGCTGGATCGGCTTCGCGGCGTTCGGCCTGGGCTACATGGTCCTGGTCTTCGGCCTCCGCAACCCGAGCCCGTACCAGAACGCGCTGCCGACGACTCAGTTGCTCGAGGCCCTGCGGACGCGCCTGGAGATGCATCGGCCCAAGTCCAATCTCACCTATTATCCGGTCGACCCCAACGACCATTTCCTCGTGCTCGGCCATGGTTCCTGGGCCTTGCTGGCCGCCTGCGTCGGGGGCCTGACGGCCCACACCTTCTTCGGCAGGGGAACGTTCCCGAGCGACGTAGAGGCCCGACCTGCGGCCACCGCACCGGCACCGATGCCGCCGGCTCGCGGCCGATCGAGACGACGGCGCGGGCTGTCGATCCTGTGGTGGATGGGCGTCGTCGTCCTGGTGGCGCTGGGCCTGACGGCGCTGCGCAACACGTCGGCGATCATGGCAAGCGTCGTCTTCCTCGTGACGTGCGGCGCGCTGGGCGTGGCCCTCCTCGGCGCGTTCGGGATGCCCGCGGGCCGGCGACTCCCCTGGATCGGCGCGGCCCTGTTCGGCTGGGGCTACATGTCGCTGTCCTTCGCCTGGATCTTCCCCTACGACAACAACCACTGGGAAGCCTCCCCGCGGCCGACGCGGGCCACGACAATGCTGCTGGAGGCCGCGTTTCGCCACGTCCCCTTCGTCCGCGGGGGAAACTCGCGCGAGGACTGGTCCCTCAATCGTCGCATCGAGGACGCCCTCGACAAGCCGGCGTCGATCCGCTTCGCGGAGCCGACCCCCCTGGAGGACGTCATCACGACGATTCGCGGCGCCACCGTCGGGCCCGACTTCCCCGCCGGCATCCCGATCTGGGTCGACCCCTACGGCCTCCAGGAGCAGGACAAGACGTTGGAATCGACCGTCACCCTCGATCACATGGAGGGCGCCCCCCTGCGGACCTCGCTGCGGCTCATGCTGAAGCAGCTCGACCTCTATTATGTTGTCGGCGAAGGTATTCTCAAAATTATATCCATAAGCGATGATGACCTCCGCCTTAATCCTGCGCCCCCCGACGACTTCCTCCGCATCGGCCACAGCCTCTTCGCCCTCCTGGCCGGTTGCCTCGGCGGGCTGGCGGGGCTCGTCGTGGGGGCATGGCGCGAGAAATCGGCGGCTTGAGCCTTGCGGCGCGGGGCGTTCCGGGGTGAAGTGGAGGGATGAGTACGAAAGGGTTCGGACTCAACGGGGGGGTGAAGCCATGAGAGCGCCCCGGTTCTCGATCAGGGGTTTGATGGGCGTGGTCGTCGCGGCGGCGGTGGGGGTCGCGGCGCTGAGGTTCGCCAACGAATGGTGGGCGGGGGGGCTGTTCCTGGCGACGCTCGGGGTGCTCGGGCTGGCGATCCTGGGCGCCGTCTATCGCCGCGGGGCGAAGCGGGCCGGCTGGCTCGGCGCGGCGTTGTTCGGCTGGGGCTACCTCGCCCTGGCGCTCGCTCCCTGGGCCGTGGCGACGAGTGCGCCGGGCCTGCCGACGACGATGCTCCTGAACCTCCTCTACGCGCGGGCCCATCCGAACCAGGCGTCGACGACCTCGCAACAAGTGTACGATCTCCTGATCAACGGCATCGCGACGACCACGCCGCCCGCCACCGCCCCCACGCCCTGGGGCCCCATGCCGATGCCGGCGAACCCGCCCGGGTACGCCGTGGCCGGGCTCAACTCTACGCCGACGCTGACCTGGGCCCTGACGACCACGCCCGCCGCGCCCCCGGAGCCCTTCCTGCGCGTCGGGCATTGCCTCTGGGCCTGGCTGGCGGCCGTCGTCGGCGCGATCGCGGGGCGCATCTTCTTCGCCACGAAGGGCGAGCCGTCCGCGAGCGTCGCGACGGGCGGCACACCTTGAGTCGTCGAATCCCGACGCCCACGCCCACGGTGCTCAATGGGAACCGACGTCCGATAAACGCCGGAGTTGCTCGGTCACATAGTCTTCGAGACTCAGTCCCGCTCGGGCCGCCGCGACGCTCAAGGTGCGATGCAACTCGGGCGTGATCCGGGCGACGATCTCGCCGGAGTAGGGTGCCTCCGGCGGCTCGCCCCGCCCGGCGCAGAAGGCCAGGTAATCCTCCACGGATTCGCGGAAGGCCCGTCGCAACTCCGCCACGGAATCGCCCTGGAACGTGATCACGTCACGCGTATTCACGACCTCGCCGTGGAAGACCCCGACTTCGTCGTCGAACGCGACGCGGCCGAGGTAACCCTTATACTCCATCATGGCGTCACCCCCGCCTCGACCAGGAACCGGCGCACCGATCGCAACGCCCCCTTGCCGGTCTCCTTCCGCGGATGCGGCCGGTGGAACACGGCGCGGACGCCGTTGAGCGCCAGCCGGATGCGCGAGCCCTCGCCCTCGGTGATCTCGGCACCACGCGCCCGGAGTCAGGACTCGATGTCCGCCCACGCCACGTTGGCCCGCACCGGCTCGGCGAAGACGGCCAGGAGGATCCGATCGTGCTTCGTGCTCATCCTCTCGCCAGCGTATCGTCGGGCGGGCGACGTGTCGAGGCGCCGCGACACCGCCAGTCTCCAGGGACGATCCGTGTCATCCCACCAGCGCCTGGATCGGCGTCCCGGTGCTGAGGACGAAGGGGCGGTCCTGGCGGGGGTCGCGGAGGGTCGCGGTGGGGGAGAGGCCGAGGGCCTGGTAGATGGTGGCGGCGATGTCGGGGGGGGTGACGGGGTCGCGGGAGGGGTGGGCGGCGTAGGAGTCGCTGGCGCCGAAGATCGCGCCGGCGGGGAGGCCGCCGCCGGCGAAGAGGGCGGAATAGCAGTGGGGCCAGTGGTCGCGGCCCCCCTTGTCGGCGCCGGCGCTACTGGTGATCTGGCCGACCTTGGGGGTCCGGCCGAACTCGCCCATGGCGACGACGAGCGTCGAGTCGAGCAGGCCGCGTTGTTGCAAATCCTCCAGCAACGCCGAGAAGGCGCGGTCGAACATCGGCAGGATCGAGCGCTTCAACAGCGGGAAGTGCTGGCGGTGGGTGTCCCAGGTCTGGTCGTAGCGGGCGCCGGTGCAGACGGTGACGACGCGGACGCCGGCCTCGATCAGGCGACGGGTGAGCAAGAGGCACTGGCCCAGGTGCGGCAGGCCGCCGAACTGGCGGGCCTCTTTCTTGCGGGGGTTGGCCGGGTCGAGGCCGTAGCGCTCGCGGACCGATTGCGGCTCCTTGGAGAGGTCGAAGGCGCGGCGGGCCTCGGGGCTGGCGATCAGGGAGAACGCCTTGCGGTAATGGGCGTCGAGCCCCTCGACGGCCTCACCGTCGCCGAGGGTCCGATCCAGCGCGTCGAGCAGCGACCGCCGCCGCGCGACGCGATCCAAGGGCAGCTCGCGCGGGAGGTCGAGGCCGGGGACCTTGTAATCCGGCAGGCTCGGGTCGCCGGTGACGAAGGGGTCGGCCCCGGTGCCGAGGAAGCCGGCGTCCTGGCCGGGCAGGAAGGAGCCGTTGTTGCTCATCCAGTCGGGCGTCTGCACGAAGTCGGGCAACGGTCGCCCGGACGGGCGGAACTTCGCCAGCACGGCGCCGATCGGCGGGAAGTTGTCGGGCGACGGGGCCGTGATCAGCCGCCCGCCGACGACCGGGTCGCGGCCGGTCAGGGCGTAGTAGGCGCCGGCGTTGTGGTCGGCGATCGTGTGGTGGATCGACCGGACGATCGTCAGGTGGTGGGCCTGTTTGGCGAGCATCGGCAGGTGCTCGCAGAACGAGAGGCCGGGGACGGTCGTGGCGATCGGCCGGAACTCGCCGCGGACCCCCTCGGGCGCATCCGGCTTCATGTCCCAGAGGTCCTGGCCGGCCGGGCCCCCTTCGAGGACGAACAGGATCAGCGACTTCGCCTTCGACCTGGATGCCTCGCCCGCGCGGAGCAGGTCGGGCAGGCCGAGCCCGAGGCCCAAAGCCGCCGTCCCGCCGACGCGCAGCAGGTCGCGGCGGCTCAGGCCGTCGCACAGCCGCCGCGGCCTCGCGGTGATCCGAAGCATGAGGGCCGGCCTCCGAGGGATGTCGCCGTCCGGGGTGGGGGGCGCGGTCGGGGGGAATCGACACTTCGTTTTATCCCGAAACGGCCCCGGGCACAAGCGCGGCCGTCGGCCCGGCGGGATCGGCGGATCCGGATATCGGGCCCGCTCGCGGTACAGTAGATCGGCGATGTCCGTCCCAAGCCGACGCGCGAGGCCCCCGTGTCCGAGCCCCAGGCCACACCGGCATCGAAGGCGCCGTTCCCGACGACCCGATGGAGCCGGGTGGCCCTCGCGGGCGACCCGGCCGACCCGGGAGCGGAGGAGGCGCTGGCGGATCTGTGCGCGGCGTACTGGTATCCGCTCTATGCCTTCGTCCGCCGCAAGGGCTCCGGGCCCGACGAGGCCGCGGACCTCGTGCAGGGGACGTTCGCGACGTTGCTGGCGCGCGACGGCCTCTCGCACCTCGACCCGGACCGGGGCCGGTTCCGGTCGTACCTGATGGCCGCCTGCGCCCACCACATCGCCGACGCCCGCGATCGCGACCACGCCGCGCGTCGCGGCGGCGGCCGGGCGGCGATCTCGATCGACCGCCTCCAGGCCGAAGGCCGCTACGGATTGGAGCCGGCCCACGACTTGACCGCCGAGCGGCTGTTCGATCGCCGCTGGGCCACCGACCTCCTCGAGCACGCCCTCGGCCGCCTCGAGGCCGAATCGGCCGTCGCGGGCAAGGCGGACCTCGTCGCCCGACTCTTGCCGACGCTGACCGGCGGGCGCAGCATGGCCCGTTACGGCGCGATCGCCGCCGAGCTCGGCATGACCGAGGGGGCCGTCAAGATGGCCGCCTCCCGCCTCCGGCGCCGCTACGGCGAGCTGCTCCGCGACGAGATCGCCCGCACCGTCGCCGACCCGGCCGACGTCGAGGACGAGCTCCGGTCCCTCTTCGCCGCCCTCGCCCCGTGAGCCGGCGCGGATTCGTGTGACCTTCGGATACGATTCCCGTTCTCTTGGGTAGAGGCCGCCGCCGTTGGGTGGCACGCCCTGCAAAGGGCGTGGGCGGGGCCCGGACACGCCCTTTGCAGGGCGTGCCACCCTTTTCCTGGGGAGGCCCGACGATGATCCCGAGCCCCACCTGCCCCGACTGCGGCGCCCCCTTGCCGCCTGACGGCCCCCGAGGGCTCTGCCCGAGCTGCCTGCTCGGCGCGGCCCTGTCGCGACCGGGCGACGAATCGGCGGGGGTCGCGCCGAGGACCGCCACCTTCAGCCCGACCGGGTCGCTGGCGGCGCTGGCCGAGACCCTCGATGGCCTGCCCCGCGTCCTGCTGCGCGACACCGAGGGGGCCTCGGGCGTCGACGCGCTGGTCCAGCCCGCCTCGACCGAGATGCCCCCCCTGCCCGACCGCTCGGCCCGCCTGCAACTGCTCGGCGAGATCGCCCGCGGCGGCATGGGGGCGATCCTCAAGGGGCGCGACGTCGACCTCGGCCGCGACCTCGCCGTCAAGGTGCTGCTGGAGAAGCACCGCGACCGCCCTGAGCTGATCCGCCGCTTCGTCGAGGAGGCGCAGATCGCCGGCCAGTTGCAGCACCCGGGGATCGTGCCGGTCTACGAGCTGGGCGCCTTCGCCGACCGCCGGCCGTACTTCTCGATGAAGCTGGTCAAGGGCCGCACATTGGCCGCCGTCCTCGCCGGCCGCGGCGATCCGGCCGAGGGACGGATGGACCTCCTGGCGACGCTCCTCCAGGTCGCCCAGACGGTCGCCTTCGCCCACGCCCGCGGCGTGATCCATCGCGACCTGAAGCCGTCGAACGTGATGGTCGGCTCCTTCGGCGAGGTCCAGGTCATGGACTGGGGCCTCGCCAAGGTCCTGCCCAAAGGCGGCGCGGCCGACGACGAGGGCGCGGGCCGCGACGGCGGCGGCGAGACGGTCATCGCCACCGTGCGCAGCGGCTCGGACGCGGACCACTCGCACGCCGGCAGCGTGTTGGGGACGCCCGCCTACATGGCGCCGGAGCAGGCCCGCGGCGAGGTCGACCGCGTCGACGAGCGGGCCGACGTCTTCGCGCTCGGCTCGATCCTCTGCGAGGTCCTGACCGGCCGGCCCGCCTTCGTCGGCCGCACCCCGGGCGAGATCCAGCGCACCGCGGCGCTCGGCGACCTGGCCGACGCCTTCGCCCGCCTCGACGCCTGCGGGGCCGACGCCGAGCTGGTCGCGCTCGCGAAGGGCTGCCTGGCCCGCGAGCGCGACGACCGGCCGCGCGACGCCTCGGCCGTCGTCGAGCGATTGGGCGGCTACCTCGCCTCGATCGAGCAACGCCTCCGCGCCGCCGAGCTCGAATGCGCCGCCGAGGCTGCCCGCGCCGAGGAGGCCCGCGCCCGCGTCGCCGTCGAGCGGTCGCGGCGGCGGCGGACGATGGCCCTGGCCGCGTCGCTGCTGGCGTTGACGACCCTCGGCGGCCTGACGTTCACCTACGTCCTCCAGCAGCGGCAGGCCCGCCGCGCGACGGCCGACCGCGTCGTGGGCGAGGTGAAGACGCTCCTCGACGTGGCGTCGAGCGAGCCCGAGGCCGTGGCCCGCTGGGAGGGCGTGCTGGCGGCGGTGCACCAGGCCGAGGAGGCGATCGGGCCCGGGGTCGACCCCGAGGCGTTGCGCCGCCTGGCGACGCTGGGCCGGGACGCCCGAGCCGGCGCCGACGCCGCCCGCCGCGACCGGACGTTGCTGGACGCCGTGGCCGAGGTCCGCTCGAGCAAGCAGGACCTCGGCCTCGCCGGCGCCGACGACGCCTACGCCCGCGCCTTCCGCGCCGCGGGTCTCGACGTCGACGCCACGCCGGCGGAGGCCGGGGCGCGGCTGAAGGCGCGGCCGGCGGCGGTCGTGTCGGCCGCCGCCGCGGCCCTGGACGACTGGGCGCTGGTCCGTCGCGCGGACAAGTCGAAGGACGCGCGGTGGCGTCGGCCCCTGGCGGCGGCCCGCGCCGCCGACCCCGACCCGTTCCGCGACAAGGTCCGCGCCGCGCTGCTGGACGCCGACGCGGCCGGCCGCGAGGCGGCCTTACGGGCGCTCGCCGCCGACCCGAAGGCGGCCGGGCTGCCGCCGGCCAGCTCCGTGCTGCTGGCGCAGTCATTGACGGACGCCGGCGCGGCGGTGGCGCTGCTCCGCGTCGCGGCCGGCCGGCACCCGGACGACGCCTGGGTCAACTACACGCTGGCGGAACGCCTCGGCGCGCTCCGGCCGGCGCCGCGCGAGGAGCAGGTGCGGTACTACTCGGCGGCGCGGGCGGTGCGGCCCGACTCGGCCCACGAGCTGGCCCACCTGCTCGACGACACCGGCCGCACCGACGAGGCGCTGGCGGTGTTCGCCGACCTCGTCGCCCGCCGCCCGGACGACCGCCGCCACTTCGGGTGCTACGGCCGATCCCTCCGGGACCACGGCCGTCCCGAGGCGGCGGGCCTGCTGGCGCGGGCCGTGGCCGCCGGCCGCGCCGCGATCCGGCTCAAGCCCGACGACGCCTTGGCCCACTCCAACCTCGGCGTCGCCCTGCGCGACCAGGGCAAGCTCGACGAGGCGGCGGCGGAACTCCGCGCCGCGATCCGGCTCAAGCCCGACTACGCCGAGGCCCACTGCAACCTCGGCGGCGTCCTCCGACGGCAGGGCGACTACGCCGGGTCGCTGGTGGAGTTCCGCACGGGGCACGAGCTGGGCTCGAAGCGGCCGGGCTGGCCCTACCCCTCGGCGCAGTGGGTCCAGGAGGCCGAGCGGCAGGCCGCCCTGGCCGAGCGGCTGCCGGCCGTGATCCGGGGGGAAGTCCACCCCCGCGACAACCTCGAGCGCCTGAGCTTCGCCCAGATGGGCTACGACACGAAGCGGTTCGCCGCCGCCGCCCGGCTCTGGGCCGAGGCCCTGGAATCCGACCCGAGGCTCGCCGACGACCGCCGGGCCGGCCACCGCTACAACGCCGCCTGCGCCGCGGCCCTGGCCGCCGCCGGGCAGGGCAAGGACGACCCGCCGCCCGATGACGCGGCGAAGGCGAGGTTGCGGGCCCAGGCCCTCGACTGGCTCAAGGCCGAGCGCGACGCCTGGGCGAAGGTCCTCGACGCCGACCCGAAGGGGCGTCCGCTCGTCGTCCAGACGCTCCAACACTGGAAGGCCGACCCCGACCTGGCCGGCGTCCGCGACGCCAGGGCCCTGGAGTCGCTCCCCGAGGCCGAGCGCGCCGACTGGCGGGCCCTCTGGGCCGAGGTCGACCGCCTGCGGGAACGTGCCGGGAAATGACGGCGGTCTTGTAGGGCGTGTGCAACACGCCATCGGCTTCCCTCAGAGCAGGCGCGCCCCACGTGCCGTCGGCCATCCCATCCCGACGGTGGCTTCCGGCGGACGGCACGCGGAGCGTGCCTGCTACCAAAGAGAGCCGGCGGCCGAGGAGTCGGCCGCCGGCGGGGCGATGGTCGGGGGTGGGGTGGACGGTTCGGGGGTGGAGTCAGACCATCGATTGATGTCGAAACGTGTCCGCGAAGGTCAGGCGGACTGGAGGGCGCGGGCCCGGGAGGGGCGGCGGGAAGGGGTCGCGGCCTTGGCCCTGGGACGGCGGGGGGAGGGGGCGGCGACGGGGTCGGCGGGGCCGTCGAGCTTGGCGACGGCGCGGATCTCGATCTTGCGGACCCACTCGCGGGTCACGCCGAGGCGGCGGCCGACCTCCTTGAGGGTCAACGGGGGCTGGCCCTCGAGGCCGTAGCGGAGCGCGACGATCGTGCGCTCGCGGGGGTCGAGGCGGTCGAGGCGGCGGAGCAGGTCGCGGCGCTCGTCGGCGGCCTCGAGCGCGGCGTCGGGCTCGTCCCGGCCGTCGGCCAGCTCGTCGGCCGACCAACTGCCGTCCTCGTCCTGGCTGGCGCCGCCGTCGCGTCGGAGGCGGCTGGCCGTCAGGGCCCGCTCGACCAGGACGCGCTGGGCGTCGGTCAGGCCGAGGGCGACGGCGATCTGGTCGAAGGTCGGCGCCTGGCCGAGCTCGCGGCGCAGGTCGCGCTCGGCGCGGCGCCACTTGGTCAGCAGGCCGACCATGTGGGCCGGCAGGCGGATCGTGGCGGTCGTGTTGGTCAACGCGGCGCGGATGGCCTGCTTGATCCAGTAGCTGGCGTAGGTGCTGAAGCGGGTGCCGAAGCCGGGGTTGTACTCCTCGGCGGCGCGGATGAGGCCGAGGTTGCCCTCGCCGATCAGGTCGTCCAGCGGCAGGCCGCGGCCGACGTAGTCGCGGGCGACGCGGACGACCAGCCGGAGGTTGGACTGGATCAGCTTGGCCTTGGCGTCCTTGTCGCCGCGGGCGATGGCGTCGGCCAGCGTGCGCTCCTCGGCGGCGGACAGCAGGGAGTCGTCGCGGATCTCGCGGAGGTAGAGGTCGAGGGTCGGCGAGAGGTCTCGGCCGGAGGCGCGCAGGGGAATCATCGGGTGAGGGCTCCTCAATCCGCGACCGCCCGCGCTCGGAACGAGTCGGGCGATCGCCCCTTGGGGTCGATCGTCAGCAGCCCGTCCGCGACGGCCGTCGGGGTCGTGACCCGCGCTCCGTTCGTGGAGTGACCGCCGGGGGCGTCGTCGCCCCCTCGGTCCTGGTCGGCCCCGTCGCCGCCGTGGACGGCCCCTCCGTCGGAGTGGTTGCCGTCTTGGCGTCGCCCGCCGGCCAACTCTCTCGATCCTCGTTGGCCGGCGACATCCTCTTAGTTGGAAATCGCGCGGAAAACCGGCGGACTTTTTTCGGATTTTTTTGGCCCAGACGGCAAGTCAACCGAAACCGCCCGGAAATGACCGAGGGCGAACGCGCCGGGCGCCGCTGGGGAGGGCTGGGCCGGGCAGGATCGGGACCTTTGACCTTCTTCATTGGTTCCAGACTTTTTTTCTTGACCCCAGGACACGGGCACGCCTCCCATCCGGCTCCGTTACCTTTCCCCCTGTTCGACCATTCGCGTGAGCCGATCGCCCTCCCCGCCGGGGGCTCGTTCGTCGCGCGCGCCGCGAGGTCGCAACCGATGGCCCGTCGATCCTTGCCAGGCGTCCGCCGTCCGAGCCGGAATACGCGGCGCGCCGTCGCGTTCGACGTCCTGGAGGGGCGGACGCCGGTCTCCGAGTCGCTGGGCCTGCTCCTGGCGATCGGCTGGAATCCCATCGTCGGGGGGGGTACAATTCGATCGGTCCGAGCCGTTGAGGCGACGGAGACGCGACACCAACCGAGCCGGCCGCCCATGCCTCGTGTCCATGAACTCGCCCGGAATCCGCAAGCGAGGGCGCGGCGCGGCGTCGATCGGGTCGGTGTCGAGATCGGGCGGTTTGAGCGCGAGATCGAGCGGGCGAACGCCCTGGCGAGCCGTCGCGAGGCGTTGCGCGCCCGGGAATGGGAGCGTTTTCTGTCGAGGCTGCGACGCCCGTTCTCCCCCGGTGCCAATGTCCCGCCCCTTCAGAATCTCTCGCCCGCGACCGGCCTCGGCTCCGGGGCGGGACCCTTGCCGCCCTCGTCGGACTTCGCGCCGGCGACGACACGCCCGCCGGGCTTCGTCGGCCCGATCGCGACCGATCCGGCCGCGAGTCCGGCCAGGCCGCCACGGCTCGTCGTCCCCTCGGCCGCGACGCAGAACGCCGCGACAACGACGACCGCGAGCGGGCCGGCGATGGTCCACATCGCGGGAGGGGGCGGCAAGTCGCTCCCGCCCCTGAAGCCGGGGGTCATCATGGACTACGGCTCGGGCGGCTCGTACATCATCTCGACGGGCAAGTACTTTTATCCGGTCGAGGGCGGCCTGGCCAACACCAGCGCCGAGAGCAGCCTCTCGCCCGTCAGCACGCCGATCAGCTTCACCGAAGGGGCGTCGAGCACCGTCAACGTCCAGGATTTCACCGACTCGAACCCCAACGCCGTCGCCTCCGAATACTCGGCGACGATCGACTGGGGCGACCACAGCTCGTCGAACGGCACCATCACCGGCTCGAACGGGCAGTTCCACGTCACCGGCACCCACGACTATGCCGAGGAGGGGAGCTACTACGTCAACGTGAAGGTCTACGACGAGGGGACGTCGTACAGCGAGAACGCCACGCTGACCGCCTACGTCAACGACGCCGCCCTGTCGGCGACCCCCCAGGACTTGAGCCCGACCGAAGGCGTCGCCCTCACGAATCAGGCCGTCGCCACGTTCACCGACGCCGACCCTTACGGCACCGCGAGCGACTATTCCGCGACGGTCGACTGGGGCGACGGCAACACATCGACCGGCACCGTCGCCGGCTCGAACGGCAGCTATACGGTCACGGACGCGCATTACTACGACACCGCCGGCAATTACCCCGTCACCGTCACGATCACCGACGGCGCCGGCAACCCGCTGACCGAATCGTCCTCGGCCGTGATGACCGACGCCGCGCTCTCGGCCTCGGCCGCGACGATCACGGGGACGCAGAACGCGCCGATCGTCGACGCGACGGTCGCGACCTTCACCGACCCGAACCCCAACGACGGGCCGCAGGAAGACCAGGGGATCAGCTCGTACAGCGTCTCGGTCAACTGGGGCGACAACTCGGCGCCCGATACGAACCCCGCGATCAACGGCTCGGCCGGCAGCTTCAGCATCCTCGACAACCACACCTACACGACCTCCGGGACGTTCACCGTCACCACGACGATCCAGGACGACGGCGGCAGCACCGTCACTCAGACGAGCACGGCCACCATCGCCGCGACGACGATGATCGCCACGCCCGCGACGTTGACCGCGAGCGAGGACACGTCCTTCAGTAACCAGACCGTCGCCACCTTCACCGATTCGATCACGAACCGCCCGGCGAGCAGCTATTCGGCGAACATCACCTGGGGCGACGGCTCCTCGTCCACCGGGACGGTCGCCGGCTCGAACGGTAGCTTCACCGTCACCGGCTCACACGACTACAGCGAAGGTGGCTCGCTCCCGGTGGGGGTGACGATCACCGACGCGAGCAACACTCAGGTCGTCGCCGCCAGCACCGCCAATGTCTCCGACCCCGCCCTGAGCCCGACCGGCGGCTTCACGATCAACGCCAATGCGGGCGTCTCGACCGGCAACGTGACCGTCGCCACCTTCACCGGCGCCGGGCCGGGCGAGACGGCCAGCGATTACATGGCCTTCATCGATTGGGGCGACAACAGCGGCGTCGAGCAGGGTTCGATCAGCCAGAACGGGTCGACGTTCACCGTGACCGGAGATAACACTTACGCCGACGCGGGGACTTACCCGATCACGGTCACGATCGCCGACGGCAACGTCAATTCCTACACCGCCTCCAGCACCGCGAACGTGGCGCCGAGCCCGCTGGTGGCCTCGGATTCGAGCCTGAGCCTCGTCGAGGGGAACGCGGCGAACAACGTCGTCGTCGCGACCGTGACCGACCCCGGCATGTCGCAAGGCGGACTCTCGGCCACCATCGATTGGGGCGACGGTTCGACCCCGATCAACGGCACGATCGTCGCCAACGGCTCCAGCTTCAACGTCGTCGGCTCGTACACCTACGCCGACCCGGCCGCATACACGATCACCGTCACCGTCACCGACTCGGCCGGCAACACCGACACCGCGCTGAGTTCGGCCGTCGTCGCCGATGGGACGCTAACGCCGGGCCCGCTGACGATCCCGATGACCGAGCAATCCACCTTCTCCGGCACCGTCGCGACCTTCACCGACCAGAACCCGGCCGACACCACCGCCGACTACCTGGCGACGATCACCTGGGGCGACGGCCAGTCCGACCCCGGCACGATCACCGGCGGCAATGGCAGCTTCGCCGTCACCGGCTCGCACACCTACGCCGACGAGGGCTCGGACCCGGTCGCGGTGGCCATCTCCGACCTCGACGGCGGCTCGTCCGTCACCGCCAACAGCACCGCCGCCGTCGCCGACGCGGCCCTGGGCTCGACCCCCGCGACGCTCAACGCGACCGTCGGCATCCCCATGACCAACGTCACCGTCGCCCAGTTCACCGACCCGAACCCGGCCGACCCCGCCTCCAACTTCACCGCGACGATCACCTGGGGCGACAACTCGCAATCCTCCGGCATCGTCACCGGCGCCGACGGCGTCTTCAGCGTCCAGGGGGCGCACACCTACAACGCGCCCGGCACGCTCGGCGTGAGCGTGACGATCGACGACAAGGGCGGCTCCCAGACCATCCCGGCCGGGACCGCGACCGTGGTCCCCCAATTGACCTACACCCTGGCGACCTTCGCCGACTCCGACCAGGACTCCAACCCCGCCGACTTCACCGCGACGATCACCTGGGGCGCCGGCTCGCCGTCGACCTCGACCGGGACGATCGCGCTGGTCAGCGGCCAGGGCCTGACCGTCTTCGGCCAGCACATCTTCCCCGAGGACGGCACCGTGCCGGTGACGATCACCATCAGCGACAAGGTCGACGGCGCCCAGGGTGGCGTCACGTCGCAGGCGTTCGTCCAGAACGCCGCGATGGCCTTCAGCATGCCCGCCCCGCAGCCGCAGAAGGCAACGACTCCGGCGAAGGTCAGCACCAACGTCGAATTGAAGTTTCAGAACTTAAAGGATGGCGGGAAGCTCAAGAATTCGGGTGACACCGACGAGAAGAACCCCTTCCAATTCCTCTCAACGATGATTTTAATGAAAAGCAATTTGATAATACGGGTGTGATGATCCCGGATTACTTGCCCAATCCAAAAACGACCAAACCCCAGATCGTTCCGAGTGCCTCGGAGTTGGTCAGAGGTCAACTCAAAATCACGCCCGTGGGTGCAGTCGGATCGCTCACTTGGAGCGTTGGCTCTTCCTTCACCCTATGGGCCCAACTCGGGACCGGCTTTGAACAGATCACCGACGGCGAGACGATGCAAGATTTCAAGGTCCCGCCGAACCCGATTTCGCTCAGGGTCGAGGGAATCAAGATTACCGGCCAGACCGACACGATCTCCGTCACCTTCACGCCGAAGGTCGGGGAGGCACCGCCGGAGCGCACGGCGACCTTTCAGGTCTACAGCGGATTGGTGCTGCCGGCGAGCCCACAGCGGGCGGCGCTCGTCACTCAGCTTCAAAAAGTCACGAGTTTTGCGTTCACGGTTGACGGCAGCGGCAACGTGACCATCACATCCGGCCCTACAAAGCAAGCCGTGAAGGACCGGAAACTGAAATGGATGAACACGGTGCGAGGTTTATTCCTAGGCGTCCTGGACAACACCAACGCGAAGTTCAACGGCGGCGTCACGGTGATCAGGACCGGTGCCTCAGCCGTAGTTAATTTTGATAATTTTATATTAAGTCAAATTGATACTGATGATATTGATTTTGTTTTAAAGAAGAATCTTCGTTTGTCATCCGTATTTTTAATTCATGCAATTCGTGAAGAATACTATAAATGGACCCAGGATAGACCCGAATTCACACAGGGCGACAAAAACCTTATAGGTGCGCACGATCAAGCCATAATAGATGAGTTGCCGATCCTTAATATCACCAGCAAATCTGAAAATAGTAGAGTCTCTTTAGAGTTGAATCTCTATCCAAATATTCCTTTGCAGAAATATATTCATTATAAATGGATATTTGATAATGGGAAGACTCTGGACTTTTATGCAGAGGAAGTCCCGGACGCTACCGCGGTCCAGGCGGTGCGTCCGGGAACTCTTGCAGTCGCCGCTCCTTTCGACCCGAACCTCAATCCGAATCCGGAGGTCGTCGACCAAGTCATCATCGGCACGATCCCACCGCCCTGAGTGGGCGTCTGCTCAGAATTCCGCACGATTCATAGGCCCTTGGACTCACTCCATGACCCATGCCATCCGACGTGCCGTGACCCTAATCGTGACGTCCTCGTTGGCAATGCCCGTCGTCGCTGGGGGGCCACCTAATCAATCATCACGCGACCGCGCCGTCAAGGCCGCGGCGCGGGAGGCAGCCCGCGAGGCTCTCGCCGATTTGGCGCGGGCCGATCGCTTTGATCTCCTCTGGTGCCTCCCCAAGCGTTGGGAATTCAAGCTCGACGACGATGCGCAAATACAATTGCTCGTCGAGTGCCTGCACAATCTCGGGGCAACTGGGTCGCTCCCACTCGATCTCATTTCGATGAACAACCAGGGTATCGAAATCCCGAGTCGAATCGCCTCGGGCAAGATGCGAAATGTTCCTCATGCACTCGTGATTGGACAAGACGTGTCATTAATGAATGGTCGTTGTGCCTGGGCTATCGAACAATTGATGACAACCGACGTCGGGTCGCCCTATCAACTCCATTTCGTGCCACTCGATCAGAAGCCATTTCTCAAGCCCGACGCTCTCAGGAAGCTCCCCGCGGAGGGACGGGGCGAGATCATGCAACATTGGAAAAGTATAATTATCTCTGAGTATCTCAACGAGAACTCGGCTAAACTCGAACAAGCCGTCGACCTCGCCCACCAGGCCGTCGTCCAGGCGATGAGGCTACCGGTCCGACTTCGCAAGACCCGTGACGACCCGCTTTCCGACCCGGACGAACTCGCGCACGCGGCGATCGAAGCATTGCTCGCCGAGAATCAATATGATAAAATGCGGGAAATGATCAGGGAATGGGAGGACAGGCTCTCTGAAACCGCGTTCAAGCATGTTGTTCTTCGCATGCTTGAACGCCTCGATAACGATGCGAAGCTCTTGCCCGAGCCCGTGTATTCGGCCGACCGGCCTTTCTTCATCATGAGCCATGTCGTTCATGGAGGGAAGCCAGTTATCCCCAATGGCGAGATGCTCGAGCAGGACATCTACGTGACCAACGGCCGCTGCGCCTGGGCGTTGGAGCGGCTGTTGGGGGTCACGCTGCCGAGCTTCGACGCGGCGCTCGTCAAGGACAAGTCGAAGCTGCGGGCGGCGATCCGCGAGGCGCATTGCCGCGTCATCGAGGCGATGGAGCTGCCCGAGAAGCCCTGGGTCAAGAAGTTCCGCGAGGAGTGAACCACCCGATGACCACCGGCATCCCGCAGCGACCGCGGCTCGTCGCGGCCTTCATCGCGGCCCTCGTCCTCGCGACGGCCGCCCCGGCCGCGGGGCCCGACGACCTGTCCCGCGACCGCGCCATCAAGACCGCCGCGCGGGCGGCGGCGCAAGAGGCGCTCAACGACCTGCTCAAGGCCGACGACTTCCGCGTCATCGAGTTGCTTCCCCGCCGGTGGGAGACGCGGCTCGATGACTACATGGCGAGGCAACTGATGGTCCTGTGCCTGCGGCGCCTGAACGACACGGGGAAGCTGACCCTGAAGGACCCCGCGACGGTCGTCACGACGAGCCAGGTGATGGCCGCAGGTCCAAGGGGCGTGAACATCAAGTTCGGCCAAAACACTGTTGATCAAGATATCTTCACTATCAACGGCCGCTGCGCCTGGGCCATCGAACACCTGCTCGGGACGGGGCGGGATGGGTATTATTATCTCCACTTCGAGCCGTTGGACCAGAAGCCGTTCCTCGACCGCGAAGCCATGCGATCCGGGAAGATGCCACGAGCGGAGTTCGATCGCGTCACGAGTCGATGGCAGCGGGTGGTCATCACCGAGCAGCTCAACGCCGACCCGGCGAAGCTCGAGGATGCCATCGATATCGCGCAGCGGGCCATCGTCCAGGGGCTGCGGATGCCGGCCAAGCTCCGCAAGCGGCCCGACGACCCAAAGTCCAACCCCGACGGCTTCGCCCGTGAGGCGCTCGATGCGCTCTTGAGCACGTCGGACTATCCCACGCTGCGCAGCCTCCCGAAGAAATGGACCAACAACCATTCGGAGACCACGCTCAAGCACCTGATCCTTCGCTTGCTCGATCGCCTCGGCGACCCCGAGGAGGTCAGGCTTTCTCCCGCTGGTTTCAATGCATTTATCATGAGCCATTTTGTTGATGAAACGAAGGGTGGGCGCATTTCGCGCACGGACGAGATGCTCGAGCAGGACATCACCGTGACCAACGGCCGCTGCGCCTGGGCGTTGGAGCGGCTGTTGGGGATCACCTTGCCGAGCTTCGACGCCGATCTCGTCAAGGACAAGAGGAAGCTGCGGGCGGCGATCCGCGAGGCGCATTGCCGCGTGATCGAGGCGATGGAGCTGCCCGAGAAGCCCTGGGTCAAGAAGTTCCGCGAGGAGTGAGGCGGGCTGACCGAAGGCCGACGCCGCGGCCCGCGGTGGCCGATCGGGCGACTCCTTATTTTGCATCTTTTTTCGTTCCCAACGCCGCGCGGTCGGCTATAATAGCGAACGGCCCGCGCGGCAGGCCGGTGCCGAGACCGCCTGCGCGGTGCCGAAGGGCCATCGGGGCGCGACGATGGACGACGCGGCCTTCGTCGAACTGCTGGCGCGGGTGCGGGCCGGCGATGAGGCGGCCGTCCGCGAGCTGCTGGCTCGCTTCGAGGACGACGTCCAGATGATGGTCCGCGCGCAACTGCCGCGCCGATTGCGGCCGAAGTTCGACTCGATGGACTTCGTCCAGGCGGTCTGGCAGAGCTTCTTCTCCGACCTCGACGCCGCCCCCGAGCGGTTCGCCAACGCCGTCCATCTGCGCCGGTTCCTGGCCGGCGTGGTCCGCAACAAGGTGCAGGAGGAGCACCGCCGTCGCACGCAGTCGCGGCGCTACAACATGACGCGCGAGGAGAGCCTCTACGTCCGCCGCAACGGCCGCGACGAGCCGGTCGAGGTGCCGACGCCCGACCCGTCGCCGAGCCAGAACGCGCAGGCCCTGGACCGCTGGGACCAGCTCGTCGCCGGCCGCAGCCCCGAGGAGGCGATGGTCGTCGAGTTGCGGCGGCAGGGCTTGACCTACGAGCAGATCGCCGAGCGGACCGGCCTCAGCGAGCGCGCGGCGCGGCGGGTCATCGAGGAGATCCGCGAGCGGATGGAGGAACGGGGATGGCGATGACCGCGCCCGACCACCGGCGGCGGCTCGACGCGGCGCTCGACGCCTTCGACGCCCGTTGGGAAGGGGGACTCTCGCCCCGCGCCGAGGACTACCTCGACGGCCTCGATTCCGAGGGCGCCGTCGAGCTGATCTACCGCGAATACTGCCTGGCCCGGTCCTCCGGCGACCGGCCCGACGCCGCCGACTACTTCCGCCGCTTCCCGACGCGACGCGACCGCCTGGCCCGCCTCTTCGAGCTGCACGAGGCGCTCGGCGCCTCGCGGCTGGCCGACGACTCGTGGGGTCCGGTCGGGCCGGCCCCCCTGCCCGAGGCCGGCGACGAGGTCGGTCCGTACCGGCTCGTCCGCGAGCTGGGGCGCGGGTCCTTCGCGCGGGTCTTCCTCGCCGAGCAGACCGACCTGGGCGACCGCCAGGTCGTCGTGAAGGTCGCGACCCGCCCCTCAGCCGAGCCCACGCTCCTGGCCCGGGCGCGGCACGCGCACATCGTCGAGGTGCTCCGCCAGGCGACGGCCGACGACGGGGCGTTGCACCTGGTCTGCATGCCGTATCTCGGCGGCGCCACCCTGGCGAAGGTGCTGGCCGAGCGCCGCCGCTGCGGGCCGAGGCCGCGGTCCGGGCGCGACCTCCTGGCCGACCTCGACCACGTCGCCGACCCCGACTATCCGCACGCCGGCCTGCCCCGCCCGGCGCGCGAGATCATGGGCCGGCTGTCGTACGACCGCGCCGTCGCCTGGGTCGTCGCCCGGCTGGCCGAGGCGCTCGACCACGCCCACCGCAAGGGGGTGGCGCATGGCGACCTCAAGCCCTCGAACGTCCTGCTGACGGCCGACGGCCACCCGATGCTCTTCGACTTCAACCTGGCCGTCGACTGGCGCGCCGACGACGGCGTCGAGGCCGGCGGCACGCTCGCCTACATGGCCCCCGAGCGGCTCCGCGCCGTCGCCGACCCGGCCCGAGCCGCGGGCCCGTGCCCCGACGACCGGCACCGGGCCGACCTCTACGCCTTGGGCCTGATCCTCCTGGAAGCCCTCTCCGGCACGCCGCCGAACGTGCCGCGCGACCGCCCCCGCTCCCCCCGCGAATTGGCGGCGCTGCTGGCCGCGTCGCGGGGCCGGGGCGACGGCGTCGGCCGGTGGCCGTCGCGGGCGTTGCCGCCGTCGTTGCGGCCGATCCTGGCGCGTTGCCTGGCCCCCGACCCCGACGATCGCTACGGCCGCGCCTCGGAGCTGGCCGAGGACCTCGACCGCTGGCGCGCCGACAAGGCCCCGCGGTTCGCCCCGGAGACCTGGCGGCACGCAGGGACGCGCTGGGCCCGGCGGCGGCGCGCGGCGCTGGCCGTCGCCGCCTTGACGATCGCCGTCGCCGCGACGGCCGCGCTGGCCGCCGGCCGGCTCCTCGACGCCCCCCGCCGCGAGCAGGCCCGCGCCAAGCTCGCCGCGCTCTGGGACGGCGCCGAGCCGGGCGTCTATCGCTTCCGGCACATCGGCCGCTGGCAGGCCGAGCCCCAGGGCGACCCCGCCGAGGTCGCCCATCGCCTGCTCGCCCGCTACGACGTGCTCGGCACCGCCGACTGGCGCCGCCGCGACGACGTGACGGCCCTCCCCGAGGCCGACCGCGAGGAGCTCGAGGCCTGGCTCCTCGAACAAGCCTGGCGGCTCGCCTCCGCGCTCGCCTCCCGCCCCGACTCGCCCGACGACTGGCGCCGCGCCCTCGACGGCCTCGACCGCGTCGGCCGGCTCCGCTCCGTCGCCCCCTTCGAGGCCCTCGCCGCCGACCTCCGCCGCAAGCTCTCCTTGCCCGACCCGCCCCCTCGGCACGCCGAGCGCGCCCCCTCCTGGATGGACGCCTATCTCCGCGGCGTCGCGGCCGAGGAATCGAACGCGGCCGAGGCCCTGGAACATTACCGCGCCGCCCTCAAGGCGCGACCCGGCACATTCTGGGCCCAGTACCGGCTCGCCGCCGTGGCCTTCCGGCTCGGCGATTTCGCGGCGGCGGCCCGGGCGATGCGCGGCTGCGTCGATCGTCGCCCCGGCAGCGCGACCCTACGGACCCTGCTCGCCGGCTGCCTGCTCCCGGCCGGTCGGCCGCACGACGCTCTTGAGGAGTGCGAGCTGGCCCTGGATCGCGACCCGGACGAGGTTATGGGCTACCGCATCCGCGCTTTCATCCACCAGCAACTCGGCCAGCCCGAGGCCAGCGCGGCCGATCAACGTCGCTATTCGCTCCTGACCGCGTTCCAGGGCAAGGCCACCGCGCGGAAGCTCACCCTCGAGCTGACGCGGCTGGCGACCGGATCGGCCGCCGCGAGCGACGAGGCCACGGCCCGGGCCCTCGAGGCCGACCCCGTCGACGCCCGGGCCCGGTACCTCCGCGGGCGCCGGCTCGAGGCCATCGGGCGGGTCGACGCGGCCCTCGCCGAGTTCGACCGCATCCTGGAGACCGACCCCGACGACCTCGACACCCGCTTCGCCCGCGCCCTGCTCCTCGTGCGTCGCGGCGGGCCCCGGGCCGGCGGGCCGCTGGACCCCGAGGCGGCCCGGGCCCTGGACGAGCTGATCGAGCATCCGCGGCTGGACGAGTTGCTCGGCCGGGAGCCCCTGGCCCTCCGCACCTTCCATCTCGCCGCCCGCGACCGGCTGCTCCGGGGCCAGGTACCGGCGGCGATCGACCTGGAACGCCGCGCCTGGGCCCTGGCCAACGACCTCTGGATCACCCGCGTCGCCGCCGGCCGGGACATGCGCGGCGAGGCCAATTACGCCCTCGGCCGCGCCCTGGCGTTCGCGGCCGACGACGACGAGGCCCTCGGCCGGGCCGCCCACTACTTCGCCATGGCCGATGCGACGAAGGGCTTCTCCAGCCTCGGCCTGATCGAGGCCGATCCCCTCCTCGCCCCCCGGCGCGAGGCCCTTCGCGCCCGCCTCGCCACGACCCCGACGGGCCGCTGAAGCCGCCGCCCCGCCGCGAAACGACGCGGCCCGCCGCACCCCTCGCGAGGTGCGGCGGGCCGGGGTCTCTTCCTTGCGACCCTCCACCCTCACGCCGGGCCCGTCGACCCGCCGGGCGGGATCGGCGGCAGCTCCGTCGAGTCGGGGTTCGAGGTGGTCGTGCCGGAGTCCAGCGTGCAGTACGACGTACTCACGCACGCCGACACCGTCGACAGGCTCCCGACCGACACCGACGGACTCAAACGACGCTCCAGGAACTCCGGCGCGTACCGCGGATTACGGAAACGGCCCATGACTGATGCTCCCATGACCAATGGACTTCGACCGGCAAGTCGTCTTCCAATCCACGACCATTTTCCCCGCACTTACAATATGATACCCGAATCGGGAATTGTCAAGTGCGTCTGCGAGATTTTTTCCAATCTACGGATTTTTTTCCTGAAAACGGGATATTCCTCGGCGGTTCAAGCCGTTGATGCGGGCCGCTGGGCGAGGAGCGCGGGGAGGGGGCAGGAGCCGCAGCCGTGGCCTTCGGAGTCGCCGGTGCCGCAGGAGCCGCAACCGGAGCCGGAGCCGCAGGAGCCGCAGCCGGAGGGGGCGGGTTCGGGATCGGGATCGGGGACGTCGCGGCCGACGGGCTCGAGGACGACGTCGAGGCCGGCGTCGTCGCGGAGCCGGCGCCAGAGGGCGCTGGCGTCGAGGCGGTGGGGGCCGAGGTAGTGGAGGACGGTCCGGCCGTCGTCGAGCAGGGGTTCGACGTCGATCAGGACGATCGGCCAGTCCTCGCCGTCGAGGGCGGCCTCGCAGGCGGCGAGCCGGCGGGGTTGGTCCGCCTCGGCGCGTCGGGCGCATTCGAGGTCGTCCGGGCCGGCCGGGCGGAGCAGCGGGGCGGTCGCCGCCGTCGCGACCGCTTTCGTCGCCGGCTCGCGGACGAGGACGTCGCCCAGCTCCGTCCCCCGCGCCGAGCGGACGACGACGACCCGGCCGGGTTCGAGGCCCTCGTCCTCGGCCTCGAACCGGCCGATGTGGCGTCGCAGGCCGTAGCGGACCAGATACGTCATGCTTCGGCTTCGCTCCTCCAGGATCGCGGCCGAACGGCCGCCGCCCCGAATGTAACGGCGGGCGCGGCACCGGGGCAAGCGCGGCAATCGGTTTCGCATTCGCGCGTGGGTGTCGCTCGCCTAGAATTGGGGAGGGCCAGGAGGGTCGGTCCCCGCGCAGATCGGGGCCGAGGCAGGGGAGGACGTCGCGATGGAGCCGGGGCGCTGCACGCTCAGGGTCGAGGGCCTGGACTGCCCGGCGGAAGTCCCCCCGCTCCGGGAGGCATTGCAAGGCGCACCGGGCGTCGTGGACCTGAATTTCGACCCGGCCCAGGGGACGATGACCGTCCTCTATCGCCGCGACGCGACCGACCCGGCCGCGATCGCGCGGCGGGTCACGGAACGGGCCCGGATGCGGGCCGAGGTCGTCGCGGGTGCCGCGCCACCGGTCCCGAAACGGCCGCTCGATCGCCGCTGGCTGGCGACGATCGCCTCGGGCCTGGCGCTGGGCCTCGGCATTCTCCTTGAATACCGCAATTCCATACAGTCGGCCCATGTCCTCTATCTTCTCTCGATTGTCGCGGGCGGGCTCGACCTGTTCCCGAAGGCGTGGCGGGCGTCGCGGTCCTGGCGGCTCGATATCCACGCATTGATGGCGCTGGCGGTGCTCGGGGCGTTGGGATTGGGGCAGTGGGACGAGGCGGCGACGGTCGCCTTCTTGTTCGGGCTCTCCGAGGCGCTGGAAGCCCTGAGCGTCGAGCGGGCGCGGCGGGCGGTGCGGGCGTTGTTGGAGGTCGCGCCGGAATCGGCCGAGGTCGTCGGGGCCGACGGCTCATCCCGAGTCGTCGACGCCCGGCTCGTCCGCGCCGGCGACCGCGTCCGCGTTCGCGCCGGGGAGCGGGTGCCGGTCGACGGCCGGGTCGCGGCGGGGCGGTCGAGCGTGGACCAGAAGAACATCACGGGGGAATCGGTGCCGGTGTTCCGCGAGCCGGGCGACGAGGTCTTCGCCGGGACGGTCAACGGCGACGGGGCGTTGGAGGTCGTGGCGAGCCGGCCCCTGGACCAGGCGATCGCGACGAAGGTCGTCGAGCAGGTCCGCGCGGCGCAGGCCGCGCGGGCGCCGGTCGAGCGGGGCGTCGGCCGGTTCGCCGCGATCTATACGCCGATCGTCGTCGGCCTCGCGATGCTCGTCGCGACCGTGCCGCCCTTGTATCAGCTCGCCACGACGGGGTCGGCGTCGTGGCGCGAGTGGGTCACTCGCGGGCTGGTGGTGCTGGTCATCTCGTGCCCGTGCGCGCTGGTGATCGCCACGCCGATCGCGGTCGTCGGCGCGCTCGCGGCGGCGGCGCGGCGGGGCGTGTTGATCAAGGGGGGCGTCTTCCTCGAGGAGTTCGGCCGGCTCCGCGTGCTCGCGTTCGACAAGACGGGGACCTTGACGCGGGGCGAGCCGGCCGTCGTCGAGGTCGTCGCCACCGGCGGTCGGGCCGACGCCGACGTGTTGCGGATCGCCGCGGCGCTGGGCGACCAGGGGGGCCACGTCCTCGGCCGCGCGATCGCGCGGCACGCGCGCGGCTTGCGGCTGGAGGTGCCCGTCGCCGACGACTACCGCGCCGTGCCGGGCCTGGGGGCATCGGGACGGGTGGATTCGGAACAATTTCATATCGGCAGCCATCGTTATCTCGACGAGAGCGGGCTCTGCCGGCCCGACTTCCACGCGTTGCTCGGCCGCGCCGAGGGGGGAGTCGGCACGGCCGTCGCGCTGACGGCCCCCGGCGGGCCGATCGGCTGGATCCGGCTGGCCGACCGCCCGCGGCCCGAGGCGGCGCGGGTGCTGGCCGACCTCGGCGCGCTGGGCATCGAGGCGGTGATGCTGACCGGCGACAACGCCGAGACCGCCGCGGCGCTGGCGCGCGAGGTCGGCATCGCCGACCAGCGTGCCGGGCTCTTGCCGGCCGACAAGGCCGAGGCCGTCGCCGAGCTCGACGCCCGACGCGGCCCGACCGGCATGGTCGGCGACGGCGTCAACGACGCCCCCGCCCTGGCCGCCGCCCGCGTCAGCGTCGCCCTCGGCGGCATCTCCAGCGCCGCGGCCCTGGAGACCGCCGACGTCGTCCTGATGGCCGACGACCTCGCCCGCCTCCCCTGGCTCGTCCGCCACAGCCGCCGCGCCCTGGCCCTGATCCGCTTCAACATCGCCCTGGCCGTCGGCATCAAGGCCCTCTTCCTCCTCCTCGCCGCCCTCGGCCGCGCCAGTTTCGCCCTGGCCATCGTCTCCGACCTCGGCACCAGCCTCCTCGTCACCGCCAATGCGCTGCGATTGTTGCGCGGGCGCGACGCGTGAGCCGACCCGCACATCGAGCGGTTCAAGCCGTGTAGCCGTCTAATTCTTCTGTCCCAGATAAGCGGTGGATGATGTGGTTCAAGTGGCTGGAAACATGGGGGTTTGGGCTGGTTCGGACCCCGACGGCGCTTCACACCACCGAACCGACCACGATCGGGCCGCAACCCCGGAAATCATAGCCCTTCCTCCACACCAATTTCCGTCAATCTCGGACAGTAGAAGTAGGGTGCGTCGAGACCGCGACGACGTACCCTCTCGGCGGTATGATGGACCGGCGGCGGTGTCGGGTGGCGCGTCGTCGCTGCCTCGACGCACCCTACAGGTTTTTCAAGAAAGAAGGGGCGGAATTGGCTCGCCGCACTCGTTCCAAACTGGACCGACTCGACGAAGTTCTCGCTGAAGTAAGGAGGCAGTTCCAGGGCGGCCCACTGTCCTCCCTCCTCAGCGTGATCGAACCAGAACTTCTATCGGCTCAGGACGCCCTGCGCGGGGGAATCCTGGGCCACGAGGACGCGGAACGTCTTGCCCTGAAGGTCGAGGGGTTCATGGGCCACCTTCCCCACGAGTTCGGCCCCCGGTTTTTGTTCGACTCCGCGATGATTAAAGCCATCTGCGAAGAGTGGAGTCAGCAGGGCACGTATCTTTCCGATCTGATAATCCCATTCCCTTCTGATGAGTGGGGGCATCTCAGTGTCACCTATGCTCGACACGGCGGGTCGTCTGTGCCGGTTGACCTCATCCTTCTCCCCGGCGGCCGAGGCCTCGAAGGCGCGGACCTGCTCAGCTATCCTTTCCTCTGCCACGAATTAGGCCACAACGTCCTCTTCAAGCACGACCATGTTTTCGGACCTCGATTCAGACCGGCTCTCGAAGAATACGCCCGCTCGCTGCAACGGAGGGCGATCGCCGACCGGGGATCGGCGAGGCAGAGGGCCCAGAGTAACGTGAACGAGCTGCGCCGCCTGTGGGGGCCGTCCGCCGACCACAACAACTGGTCGCACGAGATCGCCGTGGATGTCATCGCCCTCTGGACATGCGGCCCCGCCTATCTGGCCACGCTCCAAGATATCCTCGAAGCGGAAGGGCTCGACCCTTACCAGATCGGCAAGAGCCATCCGCCCTACGAAGTCCGCTCGAAGGCCCTCCTGTTCGCGAGCGACAAGCTCGGCTGGGCTTACTATACCGACGGGATCAGGCGCCAGATGGACGCCTGGCGCAATTCCGAGCGGGGACGGGGACGGGGACGGACGAATACTTACCTCGCCAATGCGAGCCTCGATCTCACGCGGGAGTGCGTCGATGCTTCCCTCTTCGCATGCGAGACGCTGGGACTCCCTCGCTGCACTCCCGCATTCATCGAGGAGATAGGCGATCGAATCCACGACGGCGGTATGCCCGGCTTCGGGTCCGAACTCCTCGTGACCGCGTGGTTGCGTCAAAATCGATTAGATGGAGACGCATACGAAGCCTGGGAGCGGGAGGTCAAGGAGTCGCTCTGCGCCCTCGTCACGTTGTGACGCCGGTGATCTTGTAGGATCGGGCCGACTGGAGGGCGCCCGCGTCAGCCACATGCAGCACCCAGGGGAGCCGCAAGCTCATGTCGACCTTCGTGAAGCAGAGATCGGCCGACCAGATCAGGTCGCGGAGCACGTCGTCTCTGCGGGAGGCGCCGTGGACTTCCACGATGGCGACCTTCAAGGGGCCGGCGGTGCCCTGAGTCAAGTACGGGGCTCCCGTGGTGCAGACGAGGGCGGTGTCTTCGTCGTCGAAGGGCATGAGGCAGTAGCCGACGAGGGGATTGGTGATCTCGTTGGTGAGTCGCATCAACCTCCAGTCCTCGGCCTGCTTCATGACCTCGACCGCCGTCCATACTGTACTTTCAGGGACATTGTTAATGCTATGCAGCTAGGCTGAGCAGCCTGTCGGTCGTGGCCTGAATTCCCACCTCAGTAACCCCGGGGCGTAGAACCGCACGGATTTCCTCGCCCAGCAATTCGCGGCGCCACGCCCG
>DASZMJ010000189.1:0-36424 GCA_035551935.1 Isosphaeraceae bacterium
CGGCGGGCGCCCGGATGCCACTCGTCAATGCTTGACGAGGGCCATGCCGCAGATCGGGCAGGCGCCCGGCGTCGCGCTGACGACGGTCGGGTGCATCGGGCACGTATACGCGCCCGATGCCCGGGTCGCCGGGGCCGCGGCCTGCGCCTGCGGCGCGGCGACGGAGGGAGTCATGTTCATGCCCACCATGCCGGACATGCCACTCATCATCATGCCGCCGCAGCCGCACGAGCCCATGCCCCGGGCGCGGTAGCCGTAGCCGAATCGGTTGATCCCGGTGCGATAGCCGCCGCCACCGCCGCCACAGCCACCGGCGGAGGCCGGGGTCGAACCGAGGAGGCCGGCGGCGCCGGTCGCCAGCAGGACCATCGCCATCGTTCGAATCATCGTCGTCACGTCGTCGCTCCGGTCTCGGGCTCGAGTGGGACGGGTGGGGCCGTCGCGGAGGGGCCCGTTCCCCCGCCATGGCTCGTCGGAAGGATCGAGGCTGCCTCACGGCTGAAGCGGGCGCATCCAGGGCTTGGCCATCGGCACGGTGCGACCCGTGCTCCAGTCCCGCGCGGGGATTCGGCCGGGTGCGACGGATCGCGGTCGCTCGACGGCGCGGGCGCCGGGTTCGGTCGCGACGGACAGGGGGGCATTGCGGGCCGGACTCGCGAAGGCGAAGGCGCCGGGCCGAGCGATCCGCACCGCGCCCCTCGGCGCCTGGGCCGGGATCGCCGGGCCGAACCCGACGCCAATCGTCAGGAGTCCCGTCAGGATCATCGCCTTCCGCATCAAGGGCCGGTTCATGACCGGACCTCCTTGTGATCGTTCGTGCAGGAAGAATGGGGGTCATCGCCGCGCCGGTGCCACGGGTCGAAGACGACCCGGGCCGGATCGGCTCGGCCACGAGATGGATGGGTCGCTGGGCACGGGCGCCGGGGGGGGCGACTGGTACGGATCAGTCGCGGGGCGCGTGCGCGGGGCGCGCGGGGAGGGGATCCCCACTCAGGCGGATCTTAGATGATGAGATGCGCGTGCCGGAGGTAGATCGGGCATCGGGAGAGGGGGGCCGATCGCGCGGGATCGGCGAGGGGCGAGGCGGGGCGGGTGAAGATCTCGCACCGCGGAGAGGCGGGGAGCTTAGAGGGGTCCGGGGGACCGCCGCTGCGGGGCCGTTCCGATTTCGTGCCGGGCGCGGCCGGCGCGTCGGCGCGGCAGGAGCAGCCGGGGCTGGCCTCGCAGTTCGCGTCGCAGCTCGGCGACTTGACGCGCTCGGCGATCGCCGGCGCGGCCGACCGGCAGCAGCCGCATGGAACGGCCTTGACGACGCAGCACGACTTCGACGCCGTGCCCGCCGGGCACGACGCGGCCCGCCCCCTCATCGGCAGGGCGGTGAGAACCGCCAGGCCGGTCGCGAGCAGGCACAGGAATCGTCGGAATGTGGTCATCATACGCACAATAATACCCGCCATTCCGCTCGCCGTCAACGCCATCGGCAGGATTGTGTTCGGGGGCCTTGACGGGCGGCGTGGGGGTCGGGTAGAGTTTTGCTAGTGTGACTCGCTCATGTAGAGTTTTGCTAGTGTGACTCGCTCATGATGGGCGGTTCCGCGGTCATGATGGGCCCCGACACGTCGCTCGCGGCGTGGGTGGGTCGTTTTCATGCGCGGATGAACCTCGGCCGATCTTCTCCCGCGGTTATGGTTGCCGCGACCCCGGCCGAAGCGTCAGAGGTTGTTTCCAAAGGGGACTGCCTCCGAGTCTTCGAGGTGCCAGTCCCCTTTGGAAACAACTTCTCAATCGTCGGATGATCGAAGGTCCCGGCGCGGTGCGATTCGGGGTCGGGCCCGGGCTGGCCGCCGAGCGGAGGCGGCCGACCCCGGAGAGGAAGCGAACGACCATGAGAACGGGTTTGCGGACCGCGGCCGCGGCGGGCGTCCTGGCCGTCGGGGGCCTGCTCCCGATGGCGGGCGGTGCGCGCGAAGGGCCCGCGCCGACCAAGTCGGCCCGGGGTGGTTTCCTGGTGCAGGCGGGGTCGCACCAGTTCGAGGTCTTCTTCTACCCGACCGGCGTCCGCGTCTTCCCTCGCGACAAGTCGGGCGCCATGGTCGATGCGGCGAAGCTGTCGGGGACGGCGACCTTCTACCACCCAAACTCGCCCTCGCCGTGGTTCTCGAAGCCCTTGAAGCCGACCGCCGCGGCCGCCGACCGGCCGGCGGAGTCGCTCGACCTGTCCATCGGCCTGACCACAGCTCCCGTGCCTGGCACGAAGGTCGCCTTCGAGATCGCGGACGGGTCGGCGGCCCGCGCGACGTTCACCCTCCCGCTCGAATTCGTCGGCACGGCGGCCTCGACCGCCGCCGCGACGGCCCCGACCCAGGCCACGGCCCCCTATCGATACGGCTTCGGGCCTCGGGGCTTCGGCTACTACCCCCGCGTCCCCGCCGGGGAAGCCGCCCCCGCGCCCGCTCGGCGAGCCGATCGCGTCGAGCCCCCCTACCGCGACTGGTCCACCGGCCGCGACCTCCCGCTCGCCAAGCCCTGGATGCGGCCCTTCTGACGCGGACCGCCGAGCCGACCGATCACCAATCATCCTCATCCGTGGAGATATCGATCATGCGCGCGACGATCGGGCGGGCCGCGGCGCTCGCCCTGTTCCTTTCGATCACGACGGCGACGGCGACGGCGCGGGAGGCCGACTGGAAGGCCGATCACGATGCGGGCTGGAAGGCGTTCCAGGACGGGAAGCTCGCCGAGGCTGAGGCGCGGCTGAAGAAGGCCGAGGCGGCGGCCAAGGCGCTCGGCGAGAAAGACCCGGCCTTGGCGACGGTCCGCGACCACCTCGCCTGGGTGCTCTGCGCCGAGGGGAAGGGGAAGGAGGCCGAGCCCCTGGCGAAATGGGCCCTGGACTGGCGCGAGAAGGCCGAAGTCCCCGATGGCGCCGAGGTGCTCCAGAGCCTCAACACGCTCGCCTGCCTGTACGACGCCGAGGGCAAGCTCGACGCCGCCGAGCCGCTCTACAAGCGCGCCCTGGCGATCGCCGAGAAGGGGGGCCAGGCCGACGAGGCGAAGGCCGCGGCCCTGCTCGACAACCTGGCGACGATCGCGCACGACAAGGGCCGCGCCGCCGAGGCCGAGGCCGACTACAAGCGCGCGCTCGCGATCCGCGAGAAGGCCGCCGGCCCCGACTCCATCGACCTGGCGCCGACGCTCGCCAACCTCGCCGCCCTCGACATCGAGCGCGGCGAGCTCGACGAGGCCGGGCCGCTCGCCCGGCGCGCGCTGAAGATCCGCGAGAAGGCGCTCGGGCCCGACCACCCCGACGTCGCGGCCAGCCTCGAGATCCTCGCCACGCTCGAGACCAAGCGCAGCAAGGCCGCCGAGGCCCTACCGCTCTACAAGCGCGCTCTAAGCATCTATGAGCATGCCGTCGGTCGCGACCATCCCCACGTGGCCCGCTGCTGCACCAAGATGGCCACCTGCTGCCGCGCCTGCGGCCAACCCGCCGAGGCCGCGAAACTCGACGCCCGGGCCAAGGCCATCCACGACGCCCACAAGCACACGCCCGCGAAATAACGGCGGGAGGCCCCGGGTGGCACCGCCCTACCAGGGCGTGGTCCCCGACCCCGACTACGCCCTTGCAGGGTGTGCCACCCGACGGGGGTGAGGGGCCTCCTTCTTTCCCCCCTCGCCCCGGGAGCGAGGGGAGGAAGACGACGGCCTGCAGCAGGTTTTCGGGTTTTTTTTCTGTTTGTGGGATATGACAGGAGAATGCACCGTCCTTTCTTGCGTGATTGAAAGGTAAATCCGCGATCACGACTCGACACCCGGAGCCGCCGCGCGCCGGCCGGCGATGGTCGCGGCCGACGCCGAGCCGGGTCGGTCCCCTGCGGATCGGCCTCATGGCATCAGGGTGGCCGGGTTGGGCGGGCGGCACGCGTGCCTGCGACACCGACTCGCGGCACGATCACTGGAGGTTCCGGTCGATCGCCCGCAGCAACTCGTCGGGCGAGAGTCGCTCGATGACGCTGGGCGATCGGTAGATCCAGCGCGCGGTCCCATGGCGATCCACGAGAATCGTCGTCGGGACGTCGGCGTCGCCGCCGTCGGGGCCGGCGTGGGGGTGGATGAGGCCAGCGGCCTCGGAAAGGCGGAGCGACTCGTCGGCGAGGACGGTCAGGTGCGGGAAGTCGGCCTGCGTCCGCCGGGCCTTGTCGAGCCCCTCCGCGGAGGCCACGATCACGCGGGCGTTCCGCCGCGACAGGTCGTCCATGCGACGTTCGAGCTGGACCAGCTCGGCCATGCAGATCGGTCACCACCGCCCCCGGAAGAAGACGAGCACGCTCGGCCGATCGCCGGCCAGGTCGGCCTGGGTGAAGGGCGTGCCATCGGCCCGCCTCGACTCGAACGCCGGGAACGGTCGGCCGACCGCGACCGGCCCCGCGTACCGCGGCAGCCGCATCGCGTCCAGGACCGCCAGCTCGGCCCCCGCGAGGAGCACGACGGCCACGAACCCGAGCGCACGCGGGACGGTCCGCCGCTTCCTCAGCGACGCGGCGACGAGCCCCGCGCCGAGCAACGTCAGGCCGGGCATGTACCACGGCACGAACAGGCGTCGGAGGGAGAACTGGACCCCATACGCGACCACGCCCAGGGCGGCGAGGCCGAGGCCCGCCAGCAACAGGAGCCGGCCGCGCGAGCGATTCGAAGCGGCGATCAGTGGACTCGTCATGCCTCGACGACCTCCGGAGCGGTCAGGCTTCGGCCCGTTCCCGACACGCGGCGACGGGCGGCACCGGTGGCCCGCCCACCCGTGCGCCGCCAGCATCGCAATTCATGCACGAGCGGGCAAGCCATCCTTTCCGCCCGGTACCCCGCTCGGCTCATCCCGCGCCACCTGGAGGCCGAGACGGTTCTGAAGACCGGAGACGGGCCTCGAACGGCTCGATCCAATCAGCGAGTATTAATCAGAACGGTTCGGCGGTGATCGGGGTGCGCGGCGGGCCTCAGCGAGAGTCACCGCGAAATCAGGTCGCGCAGGTGGATGTGGAAGGGGCCGAGTTTGCCGCCGTAGTTGCCGGCGGTGATCTGGACGACGCCGGGCAAGGCCCCGGCGCGGAGGCCGGCGAGCATGCAGGCCTCGACCGCGGGGAGGGTCAGGCCATCGACGACGATCTCGTAGGCGCAGTGGGCGGCGTCGGGGACGAGCGAGGGGACGAGGCCGCGGAGGGTCGGGGCGAAGGCGGTGTTGGTGCTGGCCCGCAGGCCCTTGTACTTGCTGCCGACCTTCGACCCCGAGCGGGCGATGCCGCCGGGAAAGGGGAGGATCACGTCGGGGCAGGCCCGCATGGCCGCCGCGGCGGCCTCGGCGGCGGCGAGGGTGGTCGTCCCATCAACGCCGAGGAAGACGAGGTTGCCGCCGGCGACCCCCTTGGTCGTGCCGAACGCCTCTTCACACGTGAATTCGCCGTCCATGACGGGGATGCGCCAGTAGCGGCGGCCGTCGAGCCGCTTGGCGATCTGCCAGCCGTCGCCGAAGTAGCGGAGCCGGCCGCCGACGACCACCGCCTTGTCGGTCACCGGCAGGCCGTTGTAGCAGGCCGTGGTCGGACAGGTCATCACGCACTGGCCGACCCGATTGGCCAGCGCCTTCTCCAGCGCATCGCGGCCGAAGGCGAAGACCAGGACGGCGACGCCCGGTCGGCCGTCGGGGGTCTCGTCGGGGGACAGCGATCGCTCGACGGCGGCCTCGGCGTCGCAGGCGATGACGCTCGTGGCGTAGCCGGTCAGGACGCGGGCGGCGGTCTCGGCCCAAGGGGGCGTCGCCGCCGTCACGATCGCCCGCGCCGCGGCCATCGGGAAGGCCTCGGCGAACGTGTCGGCGACCGCGACGCCGCCGATCGACAGGTCTAACTTGTCCTTCATCGTCACCTCAAGCTCGACTCCGGCCGACCGCCGCCGTTATCTTCCAGGAAAGGCCGCCGGGGCCCAAGCCTCAACCGGGGCGATTCCGGGGCATGGAGCGACGCCGATGCGACCGCGGTTCACGATCGGCCAGGGGATGGTGCTGGTCGCCTTGCTCGCCCTGGCCCTGGCGGCGCGGACGAGTCCGTCGGCGTTCGTGGTGTTGTTCACGCTGCAAGCCTTCGCGGCGATCGTCCTCGGGGTCAACGCGGCGATCTCGGCGAGCCTGGGCATCCGGTGCCCGACCTGCGGGAAGCGGACGTTGCGGCGGCGGTCGGCGGAGGCGTTCGGGTACCGGTTCTACGACTGCGGCGAGTGCGGGGCGCGATACAAGCGGCTCCCGCTGGAGTTCGCCTGGCACGACGCCTCGGGCCTCGTCGACGCCGACCGCTTCCGCCCCCGCGCCGGGGCCGGGGCCGACCCCTGGGGCGGCGGGCCGTCGGCCGGGGCCGACACGGGCCTGGCCGGGACGACCGGCGACCTCCTGCGGAACCAGCGGCGTCGGCGACCGGGGCCCCCGGGGCCGGCTTGACCTGTCGCCGATCCGCCGGCTGTCGTATACTGGCCTCAACGCTCGCCGTCGCCAGCGGGGGACCCATCGGACGCGGGTGTCTGAACAGAGAAGGAGGCCGGGGTGCCGTCTCGCGAGAATCCTGCGCAACCGCCGTCGTCGCCGCCGACACCGCCGTCACCGTCGGGCTCGTGGACCTACCGGATGGAAGTCTCGCCCACCGGCCAGGCGCCGCAGCCGGCCGCGGCGGGCGTGACCGAGCCGGTCGCGCTGTTGCACCTGCTGGCCAACCTCCAGTCGCAGACGCTGGAGCTCCAGCGTCAGTCGCTCGACATGCAGCGCCAGCAGCTCGATCTGGCCCGCGAGCTGGCGCAGGTCTCCCGCGAGCAGAGGCAGCGGCAGTTCGCCGAGCTCGAGCGCTGGCAGGCCGGCCACGAAGGGGTCATCGACCACTGCCGCGAGGCCCTCGGCCAGCTCGAACAGGTCCACGCCGCCTTGATGGGCGACCTGGCCAACTACGTCGACGACAACCACGAACACCTCATCGAGGGCGACTTCGCCCTCTCCGACTTCGTCGACCGCTTCGGCCCACGGCTGGCCCACCTCAACACCATGCTCGCCATCCTACGCCCGCTGACGGCCAACCTGCCGAAGAAGGCCGAGGGATAAGGCGGGATTTGCCACCGAGGACACAGAGAGCACAGAGAAGAGAGAAAGAAATTCGGCTCTCTTCATTCTTTCTCTCTTCTCTGTGCTCTCTGTGTCCTCGGTGGCAAATCCGACTCCCTCAATAGGCGTGCTTCTCCTGCCCGTCTTCGGGCGTGACCGCGGCCTGAGCGGTGGCGACATGGCGGATGGTGCGGGCGTCGGCCTCGGCCTTGAGCCGGGAGACGGCCTCGGCCAGCGGGACGGGGCCGAGGTCGCCGTCGTGGCGGTCGCGGTAGGAGACGGTGGAGTTCTCGGCCTCCTTGGCGCCGACGACGAGCATGACCGGCACCTTCTCCAGTTGGGCGTCGCGGATCTTGGCGCCGATCTTCTCGGGTCGGCCGTCCAGCTCGGCCCGGAGGCCGGCGGCGCGGAGCGAGGCGAGGACGCTCCCCGCGTAGTCGGCGACCTTCTCGGAGATCGGCAGCACGCGGACCTGCTCGGGGGCGAGCCAGAGCGGGAAGGCGCCGGCGAAGTGCTCGATCAGGATGCCCATGAACCGCTCCATGCTGCCGAACGGGGCGCGATGGATCATCACCGGCCGGTGGGGCTGGTTGTCGGGGCCGATGTATTCGAGCTGGAAGCGTTCGGGGAGCACGTAGTCGAGCTGCACGGTGCCGAGCTGCCACTGGCGGCCGAGGCAGTCGCGGACGAGGAAGTCGGCCTTGGGGCCATAAAAAGCGGCCTCCCCCGGGGCCTCATCATAGGGAAGGGCCATCTCGTCGAGCACGGCTCGGATGTCCTCTTCGGCCCGCCGCCACGTCTCCCCCTCGGCCCCGGCGAACTTCGGATCGTCCGGGTCGCTCCTCGAGAGCCGGACTCGATAGTCGCTCAAGCCGAGGCTGCCGAGGACGAACTGGGTCAACTCCATCGTCGCGCGGAACTCGCCGCGGACCTGGTCGCCGGTGCAGAAGAGGTGGGCATCATCCTGCGTGAACCCGCGGACGCGGGTCAGGCCCGACAGCTCGCCGGACTGCTCGTAGCGGTAGACCGTCCCGAACTCGGCCAGCCGGACCGGCAAGTCGCGATAGCTCCGAGGTTGCGCGGCGAAGATCTGGATGTGGTGGGGGCAGTTCATCGGCTTGAGGATGTATTCCTCGCTGACCCCTTGCTCCTGGACGAAGCGGACGCGGGCGGCCGGGTCGAGCGACCAGTACGGCCCCGGCTCGATCCGGGCCTCGGCGAGCAGGACCTTCTGCGCCGCCTCGTCGAGCGTCCCCGCCTCCAGCCCGCCGACGAGGGCAATCGCCGGGTCGCTCAGCAGCTTCAACGGGGGGAACTGCGAGTCCTTGTAATACGGATAGTGGCCGCTCGTCTTGTAGAGTTCGATCTTGCCGATGTGCGGCGTATAAACCGGCTGATAACCGCGCTTGAGCAGTTCGTCCTTCAGGAAAGTCTCCAGGACGCCGCGGACGATCGCCCCCTTCGGCATCCAGAGGATCAGGCCCGAGCCGACGAGCGGCGAGATCGTGAACAGGCCGAGCTCCTTGCCCAGGCGGCGATGGTCGCGCTTCTTCGACGCCTCGATCTGGGAGAGATAGGCATCCAGCTCCTTCTTGTCGAAGAAGGCGGTGCCGTAGACGCGCTGGAGCATCTTGCGGTCGGTGCGGCCCTTCCAGTAGGCACCGGCGATCGACAGGAGCTTGACGGCGCCGACCTTGCCGGCGTGGGGGATGTGGGGGCCGCGGCAGAGGTCGACGAACTCGCCCTGGCGGTAGAAGCTGACGACGCCGTACTTGTGCAGTTCTTCGTCGATGTGCTCGACCTTGTACCCCTGGCCCAGGTCATCGACGAACGCGCGGGCCTCGGCGACGGGGAGCGAGAACCGCTCGAACGGCTCGGAGTCCTTGATGATCCGGGCCATCTCGGCCTCGATGGCCGGGAAGTCCTCCTCGGAAAGTGGCCGGTCGGGGAGGTCGACGTCGTAGTAGAAGCCATTGGCCGTCGTCGGGCCGAAGGCGAGCCGGGTGCCTGGGAACAATCGCAAGATCGCCCGCGCCATGATGTGCGCCGACGAGTGCCGCAGGACGTCGAGCGCCTCGCGGTCGCGGCCCGTCAAGATACGGAGCTCGATCGGCGTCCCGGTCCCGTCCTCGAGCGGCCGGTCCAGGTCCACGACCTTGCCGTCGGCCACCGCCGCGACGGCCGCCTCGGCCAGCCGCTTGCCGATCCCCTCGGCCACCTCGCGCGGGCGGACGCCCTCGGGATACTCCTTGACCGTCCCATCCGGCAGCTTGATCGCGACCATCGCGGGCAACCGAACCTTTCCGGCGGAGATCGAATTAGGATTCATCCGCAGATGACGCAGATGAACACAGATAAGAAAAAATAATGAACTTAAAATTTTTCTTATCTGCGTTCATCTGCGGTTTCATTCTCTTCCATTTATGCGAAGTCGTCCACCGTCGGCAGGATGACCAGTTCGGGCACGTGCGCCCTGGGGTGCAGCTCGGCGACGAAGCGGACGGCGGCGGCGACGTCGTCGGGCTGGAGGATGACGGCGCGGCGCTCGGGGGTAACGGGGACGGGGCGGGCGTCGAGGATCGGGGTCTCGACCTCGCCGGGATAGATCACCGTCGAGCGGATGCCGTGCTTGCCCTCCTCGCGGCCGATGCCGATGCCCAGCGCCGCCTGGCCGTACTTCGAGGCCGAGTACGCGATGCCGCCGAGCGGCCCGGCGCGGAGGCCGGCGATGGAGCAGACCTGGACGATCAGGCCGTTCTTGCGTTGGCGCATCGAGGGCAAGCCGAAGTGGACGAGGTTGTAGGCGCCGGTCAGGTTGGTGGCGATGAGCTTGTCCCAGTCGGCCGGGTCGAGCACTTCGAGGGCGCGGCGGGTGATGTTGATGCCGGCGTTGCAGACGAGCACGTCGATCGAGCCGAAGGCGTCGAGGACGTGCTTGACCATCGTCCCGACCTGCTCCCGGTCGGCCACGTCGCACGGCTCGACCAGGACGTTGCGGTCGTCGCCGCCGATCTCGGCGCGGACGGCCTCGAGCTTCTCGCGCCCCCGGCCGACGAGGGCCACGCGCAGGCCCAGGTCGGCCAGTGTGATCGCGATCGCCCGGCCCATCCCGCTGCCGGCCCCGGTGATCAACGCGGTCTTCATCACTTGCGGCGCGGCCACGGTGGAGGACTCCTCAGATCCAGGTATGTTACATCGATTCGGCCGCGGCCCCGTCGACGGCCCCAGGAGGATTGTAACGGCCCGCCGCGACTTCTACCAACCCGAAGCGCCAGCGAGGGCGGAGGAAGCTCGTGATCGACGACATGCCGCCGGAGGAGGAGGCGACCCGGATGGTCCGCATCCCCGCGGACCGATCGCCGCGGGCCGCTCTCGGCCCCGGGCGACCCGTCGTCGCGTCGAGTCGCGTCCCCGGGCGGCGGGACTCACTCCCACTGCCGGGCGCGTTCGTAATACGCACGCATCGCGCCGACGACCTGCTTCTTCTCGTTCAGGGCGACGAAGACGACCAGCGCGATGCCCAGGCCGAGCATGATCGCCCACTTCGCCAGGGCGTACTGCATGCCGACGCGGCCGAGCTGGTAGACGACGTCGAGCGTGAAGCAGACCAGGCCCAGCCACAGGAACGACTGCGCCCGCAGGCCGATGCCGACGAAGACGCCGGCCAGCGAGAGGACCAGCAGCGTCGCCCAGGCGCCCAGGCTCTCGAACCGCCAGATCGGCACCGCGAGCGACAGATAGACCAGCGCCAGGCCGGCCGTCCGCAGGGCGTTGACGTAGGAACGCCCGAGCTCGGCGCGGTTGACCTCGGCGAAGAGGATCGCCGACAGGCCGACCGGGATCATGTAGAACTCCGGGTGGTCGACCAGGCTCCAGCTCGCCCGCGCCCAGGCGACCCAGAGGAAGGCGTTGTAGAGCACGCCCGCCGCGTAGCCGGCCGCCTTCCACTGGAGCCGCAGGCAGGCGACCGCGTAGAAGGTCCCGGTCGCGAAGGCGACGAAGAGGGTCGCGTCGTCGAGCAGCCCGGCGCGCAGCGCCAGCGCGATCGGGATCAGCGGCATGACGAGCGAGAAGTACAGGGTCGGCCGCGCGTAGAGGTCCAGGCCCAGCCGCTCCATCACCTCGGCGACGCCGAAGTCGAGGAAGCCGAGCAAGACCAGGATCACCGCGTCGCCGGCCGTCGTGAACGGGTAGGCCGAGCGGTAGAGGAAGTACGTGCCGACGAGCGCGGCCTGGGCGGCGTAGACCAGCGCCTGCGATCGCCACCGCGCCGCCAGCACGACGCAAGTCGCCGTCAAGACGAGGAGCGTCGCGATCCCCGCGGCGAGGCCCCAGTCGCGCTGCGCGATCCCGGAGGCCACCGGCCCGACGGCGACGACGCCGGCGAACGCGACGCCCACCAGCGCGATGCCCTCGAGGGCCCACGCCGACCGCATGGCGAAGGCCGTTGCGTCCTCGGTCGTCCTTGCCGCTCGTCGGCAACGCCCCGCGACCGCCAGGAGCACGGCCCCGGCGAGGGCCTCGGCCAGCCCGACGAAGGCCGCCACGAGCGTCCGGTCGAAGGCCGCGTCTCGCCGCAACGCCACGACGGCCACGGCCAGCGGCGGCGTGAGGGCCCAGGCCAGGCCCGCCAGCGCCGCGAACTCGAAGCGACGACGCGAGCCGGCCAGCAGCGCGAGCGTCGCGCACGCGGCGGCCAGCGTGATCGCCGTGCTCGGCCGCGGTGCGCCGTACGTGGCGACGGGGGCGAGCACGGCCAGGGCCGCGCCGATCGGCCACGACACGTCCCCGAGGATGGCCGCCCGCGCCGCGCCGACGTCGCCCAGCAGGAGGACGCGACGGCCGGTCGTGTCGCCCGCCGGTCGCAGGCCGAGTGCGACGGTCAGCAGGCCGGCGAGGGCGACGGCCGGTGGCAGGAAATCGGCGGCGTCGAGGCCCGTCCGTCGCAGGATCGGCGAGCCGGCCGACCCCAGCCACAACGCGACGAGCGCCGGCAGGAGACAGACGCCGGCCCTCAGCCAGGCCGGGCCGGGGCGGTCGCCGGCCGCGTCGCAATACGCCCCGGCCAGGGCCAGCGCCCCCAGCACGGCCGCCCAGGCGCGGGGCGACAGCGGCGTGGCGGCCCACAGGTCCGGCACGACGGCCCGCGCGACGCCCGCGCCGATCGCGGCCATGCCCACCATCACCGCCGCCGCGAAGGTCGCCAGCGACCCGTCCCGCGCCGCGATCGCGAAGCGCACGGGCGGGATGCCGAACCGTCCGCAGAGGGGTCCCTCGACCCTCTCGAGCCCCCGCCAGGCCGCGAGCCAGGCGACGGCGACGAGCACGCCCATCGGGAACCAGAGCGGCCAGGGGACCAGGTACGGCGACGTCGCCAGCGCGGCCCAGGCCGTAAGGAAGCCGAGGCAGGCATAGGCCCAGGCACGGCTCGGGTACGCCCGCAGCGCCAGCAGCATGTAGCCGGCCAGGGCCGGCAGGACGAGCAGCCGCGACGACCAGGGGAGAGCCCCCCGCACGCCCAGGTCGAACCGCAACGCCAGGGCCGACATGGCCGCGCCGAGCCCCGCGAGGAAGAACGGGTCGTCGTACGATCCCGGCCTCAATCGCAGGCGGTCGCGAAGCGCCGGGCCTCCGCGCCGCACGAGGAAGCCGAGGGTCCACAAGGCGAGGGCGCCGAGCAGGCAAGGGCCGATGAGGTGATCCTCGGGACGCTCGCTGAGGAACCGGTAATAGACGGCGAGGCCCGCACAGCCCAGGACGGCGTAGAGCCAGGCCGCTGCGGGGAAGGCCCAGAGCATCGGCGCGAACGCGGCCGCCGCGATGGCCATGGAGATCGGCGAATGGTAGGCGAGCGGGATCGACGCGATCACCAGCGCGAGCGCCCAGCCGAGCAGCGGGCCCGCGGCCACCGGGCGGAGGTCGTCGCCGAGCCGGCGCCGGGCCAGCAGGCCGGCCGAGGCGAGCACGATCGACTCGGCCGCCGCGACGAGGCCGAGGACGTACGCCCGCGACGGGTCGGGCTCGGCGGCGCTGAGCAGGGCCAGGTACGTCGCGCCCACGAGCGCCCCGACCGCGACCCCGCCCAGGGCCGCCGACCGCCGAGTCGCCGCGAGCAGGGCGAAGACGACCGCGGCGCCGAGCACCGCCCCCACGCCGATCGGGTACGACTCGCGCGCAGCCAGCCGTGCCGCGAAGGCCAGCCAGCAAGCTACGAACGCCATCGTGATCGACATGACGAAGGCCGGCTCGACGAAGAAGCGATCGACGCCGGCCCGACGGCCGAGCGCCCCGCCGCCCCAGAGCATCAGGGCCGCCGCGACCGCGGCGACCGCGAGCCAGCCGACGCCGATCCCGGGCACGGCCCAGGGCGCGAGGCGGGTGCCGAGGCAGAGGACCGCCGCTGCCAGCGAGCCGAGCCCGACGTAGACCAGCGGCGGTACGCGTCGCCGGCGCGTCGCCCAGATCAAGGCGCCGCCGATCAGCGCCAGCGCCGCGATGACCGCGGGGCCGACCTGCAATCCCGCGGCAACGACGACGATCGACGCCAGGAGGATCAGGATGGCGGCGTCGGGCAGGATGGCCGCGAATGCCCGCGCGCGGACGGCCCCCTCGTGGCGCCGGCCGAGGGCCGCCGCGACCTCGTGAATGGCCAGCGCGGCGATCGCGAAGTCGACCGCGAACAGGCCGTAGCTCGGCAGTGCCAGCGCCCGGCGGTGCGCGAGGGCCTCGACGAGAGAAAGCCAGGCGCCGAGGGCGAAGGCGGTCGCCGCCCAAGGAGCGGCCGGCTCCGGGTAGACCCGGCTCGCCACCACGAGCGCCGCCGCGGCCAGGGCCAGGGCCACGGCCATCGGCCCGAACTCGGGCAGGATGGCCACGGCGAGTGGGGCCGTCAGCCCGGCGGCCACGAGACCAGCGTGCAGGAGCGGACCTCGGTACAGCGGGTCGCTACCCGACTCGCGAACGCGGTCGAGCCGGTCGCCCGCCAAAACCGCCGCCAGCCCGAAGGCCCCCGCGGCGATTGCGGCGGGCGCGAGGTCCGAGAGGCCCCACTCCGCCATCGACGCGAAGGTCGCCGTGGAGCACGCGACGGCGAGGGCCGACACGGCCGCATAGGCCACGATCCGGAGACGGTACGCGACGAGCGACGACAGCACGAGCGCGCCCGCCCCGAGCAGCCATGCCACCGCGGCGAGTGCCATCCCTCCCGCATCGTTCGGGGTCATCCCCCGCGGGAACCGTTCGTCGGCGCAGGCGAGGCCGAGCACCACGAGGGCCAGCGACACGTCGTGCGACGGCCTGGCGAAGACGCCGAGCCGGCCCGGGCGGCCGAGCCGGTCGAGGCCGGCACCGAGCACGCCGAGGCCGATCGCGAGGCCCTCCGCGGCGAGGGCGAGCGCGATCGCCGAGCCCTCGTCGATCGACCGACGCCCGGCGGCGACGACGAGGAGCAGGGCGCCGGCGCAGGCCGCGCCGAGCGCCGCGGTAGCCGCCAGGCGGCGCGGGTCTTCGAGCGTGACCAGGGCTAGCAGGAGGGCGACCGCGAAGAAGGTCCACGGCACCGCGCGGACGACGACCGCCGGCGGGAGCGTCGCCAGGGTCGCGAGCACGACGGCCGCGCCGGCCGTCGCGCAAGCCGAGTGCAGCGTCGGGAGGCGATACGACGGCGCCCCCTTCGCCGCGCCCTGGAGGCGGGCGACGAGCCAGAAGACGAGGCCGATGAGCGAGGCGCCGAGGGCCCGGTCGGCGAGCGTCACCCCCGGCACGAGGGTCGTCGCGAACGACGCCGACCCGACGGCCGCCGCGCAGGCGAGGTAGATCAACGCCGGCTGCGCGAACAGCCACGCCCCGGCCGCGAAGAGCGGCGCGTAGCAGGCCATGCAGATCACCGCCGCCTTCGGCTCGAAGGCGCTGAAGCCGCAGGCCGCGATCGCCAGGGGCAGGCCGATCCGGTGGCAGTGCCGCGCCAGCCGGCCGTCCTTCCAGGCCCTCGCGAAGTACATCGAGAGCGTTGCGAGGGCGACGTTGAAGATGACGCCGTTGATCGCCTTGAAGGGCTCCGGCAGCTTCTCGCGGTAGCCGAGCGCGTGCCCGGCCGCGAGGAGAAACCCTTCCATCAGGTCACGGAGGAAATAATAAGCGCCGAAATAGGCGACGACGAGCGCACCGAACGAGAGGTAGAGGTACGACGGGTGGCGGTGGACCGCCAGCAGCGTCGCGAAGAGCGCGAGGCCGAGCAGGGCCGTCGCCGTCGTGTTGCCGCTCAGGATCGCGCTCGGGACCGGCGGGTGCGCCAGTGCCAGCGCGAACGCGAGGCCGGCCAGCACGAGCCCGACGAGCCCCAGCAGGTGGACACGGCGCGGGTCCTTCTCGAGCCGGGACAGGGAGTGGGCCGTCTGCACGCAGGCGATCGCCGCGAACATGACCGGCAGGGCCAGCAGCGGCGGCCGGCGGGGGATCAGTTGCAGGACGAAGATCCCCGAGCGGTACGCGGTGAAGAGGAAGGCGTAGGTCAGCAGCCCGAGCGTGAAGTACGCGAAGTCGCGAGTCGCTTCCGTCGGCTCCGCGAGGTCCGTGGTGGCGTTGAGCCGCCAGACCGCCGCGAGGAAGACGGCCGACGAGAGGAGCAACACCGCCAGCTCCCACGACTCCGGCATCCCGCGCGCCGCCGCGGCGTTGAAGGCGCCCAAGGCGAAGAAGGCGGCCGGGAAGAGCCCACCGCGGCGCAACCCCAGCGCGCCGGCGATCATCCCGCAGAGGCCGAAGAGCACCGCCATCACCGTGCCGAGCAGCGCCAGGTTCGGCGTCGTCGGCACGGTCAAGAGCCGCAGCTCGCCGGCGAGGCTGAAGTTGACGGGGATGACCGCGAGGGTCGTTACCAGCATGATCCGACCGGCGCGCTCGGCCCCCCAGCGCACCAGGCCGAAGCCGAAGACGCCGACGGTCGCCGTGTAGACGAGGGCCAGCATGCACTGGCCGAGCCGCGACCAGAGCAGCCGCTCGCCCAGGAGGTGGTGCGCCCCGACCGTCGAGCTGACGACGATCAGCAGGACCGCCAGGCAGAGGATCAGCTTCTGCCAGTGCTCCTCGACGAATTCCGCCGCGATCGCCGACCACGAGGGCGGCCGCCGCGGCGCGACGCCGGCCTTCTCGGCCGCGACCTCGAGGTCGTCGAGGAAAACGACGGGCTCGCGCGGCGCCGCGGCGAGGCCGGCCGCGACCTCGTCGGCCCGTCGCGCCCAGGACGAGGCGCGCGCCGGGTCGATCCGCGCGAGCTCTCGGTAGAGCCCGAGCGACTTGGGGACGTTGCCGAGCCGATCATGCGCGAGCGCCAGCAGCGCGATCGTTTCGGCATGACCGGGACGTTCGGCGAGGAGGTGGTCGCAGGTGGCGACGGCCTCCGCGGGCCGACCGGCGTCGAGCGCGGCCCGGGCGTCGGCGAGCCTCGCCTCGGCGTCGCGTCGACGCCGCTCGAGCTCGGCCCGCTCGTCGATCCGTCGGCGGATGTCCTCGACCTGCCGGTCGAGGGCCTCGAACCGGCCGACGCCCTCGCGAGCGAGGGCCAGGGCCGCGTCGGTCCGGTCGAGCCGGACCAGGAGGTCGGTCGCCAGCCACCAGGGGTCGGGCCAGTCGGGGTCGATCCGGATCGCCCGCTCGGCCAGGTCCGCGGCCTCGACCGTCCTCGACGAGGCGAGGGACTTGGCGCGTTGCCAGGCGCCGCGCGACGCGCCGCGGCGCCGGATCGCGTCGCGGCGGCCCTCGTACTCGGCGGCGACCGCCGCGTGCGCCTCGCCCGGGATCGCGCCGCGGTCGCGGAGTGCGTCCCACTGCGCGAGGAAGTAGGCGAGGTGGCCCAGCTCCGCGCCCTCGGCGGGGGTGAGTTGAGGCTCGACGGGGGGGATCTCGCCCATGATCCAGCCCTCAACCGGTCCGTTTCGTCGACCGCGATGGCCTGGACACACCTCCGATCCTAAGACGTGCCGGGGATCGGGTAAAGTGACTTCCCCGAAATCTTTGGGATGTCGGCAGGGGCGGCGCCCCTCATCGCGCGCCGGGAGCCCATGAGGGCCTGCGGCGGATCGCGGCGCGGTCGCGCGGCGCATGCGGCCGGCCGACGTGGGCCTTGCGGGCGGTCGGCCTCAGCCGCCGCGACGGGCGCGGTGGGCGTCGTGGCAGGCCTTGCACGAGGTCGCGATCCGGCGGTGCGCGGCCCGCAGCGCGGCCAGGTCGTGCGCCTCGGCCGCGGCCGACATCGCCGCGACGAGCGCGTCGCGGCTGATGAAGTCCATCTGGAGGGCGACGATCCCGAACAGCAGGTTCTTGTCCGTCTCGGCGCGGCCCATGACCCCGACCTCCTCGACCTCAGCAGCAGGGGCAAGCGTCTATAGGCCCCACATAGGTCCTCGCCATCGAAGTCCCCTACCTCGGAATCTACCATCACTTCATGGTCGGGTGAAGCGTCAGATGCTAAACTCTATCTGACTGACCCCGCCCCGGAGCCGGGCGCGCGCCCGGCCCCATCTCGAACCTTCCCGAGGCTCCTGATGGCCCGATCACCGATCCCCGACCTGACGATCATGACCGTGAAACTCTCGGGCGACGACCGCGAGCGACTGGATCGGATCGCCGACGACCTGGCCCGCGACACCGGCCAGCCGCGGAGCCTCACGGCCGCGATCCGGGTGCTGATCCGGTCCTACGACCCGGCGCGGGCGGCGCCCTGGAAAGTCGAGACCTGACCGCGCCGAGGCCATTTCCGCGCGACACCCTCGGCCGATTGGTCCGGGTGTCGCTGCGTCTGAACGCCCGTGAGCACCGGAGACTGTCACACTTCGTCACGGCTACCCGTGCCGGACGGGCCTTTTGGGGCCAGGACGGGCCACGTTGGGCTCGATGAACCGTGACGATAGTTCGACTTAAGTCTCTTGATCTCAAGGCGTTATGCAATGGGCAGAGCCGGGATCGAACCGGCGACACCAGGATTTTCAGTCCTGTGCTCTACCAGCTGAGCTATCTGCCCGCGGCGTTTGGAGATTCTGGCTTAACACGAGGACGGACGGGTTGTCAACGGAATCGAGGCGAAGATGGTGGAGAGGCCGAGCGTCTCGAGAACGGGCGGGCACCTTCGTCTCACGGGGCTCGCTGATGGGTCGCCTGCGACCTCGTCGTCGGCCGTCCACGGCCGGCCCGAGCGAGGCAAACCGGTCCCGAAGGGGTCCAGGCCGCTCAATAGAACTTCTGGAGCGCCTTCGACACGACGTAGATGACGACGTGCCGGCTCAAGGGCTTGGCGAGGACGCAGTAGGCGTGGGCGGAGAGGGCCTTGCGCAAGAGGCCCTCGTCGGACTCGGCGGAGATGAGGATCGTGGGCAAGGACCCCTTGATCTGCTGGACGATCTCCATCGTCTCCAGCCCGGTGAGGCGCGGCAGGTGCATGTCCATCAGGGCGAGATGGACGTCCTCCTGCTTCACGATGTCGATCGCCTCCTCGCCGCTGCCGGCCAGGAAGGTGCGATAGCCGGCCGGCTCGAAGATCTCGCGGAGCGATTCGCGCGAGCCCCGATCGTCGTCGGTGATCAGGAGCGAATAGGGGCGTGCCAGGGTCATCGTGCCCGGTCCCGCGCCGCGGTCGGAAAGGGGAATCGGTCGTCGATCGCCGGGAGGGTTAAGCATCTGTCGTGCCAAAGGCCACCCGACCGACCGCGAGCCGAAAACCTACGTCGTCAATCCATCGTTGATTCTAAGACTTAGGACGATCCTGTCAAACAGAAAAAACGTGAGGCGATGCGATCGCTCGCCGGCCGAATTGGCAGTCAGCGCGTGGCGGTGGCGGAGTTGCCGGCGTCGGCGGGGCCGGCGAGGCGCTGGAGGAAGCCCTTGGACTCGGGCCAGCGGCGGTCGGGGTCGAAGGCGGCGGCGGTCTTGAGGTCGTCGAGGTCGGTCTCGGGGTCGACGAACCGGTAGCGTTCGAGGAGCTGGCCGTCGGCGGCCACGGCCTGGAAGTAGGCGGGGAGCTTGGTGGTGGGGTCGAAGTAGAGGACGTCCTGCTCGCCGTCGGGCCCGTCGCGGACGACCTTGTGACACGCGACCCCCTTGCCCTCGGGGGCCTCGAGCCCCTCGTACGAGAGCCGGCCGACGCGCGGGTCGCCCGCCTGGCGGAGCCGGAGCCACTCCTCGAGGTGGCCGAGGATCGTCTCGAAGCCGGCCTCGTTGATCGGGTGCCGGCTGGTGTTGCGGACGAGGGGGTTGTCGGGCGCCATCGACACGCGCTGGACGAGCGCGGCGGGCTGGTAGATCTGCATCTTGCCGTCGTGCGCGCCGGCCTCGAAGATGACTTCTCGCCCCTTGTGCGGGCCGCTAGGCCACTGCAGCCGCACCGCTTTCGGCTCGCGTCGGATGCTCAGGAGCACCTCCTCGGCCGGCTGGAGGACGCCGTTGACGCGCTCCTCGCGACGGAGGGTGACGCGGTAATTCTCGACCGCGTCGATCCGCTTGCGGGCCTCGGCGACGACCGACTCGATCGTCGGCCCTTCGGGCTTGGGCCCCGCCTTCGGCCTGGGGCGTCGCGCCGGCTCGGCGGCGGTCGTCGGCGGCTGGAGGGCGATGCCGACCTTGCCGTCGTCCTCGGCGGGAGCCAGGGGATCGGGTGCGGGCCGGGTCGTGCGGGTCGTCGCGGTCGCGGGCTTGCGGTCGGCGAGTACGGGGCCGGTGGGATAGCCGCCGTGGGCCGCCCGGGCGCCGAGCATCGGCGGGGGCGCCTCGGGGGCCCGCGTGCTGGATCGGGTCCAGGAGCAACCGGGGATGGTCGCTCCCAGGGCCAGGGCGACGCCGGTTCGGAACCAGTCGCGTCGACTCCCGGACGCTCGGGCCGTCTTCTCCGCCGCGGGCTTCACGACGAGCACCCCCGACCTTGGGGCGGGCCGTTCCGGTCGTCTCGCACCGAAACGGCCGGCCATCCCTGACCGTTGCCGAACGTTGGGCCCGTTCCTCCCGTCACGCCGGCCGCGACGCGGCGGCGCGGTCGATCGGGAAGGAGTCGATGGCCGAGAGGTCGGCCATCAGGCAGGGCTGTTTATACTGTTCGACGGTCCCCCCGCTCTTCGCCAGCCGTCGCCTCCGGAAATCCTCCCACGACCCCGGCGGCAGGCCGCGCGTGCGGACTGGGCCGAGTCGGAGGGTCGCGCGCTTGCTCTCGTACTCGACGTTCAGCCGCCGCAACCGCGCATCCACCTCCGCCGCCAGCCGCTCGCCGGCCGCGACGCCTCCCAGGTCGTCGCGCTCGACCAGCAGGCTGTAGTATGGCGGGTCGTCCCAGGTCGGCAAGGCCAAGAAGGCCTTGAGCGTCAACCCCAGGGCCCGTTGCGCCTCGGCCACTGCGGCGACGACCTGGAATTCCGAGAGCTTCTCGCCGGTCAGGCTCGAGATGTGCGCCCCTTTGTTCAGGAACTCGATCACCGGCGCCTTGCCGTGGAAGCCGACGCAGCGCACCAGGTCGTGGATCTGGTAGCGATACAAGCCCCCCGAGGTCGTCGGCAGGATGAAGTACCGCTCCCCTTCGACCAGGTCGGCCGCCTCGACGGTCTCGGGTTCGTCGCGGTCGATCTGGTCCTCGGGGGTGAACTCGAAGTAGTGGTGGCGGACGTCGAGGATGCCGGCCGGCGTGTTGTTCTCGACCGGGATCGTCATCCGCCCTTCCGACGCGATCAGTCCCGGGTCGCGGACCGGCGTGTTGCCGAAGAACTCCGGGTAGTGCCGCAGGTACGCCCCCATCGTCCCGCCGGTCCAGTTGGCCAGCACCTTCAGGCCCGGCCAGTAATCCCTCGGCAACAGCCGCCCCGTCCGCTCGACGATGGCCTCCAGCCGCCTCGACGTCGCCCGACGCTTCCGCCGGATGCGGAACGCCATGGCCTTGCGGATGTCCTGCGGGATCGGCCAGCGCGGGTCGAGGGTGCCGTCGGCGAGGTCGCGGATCAACGTCTCCTGCTCGCGGTCGCCGAGCCGGGCGATGCCGAGGACGGTGCTCGGGTTGGCCGCGATGATCGTGCCGACCTCGCGATAGACCGACAACCTCAAGGCGACATAGTATTTCGCCGCGACGTCCTTGATCCGGGATGCGGCCGGGTGCATGGTGTAGGTTGTCCGCACGAGCGGGTTCTGCATCCGGGCCGTCAGGCCGGTGATCGCCCCGCACGGGATGCCCGCCGGGGTGGTCGACTCGCGCCAATCGCCGGCGACCTGGAGGATCGGCAACTGGCCGCGGAGGTACGTCTCCGGGAACGCGTCGAACATCTGGATGCCCCAGATCATCCAACCTTCCCGGTAGTCGCGGACGGTCTCGCGCGTGACGGGGATCGTCTTCGGCCGCGCCGTCGTGCCCGAGGTCAGGGCGAACATCAGGACCTCGGTGCCGGGGCCGAAGAGGGCACTGACCTCGCCGTTGCGGACCCGGTCGATGTACGGCTCATGCCCCTCGTAGCCGCGGATCGGCACCCGCTTCCGGAAGTCGGCCGGCGACCTGATCTCGTGGAAATGATGGTCGCGGCCGAAGGCGCTGTCGGCGTGGCGGGCGACGAGCTGGAGGAGCCGGTCGCGCTGGGCCACGTCGGCGCGGGCGGTCTGGTCCAGGAACTCCCGGGCCAGGGCCCTGGCCTTCAGCCGGATCGGGACGCCGAGCAGTCGCAGGGTCGTTTCGAACATGCGCCGGGTCCCTCCGCGCCCGTCGCATTCGTGGCGCAGGGCATCGGATCGTAGGCGTGTGGATTCGAGGCAAGGGATGGCGGACTATAGCCCGAGGCCCCCCCGCGGTCAACCCAGGACCCTTGCCGCAAGGTCCCTCGCCCCTTGATTATGACACACCCCGTGGCCCCCTGCATCGCCACGCCCCGGGCCCGTCTTCCGCGGGCCGCAGCCGGCCATCATACTGGAGGCCCGCACCTCGAACCGCACCGGAGGACGCCCATGCTCAGCGCCCGCAACCAGCTCCCCGCGACGATCAAGTCGGTCAAGCTCGGCGAGGTCATGGCCGAGGTCGTCATGGCCGTCGGCGACGTCGAGCTCGTCGCCGCCATCACCCGCGGCTCGGCCGAACACCTCGGCCTCAAGGCCGGCGACACGGTGAAGGCGGTCATCAAATCCACCGAAGTGATGATCGACAAGTCCTGAACGCGGGTGGCCCCGACCGCTGGCCACCGGGGCCACCGAGGATGCCCTTCGCCACGCCGCCTTGACGCCCAAGCCCAACGGACCGGCCCGCCGAGCGCCGCGTGGATTGTACGGAAACCGCCGCGGCGGGACGGGTCCGATGCGGCGCGAGGTTAGGCGTCAGGTCCGCTCGGCCGACTCGGTGCTGGCCCTGCGCGGCTACTGGCGTCGGGTGTGGGTGGTCAGTTCGAGGATGCGATCGGAAAGGGGGCGGACGATCCATCGCGGCCTGGGGCAACTCCTTGAAGCTCTCCTGCCTCTAGGTTTTTTCGGCGTTCTCCCTCGATCGAGCCTCCCGGGGCCGAGCGTGACCTACAGTCCTGGTGTGGGCGAAAGGTACGTCGCTCGGTCCCCGGACGGTCGAATTGATGCACCGCTGCAAGGTCTGCGAGTTCCAGCCCGCGCCGCTGCCGGATTCGGGGCGGCTGTACATCGCCCCGCCGGTGGCGCACGCGGAGGGCAGGCTCCTGACGGCGCTGCGGCGGGCGGAGATCCCGTTCGACGAGCCGGCACCCGGCACGATCGGCCTGGACCTGCGGCCGGGGCTGTTGCCGCGGCTGGTCGACGAGCTGGGCGCCACGCTCGGGCCCCTCGAAATCCAGAACGCACGTGCCCTGTTGACCGACCGTGACCGGCCGATCACGGTCGCCGACCTCGCCGCGATGCAGCCCCTGGGCGAGCTGGTGGCGCGGGTCCGGGGCGAGTGGCTCGCCGAGCTGATCCGCGAGGATCGGCTGGCGACGGTCTTCCAGCCGATCGTTTGCAGCGGCCGACCCGAGGTCGTCTTCGCGCACGAGTGCCTCTTGCGCGGGCTCGATCGCGACGGCGTGCCGATCCCGCCGGGGCGGCTGTATGAGACGGCGCGGGCCTCGGGCCTGCTCTTCTCGCTCGACCGCGCGGCGCGGCTGCGGGCGATCAAGTCGGCGGTCGAACAGGGGCTGTCGGGCCTGATCTTCATCAACTTCAACCCCGCGTCGATCTACGACCCGGCCTTCTGCCTGCGGTCGACGATCGCCGCGACCGCCGAGGCGGGGATCGCGCCCGACCGGGTCGTCTTCGAGGTCGTCGAGAGCGACGAGGCGCACGCCGACCTGCCCGGCATCCTCGCCCGCTACCGCGCCGCCGGCTTCCGCGTGGCGCTCGACGACCTCGGCGCCGGCTTCGGCTCGTTGAACCGCCTGGCCACCCTCCGGCCCGACTTCATCAAGGTGGACATGGACCTGATCCAGGGGGTCGACCGCGACTCGTACAAGGCGGGCATCACGGCCAAGATCCTCGAGATGGCCCAGCGCCTCGGCGTCGGCACGATCGCCGAGGGGGTCGAGACCGAGCGCGAGTACGACTGGGTCGAGGCCCACGGCGTCGACTACGTCCAGGGCTTCCTCTTCGGCCGCCCCGCCTGCCCGCCGCCCGTCCCCCGGTCCCTCCCCTCGCGGGCCCGGGCCGCCCTGGCCAACGGTTGCCATTGACCGCCCCCGGCGATTGGCCTACGATCCCCCGGACCCGATCCATCTGGGCCCCGTAGCAGGCACGCTCCGCGTGCCGTCCGCTTCGTCGGGGTGGCATGGGGTTGCCATCCCCGGCAACCCCGGTCGGTGGCCACCCGGAACCGAGCCGCCCGGCCGACACCGCTCAGGGAGGAGCACACACGGCGATGCGCGACCACACCAAGGCGTTCTGCCGCCTGGTGGCCGAGGCGTTCGACTGCCCCGGCCCGGTCTTCGAATTCGGCTCGTACCAGGTCGAGGGGCAGCTCGACTACGCCGACCTCCGCGGCCTGTTCCCCGGCCGCGACTTCGTCGGCTGCGACATGCGCCCCGGCCCCGGCGTCGACCGCGTCGAGGACGTCACCGCGATCGGCCTGCCCGACGCCGCCGCCGGCACCGTCCTCTGCATCGAGACCTTCGAGCACGTCTTCGAGGTCCGGCGCGCCTTCGACGAGGTCTTCCGCGTGCTCAGGCCCGGCGGCCTGTTCGTCATCACCTCGCCCTTGAATTTCCGCATCCACGCCTACCCCGACGACTACTGGCGGATGACCCCGAGCTGCCTGGCCCGGATGCTCCGGCCGTACGAGGCCCGGCTGGTCGGCTCGCAGGGCTACCACAAGTTCCCGCACACCGTCATGGCCCTGGCCGCGAAGGCCCCGGCGCCCGCGGACTTCGCCGCCCGCGCCGGCCGGCTGATCGAGGCGTACCGCGACGCGCAGGCCCACGCCGAGGCCGCCGCCCCCTGGGCCGCGAAGGTCCGGCGGAGTTTGGCTCGGGTCTACCGCTCGAAGGGGGAGCGCCACCAGATGTCGGCCTATTACAAGGCCGACTTCGTCATCGAAGGGGTGGCCTCGGACAAGGAACTGGCCAGGGTGGGCTGAACCGATGCCGACGCTCGACCGCCTCGTGATCCTCGGCCTCGACGGCGCCACCTGGACGGTGCTCGACCCGGCCCGACGCCGCGGCTGGATGCCGAACCTCGACGCCTTGCTCGCCAGGTCCGCGCACGGCACCCTCCGATCGACGATCCCGCCGGTGACCTCCGCCGCCTGGACGACGATGATGACCGGCTGCGACCCCGGCCGGCACGGCGTCTTCGACCACCGCTATTACGACGCCCAATCCGCCCGCATGAAGGTGAATCATTCCGGCCGCGTCCGCGTGCCGACCGTCTGGCACCAGCTCGCCGGCGCCGGCCTGCCGGTCGTCAGCCTCAATCTGCCGGTCACCTACCCCCCGCTCGACGTCGACGGCATCGTCGTCTCCGGCATGGACGCGCCCCACCTCGAAGCGGCCCTCTCGAAGGCCCCCGCGTTCGCCGAGCGGCTCAAGGCCGAGGTGCCGGGCTACCACATGAAGGTGCTCTGGAAGCGCCCGCCGGCCGACCTCGCCGAACTCTCCGAGAATGCAAAGGCCACCGCCGCCGTCTTCCGCGCCCGGGCCGAGGCCGCGTTGCTCGCCGACCGCATGCGCCCGGACTGGGGCGCGATGATGGTCCAGTTCCAGAACCTCGACCCGTTCCAGCACCGCGCCTGGAAGTTCTTGAACGTCGATGAGACCGGCATCGACGGCCCCGCCACGACCGAGGCGGCCGGCGGCGTCCTGCGCGGGCTCGACGACGCCATCGGGATTCTCTGCGAGCTGGCCGACCGTCGCGGCGCGGGGGTGTTGGCCGTCAGCGACCACGGCTTCGGCCCGTGTCTGGGTCGGATCCAGGTCAATCGCATCCTCATCGACGCCGGCCTGGCGCGCCGGCCTTGGGCGTCGGGCCGCATCCTCCGCCGCGTCGACCAGGCCGCCGACCACCTCCGCCGCTGGGGCGCCAAGCGCCACGACCCCGAGGCCCGCGCCGCCTCGTTCGACGCGGCCCTCGCTTCGCTCTTACCCCTCGACTGGCGCCGCACCCTCGCCTTCGCCCCGCACCAGGACACCGCGGCGATGGTCTATTTGAACAGCCGCGCCCGGCACCGCGGCGCGCCTCTTGTCACGTCTCGCCAGGTCGACGACGCCCACAACGCCGCCGCGACGGCCCTCGCCTCGGCGCGTCATCCCGAGACGAACAAGCCCCTCTTCCCGACGATCGTCACCGTCGCCGAGACCTACGGCGTCGACCCCGCCGCCGAGGGCTTCCCCGACATCATCGCCTTGCCCGACGAGTCCTACTGGGTCCGTACCAAGCTCTCCCCCGGCCGCTCCTGGGTCCAGCCCGACCCCTCCTTGCCCGGCACCCACCGCCCCGAAGGGATCGTCGCCCTCTCCTGCCCCGGCGTCGCCCCCGGCCGTTCCCTCAAGGCCGACCTCCGTGACGTCACCCCCACCATCCTCACCCTCTTCGGCCTCCCCCTCCCCGGCCACGTCGAGGGCCGACCGCTCCCCTGCCTCCCGTCTCTCTCGCCTTCCCGCCACGACCTCGCCACGGTCGCCGTCAACGGCCCCCATCGTCCCCAGTTCGATTTCTCCGACGAGGAGCAGGCCCTCATCGAGCGCCGGCTGGCGGATTTGGGGTATCTCGAGTAGGGTGCGTCGTATTCGCGACGACGCACTACCGAGGCCGTCGCTCGCACTTGAGGGCGACGAGGACTGACCCATGGGCCCTCCCCCCGCCCGTCCGAAGATCTACCACATCACGCCCGGCCAAAACCTGGCACGGATCGTCGCCGACGGTTGCCTCTGGTCGGATGCGGAGATCATCGTTCGAGGGGGTCCGGAAGCCGCGATCGGGATGTCGCACATCAAGAAACGGCGGCTGGAGGAGTTGACCGTTGCCTGTCACCCGGGGACCAAGGTTGGGCAGTTCGTGCCGTTTTACTTCTGTCCCCGGTCGGTCATGCTCTACATCCTCCACAGGGGAAACAGCCCCGACATCTCGTATCGGGGAGGTCAAGGCCCGATCCTCCATTTTGAGGCCGACCTCCACGAAGCCGTGTCCTGGGCGGACGGCCACGGCCTGCCCTGGGCATTCACCGACCGGAACGCGGGCAGCTATTACTTACACTCGTTCCGGGACCTGGCGCAACTTAGCCAACTGGGCTGGGACCACATCGCCAACCCCGACTTCCGCGATCCGGTGGTCAAGGAGGCGAAGCAGGCCGAATTCCTGGTCTACGGGTCGTTCCCGTGGTCGCTGGTCCGCACGATCGGGGTCATCAGCGAGAAGCACGCCGAGCGGGTACGGGAGATCGTGGCCCGCGGCGATCACCGACCCGATGTACAGGTCCGGACCGAGTGGTATTATTGAGGACGACAAACGATCCGGAAGCAGACCGCCATGATCCATCTGGCCCGCGGCGACATCCTGAAGCACGAAGCGGACGCCCTCGTCAACACCGTCAATTGCATGGGTGTGATGGGGCGGGGGATCGCCCTCCAGTTCCGCCGTGCCTTCGAGGATAACTACCAGGCCTACCGGAAGGCCATCAAGTCCAACGAGGTCCGCCCCGGCCGGATGTTCGTCTTCGAGCGGTCCGCCCTCGAACAGCCTCGTTGGATCATCAACTTCCCGACCAAGCGGCACTGGAAGGGCAAGAGTCGGATCGAAGACATCGAGTCCGGGCTCGTGGACTTGATCCGGATCATTCGTGAGAGGGGTATTCGGTCCATTGCCATTCCGCCCCTGGGTTGCGGCCTGGGGGGGCTGGATTGGGCCGTGGTCCGCCCCCTGATCGAGGGGGCCCTGGCTGCCGTCTCCGAGGTGGATGCCTATCTCTTCGAGCCTGGGAAGGCCCCCGCCGCCACGGATATGGTCAACCGGACCCGTCGCCCCAGGCTGACCATCGCCAAGGCGGCGGTCTTGGGCTTGATGCAGAACTACCTCGCCGGCCTGATGGACGTTGAGGTCTCCCTCTTGGAGATCCACAAGCTGATGTATTTCCTCCAAGTGGCGGGCGAGCCCCTGAAGCTTGATTTCCAGGCCGCCCTCTATGGTCCCTACGCCGAGAACCTCCGCCACGTCCTGAGCAATCTTGAGAGCCACTACATCCACGGCTACGGCGAGGGGGGCGACGACCCGAGGAAGCCCATCGAACTCGCCGAAGGGGCCGGTGCGGAAGGGCAGGCCATCCTCCAGGATCATCCCAAGTCCCTGGAACGATTCGGGCAGGTTAGCCGGCTGATCGAAGGCTTCGAGACCCCATTCGGTATGGAGCTTCTGGCCACCGTGCATTGGGTGGCCGACCGCCAGGGGGCCAGGACGGTCTCCCAGGCCGTCGCGAAAGTCCACGCCTGGAACGTCCGCAAGATGATGTTCACCCCCCACCAGATCCAGGCGGCATGGGACCGGCTCTCGCGGCTGGGTTGGATCGAAGGGGCATCTCATGGCGACGGACAACTCTAACAGCGTTTGCGGAAAACAGCGTATTCCGGCTCCCACCACCGCGCATCCAGCCTCCTCGTCCACTCCTCCGAGTCGAGCGTCGGCGCCAGGCCGAGGCGCTGGGCGTCGGCGATGACGCCCAGCGCGATGCGGCGGGAGACGGGGACAACATCATCAAGGGGAGGCAACAACCCCAAATCCGGGTCGCGGGTGGCGGGGGAAGCATCCGCCAAAGCGCGGGCCGCGGCGAGGAAGAAGGTGTCGGGGACGCGGCGGGCGCCGGAGGTGAGGACGCCCTGGCCGACGCCGGGGAAGATGTAGACGTTGTTGCACTGGCTGATGCGGATGGTGCGGCCGTCGCGAACGACGGGGGCGAACGGGCTGCCGGTGGCGACGAGGGCGCGGCAGGGCGAACGCACGTGTTTCGCAAATCCTTGTCCTGCAAGGATTTGCAATCTAGTGCACGGAATTCAACTAGTCGCAAGTTCTTTGCAGACAAGGATTTGTGAATTAGATGCGTTTGCCCTGGAGGGCGCGGCCGTCGGTCCAGGCGAGGAGGTCGGCGGGGGTGGCCTCACTGCGCGAGGTGGGGTTCGACAGCGGGAAGATCGCCGGCCGGGCGACGTGCCGGGCCATCGCGCGGACGGCGTCCTCGGGGAACGTCCCCGCGTGCCCCGAGGTGCCGATCAGGGCCGTCGGCTTCACGCGGTCGATGACCTCGACGAGCGCGACGTTGCCGGCGTCGTCCTTCGACCATTCGGCCAGCTCAGGCAGCGGCCGGGCGTAGCGGCGCTGGAAGCCTTGGAGGCCGGGCGTACCATCGTGGAGCAGGCCGGCGCGGTCGACGAGCCAGAGCCGCGCGATGGCCTCGCGCTCGGAAAGCCCCTCGTCGATCAGGGCGGCGACGATCCCGTCGGCGATGCCCGTGCCCGCCGTGCCGGCGCCGACGATCACGACGCGATGGTCGATCGGCCTCGTCCCCGCGGCCTTGCCGGCCGAGAGCAGCGCCGCCAGTGCCACCGCGGCGGTCCCCTGGATGTCGTCGTTGAACGTGCAGAGCCGGTCGCGGTAGCGGTCGAGCAGCCGGTGCGCGTTCGGCAGCGCGAAGTCCTCCCATTGCAGCAACACGCCCGGCAGCTCGCGGTCGACGGTCGAGACGAAGTCCTCGACGAACGCGTCGTACTCGGCCCCGCGGAGGCGTTCGTGGCGCCAGCCGAGATAGAGGGGATCGTTCAGGTCTTCCGAGTTATTCGTGCCGACGTCGAGCAGGATCGGCAAGGTGCGCGACGGGTGGATGCCGCCGCAGAGGGTGTACAACGAGAGTTTGCCGACCGGGATGCCCATGCCGCCGACGCCGAGGTCGCCGAGGCCGAGGATGCGCTCGCCGTCGGTGACGACGATCACCTCGACGTCGCGGAACGGCCGGTTGGCCAGCACGTCGGCGATGCGCCCCTTCTCCTCGAACGACACGAACAGCCCGCGTGGGCGGCGGTAGATCCGGCTGAAGTGCTCGCACGCCTCGCCGACCGTCGGCGTGTAGATCAACGGCAGCATCTCGCGGATATGTTCGCGCAGGAGCCGGTAGAAGAGGACTTCGTTCCGGTCCTGGAGGTCCCTCAGGTAGGTGTGTTGCTGGAGGTCGGACCGCTTGTCCTGGAAGTCGCGGTAGCGGCGCGTGACCTGCTCCTCGAGCGAGCCGACGTGCGGCGGCAGGAGGCCCCTCAGGCCGAAGGCGTCGCGCTCGCTCGCGCTGAAGGCGCTCCCCTTGTTGAAGATCGGCGTGTCCAGCAGCGCGATCCCCGACAGCGGCACCTCGACGACCGGCCGGCCGTCGTCCCCGACGATCATGCGGTAATCGAGCACGGTCCGTCTCCGGTCGGCCAACGATGTCCGGTGGAGATGATACCGGAAGAGACGGACGAAACGCTCCCCCGTAGCAGGCACGCTCCGCGTGCCGTCCGCTCATCCCCATCGAATGGGCGGGCGGACGGCACGCGGAGCGTGCCTGCTACGGGGGAGCGGCCATCTCCTTCGTCTTGATCCGAGCCCGCCGCGCCGTTACAGTCGGCCCTGCTGCATGATCGGATCGAAGAGGTGAATGCCCCACGGGCAACGAGGGTCGGATGCTCCGGATCGTGGGACCGGGCGGGCGTCTCTGCGACGGCTGGACGAGGCGCGAGATCCTGACCGTCGGCGGCCTCGGCCTGCTGGGGGCGACGCTGCCGAAGGACGCATCGGGTGCGCCAATAGGGCGGGCGAAGGCGTGCATCGTGCTCTTCCTGATGGGAGGGCCGCCGCAGCACTCGACGTGGGACCCGAAACCGGACGCGCCCGCCGAGGTCCGCGGCGAGTTCGGCCCGATCGCGACGAACGTGCCGGGGATATCGTATTCGTCGCTGTTGCCGAACTGCGCGAAGGTCGCCGACAAGCTCTGCGTGTTGCGCGCGGTCTCGACCGGCGACAACGCGCATTCGTCGAGCGGCTATTACATGATCACGGGTCGGCCGCACCAGCCGATGAACTTCGAGAACGCCAACCCCGGCCCGCCGAACGACGCGCCGAGCGTGGGGGCGTTGGTGGGCTTGATGGCCGAGCCGAGGGGCGGCCTGCCGGGCGCGGTGACGTTGCCGCACCGGATCTTCAACACCGACGGCAGCGTCTGGCCGGGCCAGGACGCCGGCACGCTCGGCCGCGCGCGCGACCCGTGGCTCTTGAACGCGAAGCCGACGGCCGACGGCCTCGACGTCCGCGAGATCGCGCTGCCGGCGGACCTCGACGGCGACCGTATCGGCCGTCGCCGCGACCTGCTCGACCGCCTCGCGCACGGGCTCGACGCCCTGGAGCGCGACCGGATGGCAACGAACCTGAACGACCGCCAGCGCCAGGCGTTCGACCTCCTCCGCTCGGCCGGGGCCCGGCGCGCGTTCCGGCTCGACCTGGAGCCCGAGGCGATCCGCGCCCGCTACGGCGCCTCGCCGTTCGGCCGGAGCGTGCTGCTGGCGCGCCGGCTCGTCGAGGCCGGCGCGCGGCTGGTGCAGGTCAACTGGTACCGCGGACCCGACGAGCCGCCCGACAACCCGTGCTGGGACAGCCACGTCAAGGAATCCGAGCGGCTCAGGACCGTCCTCGCACCGCCCGCCGACCAGGCCCTCTCGGCCCTGGTCGAGGACCTCGACCGCCGCGGCCTGCTCGACGAAACGCTGGTCGTCTGCCTCTCCGAGTTCGGCCGCACCCCGCGCCTCGAGGGCAACGGCGGCCGGGGGCACTGGGGCTCCGTCTTCTCGATCGCATTGGCCGGCGGCGGCATCCAAGGCGGCCAGGTCTACGGCTCGTCCGACAAGGTCGGCGCCTTGCCGCGCGAGGGGCGCGTCCGCCCCGAGGACCTCACCGCCACGGTCTTCAACCTCCTCGGCATCTCCCCCCGCGCCGAGTACCGCGACCCCCTCGGCCGCCCCCAGCCCCTCAGCCGCGGCGAGGTCCTCCGCGCGATCCTGTAGGGCGTGTGCAACACGCCGTCCCCCTCTTGTCGTCGCAGGCACGCTCCGCGTGCCGTCCGCCGACCCATACCGTTTGGATGGTGTGGCGGACGGCACGCGGAGCATGCCTGCTACGGGTCCGGATGCGACTTGACCTCGGACAATGGGGCGTAGCCGAGCTGCTCGTCGATCCGGCGCTTGAGCGCGGAGCGGAGGCCGTTGAGGCGGTTCACGGAACGGCATAGATCGATGTATTCGACGCGGAGTTCGCCGGCGCGCTCGAGGGCATGCTGGGCGTCGATGACGTCCCAGAGCTCGGCGTTGACGGCGTCGAGCCGGTCGGCGAGGTCGGCCACCGCGTCGCGGTCGATCGCGGCGAGGGCGGGCGCGAGGGCGTCGAGCTGGCCACGCGCGAGGCGGACCTTGGCGGGGTCGGCGATGCGCGCGACCTTGAGCACGAGGACCGAGGCGCGGTCGAGCAACTCGCCGGGGCTCACCTCGATCTGGGGCATGCGGCGATTCTCTCCCGAAGTGCGTCGGCCATACCCCCGAAGACGTAAGGCCAGTCGTCGGGCCGTCGTTGTCGCCAGAGTCGCAACGTCGGGTACCAGGGGGTCGTCTCGCCGGCCAACCAGCGCCAGTCGCCCTTGTGCGGCAAGGCCGCCCAGGTCGGCCGGCCGAGGGCGCCGGCGAGGTGATTGGGGGCGCTGTCGGCGCCGACGACCAGGTCCAGGCTCATCACGATCGCCGCGTCGTCGGCCAGCGTCCGGTCGGGGCCGAGGTCGAGCACGGGGAAGCCCACCGTCGTCATTTGCTCGACGCCCTCGCCGGCCTGGAGGCTCACGAGCGTGACCCCCGGCACGGTTGCCAGCGGGGCGAACTCGGCCAGGGGAATCCCGCGGCGCGCGGGCCAGGCGTAGGGGTCGGTCGCGCCGGCCGAGCCCCACCAGGCGATGCCGACCTTCACACCCGGCACGCCCGAGAGCCGCGCGCGCCACCGGTCAACCCGGTCGTCGGGGGCGCGGAGGTACGGGACATCCAACGCCCTCCATTGACTCGGCGACAATCGCAGCAGGGCCGGCACCAGCGACATCGGCACCGCGACCGGCGGCGCCGTGGGCCGCGACGGCGGCAGGGCCAAGGCGGCGAGGTCGGGGGGCAACAGCGGCAGGAGTTTCTGCGGCCAGCCGACGATGGCCGCGGCCCCCCGCGCGGCGAGGTCGCGGGCGAAGCGGGCGAACTGGAGCCAGTCTCCCAGGCCGGTCTCGACCCCCGTCAGCACCACCGCCCGACCGGCCAGGTCCTCGCGACCGTCCCACGCCCGCAGGTCCCCCGGCGGCGGGAACGCCCGCGCCACCCACGATGCCATCGCCCCCCAACCCCGGTCGAACTCCCCGGCGACCAGCAAGGCCTTGGCCGTCGCCGAGTAGAGGGCGCACCACGCCGTCGGCCACGGGCCCGGCGGGAACAAGGGCCCCGCGGCCTCCAGCATGGCCGTCGCCTCGGGCCCCCGGCCCAGCCGGGCGCAGGCCAGGGCGACGCGGAGAAAGCTCGCCGGCGCCATCGGCTCGCGGGCCAGGGCCTCGCGGAAGGCCGCCAGCGCCTCGGGGTAGCGGTCGGCCTGCTCCAGCAACGTCCCCAGCAACGTCCAGCCGACCGTCGCGTCCGGGTCGAGTTCGACCGCCGCGCGGGCCTGAGCCTCGGCCTCGACGGCTCGTCCCGCGAGCCCCAGGGCCCGCGCCAGATGGATCCGTACCCTCGGCGCGCCGGGCGACGCCCTCGCCGCGCACTCCAGCACCCCGGCCGCCTCGGCCGGCCGCCGCGCCTCGATCAGGCGGCGGCCCTCCGCCAGGAGCGCCTCGACGGTCGCGCCCGTCGGCTCCGGGCCCATCTCATCGCCCATGGCGGCCGGCCCCGAAGGTCGTCGGACTCCGCCCCACCGGCGAAATCCTAATTCCTTCGAGCTCGGCCGTCAAATGAAATTCATCGGAGCAGCGGCCTGGCCCCCTCGTGGTCGAGCAGCCAGCGCTTGCGGTCGAGGCCCCCGGCGAAGCCCGTCAGGGCGCCCGAGGCGCCGACGACGCGGTGGCACGGCACGACGATCCCGATCGGGTTCTTCCCCACCGCCGCGCCCACGGCCCTCGCCGACGTCGGCGCACCGATCCGCCGGGCCAGCTCGGCGTAGCTGACCGTCGTCCCGAACGGGATCTCCCGCAGCGCCTCCCACACCTTGAGCTGGAACGGCGTCCCCCTCGGCCTGACCGGCAGGTCGAACGCCGTGCGCCTCCCCTCGAAATACTCGACGAGCTGCGCCGCGACCGGCCTCACCGCGTCGTCGTCGCGCCCCCTGGCGTCGTCGACGCTCGGGCACCCCTCCTGCCCATCCATGTACAGTCCCGTCAGCGCCCCTTCGGCCACCGTCACCCACAACGCGCCGAGCGGGCTCTCCATCCGTGCGGAGCGGACGCGATCGTCACTCATGAGTCGGCCCTCATGGTGGACAGTTAGGAACTGGACGAATGATACAGCGCCGGCGCGATCCGTCAAGTCCCAATCTTCCCCGAAAATGGTGTCGATCCGCCCGATCCCCTCCCGGGCCCACCGGCTGGCCGCGGTAGCTCGCTCTTCCCTGCCGGGAGGAATCGTCGCCGGCCTCATGTGGCACCGTTGTTGCAAATATGCCAGGGAGTGGTCGTCGTCGTTTGGCGGCCCGACTCACTCCACGCACAGGAAAGGTGGCCGAACCATGGTCCCCCTCTTCGCGGACATCGCCCTGTTCCCCGGCGGTTGGATCGCCTGGATCGTCGTGGGATTGATTGCCGGCTTCGCGGCGGGCCAGGTGATGAAGGGCGGCGGCTACGGCCTCCTCGGCGACATCGTCGTCGGCCTGGTCGGCGCCGTCGTGGGCGGCTTCCTGGTCGGCTACTTCGTCACGGGCACCGCCGGCTTCGTCGGCAGCATCGTCGTGTCCTTCATCGGCGCGTGCCTCTTCATCGCCCTGATGCGCGCCATCAGCGGTCGAAGGCCCGTCTGAACAACCCGGCAACCCGTGCGACCTGGGTCCGTGGCCGCCCGCGGACCTTTTCGGGCTCACGGCTTCCTCGCATCGGCCGTCTTCGGGACGCGGGACAGCCGCTCCAGTTCGACGAGCGCCATGCCGTACTGGACGGACGCCGGGCTGCCTTGCCGCTCGACCCAGCGAAGTTGCTCGATGGCCTCGTCCGTCTTGCCCCGAAGAGCCAGGTCGAGGCCGAGGAAGCCGTGGGCCTCGGTCTGCTCATCAACATCTTTGGCCGCGGCCAGCAGGCCGTCGGCGTCGAGGTCGCCGCGGAAGAACGCGACGATCGGCGCCGGCCAGCCGGCCTTCCCCCTGGCCTTTGCCTCGTCGAGGAACCGCTTCGCCTCCTCGTCCTTCCCTGCCCGCCGCGCCGCAACACGGCCGATGAGGGCCGAGTAAACGGCATCGTTGCTCTTCCACCCGTCCTTCTCGATGGCCTCTCCCGCCTCCTCGATCGCCTCAGCGTCCCGGCCCCGCTTCCAGGCGATGACCGCGCGCATGTGGTGAGGCCAGGGCTTCCGCCCGTCGATCGATAGGGCCTCCGCGTAGTCGGCGAGGGCCTTGTCATCGTCTCCCTTGGCGTCCCAGGCATCACCTCGGACGCAGTACGCATCAGCACATTTGGGGTCGAGTTTGAGAGCCTTGTCGAGGTCGGCGATGGCCTTGTCGAACTCCCCCTTTCTCCGCCAGGCCTCGCCCCGGTTGTGGTAACTCCACTCGAATTCGCAGCCGAGTCGGATCGCTTCGTCGTAGTCGGCGATGGCCTTGTCGTGCTCCCCCTTGTCATCCAGGGCGTTGCCGCGGCCGGTGTATCCGGCGGAGGACTTCGGGTCGAGCCGGATAGCCTCGGAGTAGTCGGCGATGGCCTTGTCGTACTCGCGCTTGGAGTACCAGGCTCGGCCACGTTCTGCACGAGCAGCCGAGCACTTCGGATCGAGCCGGATGGCCTCGCTCAGGTCGGCGATCGCCTTGTCGAACTCCCCCCTCTCGCGCCAGGCCCATCCCCTGTCGTGATAGGCCGCCTCGGAGGTGGGATCGAGCCGGATGGCCTCGTCGTAGTCGGCGATGGCCTTGTCATACTCCTTCTTGTACTTCCATGCGATGCCACGGTTGCTATAGGTCGACGCGACCGTCGGGTCCAGTCGGATGGCCTCGTCGAAGTCGGCGATGGCCTTGTCGAATTCCGACCTCAGGACCCAGACGCTGCCTCGGTTCGCGTACGACTTCGCGCCCTTCGGATTGAGTCGAATCGTCTCGCCGAGGTCGGCGACGGCCTTGTCATACTCGCCTTTGCTCGCCCAGGCGATGGCCCGGTTGCCGTACGCATTCGCGTCCTTCGAGTCCAGCCGGATGGCCTCGTTCGAGTCGGCCAGGGCCTTCTCGAACTCGCCCTTGTACCACCAGGCAGCACTTCGGACGACATAATTCCGATCGCTCTTGGGGTCGAGTCGGACGGCCTGGCTGTAGTCGGCGATGGCCCGATCGTAATCCCGTTTGAGAAGCCAGACGTCGCCGCGGAGACGATACCGAAGGCTGCTGCTTGGCTCGAGCCGGATGGCCTCGTCGAGGTCGGCGATCGCCCTGTCGTACTCCTTCTTGTTCTGCCAGGCCCAGGCACGCTTGGCCAGGGCGACGGCATCTTATCTCACGTGCTGAATAGGACTTTCTCCCTGTAGTCATCGCTCAGGGCACACTTGAGCCGCTTCGTCTCGATCCCGCGCCGGCAGCCGGTCTCGCGTCGGAGTCGCCCGAGGGCGAACCGGC
>DASZMJ010000190.1:0-11164 GCA_035551935.1 Isosphaeraceae bacterium
CGGCCGTCAGATCGCCACTTGAACCGACGATGATGTCAGGTAGGGTCGCGTCGCTCGCATCGAGCTGGGCCTTCCCCTTCGGCTCGACCAGCTTCGCGCGGGGCGCCCCGCGGCCCCCACGGAAGAGGAAGCCGGTCTTCCCGGCCTTGAGACGGACCGGGAGATGGACATACCCATGCCCGTACGGATCGCCGACGCGGGGCTCGCCGTCGGCGAAGACCATCGCGTGTCCCGACGCCTCCAGGATCATCACCCGGGCCTCGGCCGACTCGACCTCGGTATATGCGTAACCCGACCGCGCGGCCGGGTCGTCGAGGGTGCCGTCGTCCTTGGCCTTCGCCTCGGCCCAGGTCCGCTTCGAGCCGTCGGGCCACGCGACCTCGTCCCCCGCCTTCGGCGCCGACCACGATCCCGCCGCGATCGCCGATGCGACCGGGTCGATCGCCAGCTCGCCCCGCGCCGGCCGGCCGGCACGGCCGAGGACGACATAGTCCCTCGGCACGACCTCCGCGGCCGTCGCGGCGGAGCAGGAAAGGGCGAGGACCACGCGTGTGATCGTTCGGATCATGAGGGCACCTTCTCGGGTTGCCGGCTCGGTTCGTCCTCCGCAACATACCGGACTGGCGGTCGGGTCTCAATCGGCCGACACTGGGGATGCGGGCGGTCGCGGCGGCCGGGCCGGGGGATCGGCGGATGAGATGGCTTCGCGTCGGGTTCTGGATCGTGGGCCCGATCGCCGCGCTGGCGATCCGGGTCGCGGGCGAGAACCCGCTGGGTCTCTTGCTGGCGTGGGGGGCGGTCGGATTGGTCATCGAGATCGCGTCGGGGGTGCGGGCCCTGAAGGCGAATCCGGTCCGGGTCGTGCCGAGGGACGCGAAGGAGGCGGACGGCGAGGTCGGCGTGGCCGTTGTCGCCGACGTGGACGGCCGGCCGAACGCGGTCGATCCCCGGTTCCGGCGGTTCGAGCGACTCGAGCCGCGCCAGGACGATCACGGTTCCTCCCCGGCCCCGGCCGCGATCCCCACCTTGCTCGGCAGGGTCGTCTTCGTCTCGGTGTTCGTCGGGCGAGACGGGAAGGGGTGGTCGGACGAGGAGGTTGCGCAAGCCCTCCGCTCGGTCGCCCGGGCGGGGGCCTGGGTCGAGGACGAGGCGATCCGCTGGGAGGCGCCCGTGAACGTCGAGCTGGCCGACGTTTATCTCGCCGTCGAGGACGACCGGGCCGATGCGGTGGAGGTCGAGTTCGTCCCCGAGCGGGGCGGCATCGGCGCGTGGGAGGCCGGCGCGGAGGCCAAGGCCCTGATCGACCTGAGCCGGGCCGCGGCGCGGTCCGGGTTCGCCGACGGGGCCGAGATGACGGCCCGGATCAACGCCCGGATCGGCGCCGATGCCCACGTCTGGCTGCTCCACCCCCGCCGCGCCGGCCGCTCGTTCGCCGTGGCCAGCGATCGGTCCGACCTGCCCGGCGTCGCCCTGGCCGTCTGCTTCGCCCGCGAGGCGGACTTGCCCGAACCGCTCACCCGACCGACCGCTCCCGATGCCGTCACGATCGCCCACGAGCTGCTCCACCTCTTCGGCGCCACCGACAAGTACGGCGTCTCGCTCAAGACGTTCCCGAAGGGGGCCGTGACCGCGCGCGACGTGATGGTCCTCCACTACGAGACCCTCTCCCGGCTCCGGATCGACCCGCTGACCGCCGCCGAGATCGGCTGGTCGGGTTGAGCCGGCCGCGACCGGGCGGGTACGATGGCCGGACCATGCCGCAACCGACCCGCTTCCGCATCCTCGCCCTCGACGTCGACGGGACCTTGCTCGACCGCACGAGTGTCCTCCGACCCAGCACGGCCGAGGCCGTGGCCCGGGCCGCGCGGGCGGGCATCCGGCCCGTCCTCTGCACCGGCCGCCGATACCGCCGCGCCCGGCCGATCGCCGAGCAACTGGGCCTCGATGCCCCGCTGGTCTGCAACTCCGGCGCGCTCGTCAAGGACCCCGCCGACCATCTCACCCTCTGGCGGGCCGACCTCGACGACCCGCTCGCCGCCGCCGTCCTCGACCACTTCCGCGACCGCGGCGAGCCGGTCGTCAGCTTCCGCGACACCGGCCCCGAGGGGCCCGACTTCCTCCTCGACCGCGAGCCCACCGGCCGCCCCCTCTTCGACGAATATGTCGATTTGAACCGGACGTTCGCCCGCGTCGCGGCGACCTGGGAAGGCTTGACTCATTTTCACATCTGCGCCGTGTCCGACCGGCCGGCGATGCATGCGTTCGAGGCGACGGTCCTCGCGGCCTTCCCCGGCCTCGTCCGGACCTTCGTCCAGAAGAGCCCGCGCTACTCGGGGACGATGTGCGAGGTGATCCGCCACGACGCCGGCAAGTGGGCCGCCGTGCTCCACGTCGCCGAGCTCTGGGGCGTCGACCCGGCGGAGATCTGCGCCGTCGGCGACGACATGAACGACCTGCCCATGATCCTCGGCGCCGGCCTCGGCGTCGCCATGGGCCACGCCCCCCCCGCCGTCCTCGCCGCGGCCGATTACGTCACCGACGACCACGACAACGACGGCGTCGCGGCGCTGGTCGATCGGGTCTTGCTGTCGTGAGTCTTCGTAGGGCAGGGCTCGCCCTGCCTCTTCGTGGTCGCGTGAGGAAGCGGTGATACAAGCCCTGCGCTACGAAGGCCGACTGCATCAGAATCGGCCCACGCGATACGGCGTCGGATCGACGTGCGGGGCCGTGCCGCCGATCAGCTCGGCGACGAGCTTGCCGGTGGCGGGGGCCATGGAGAGGCCGAGCATGTTATGGCCGGCGGCGATCCAGACGTTGGAGTAGCGGAGGGTGCGGTCGATGATCGGCAGGCTGTCATACGTCATCGGTCGCCAGCCGAACCACTCGGTCTCGACGGGCTCGCAGTACGGCTCGCGCAGGTAAGGTCGGGCGCCTTCCTTGAGGAGGTTGAGGCGGCGGGGGTTGATGGATGCGTCGTAGCCGGCGAACTCCATCGTCGAGCCGAGCCGGTAGCCGGACGGGAACGGCGTGGCCACGACGCGGGTCTCGGGGAAGATGATCGGGATCGCCGGGCACGAGGCCGGCCGCGGCATCGTCAGGCTGTACCCCTTGCCCGGCTGGATCGGCACGCGGCAGCCGAGGTGCTCGTTCAGGAGCGGCGTCCACGCCCCCGTCGCGACGACGAAGGCATCCGCCTCGACCTTGCCCCCCTCGGTCGCGACGGCCGTGGCCGAGCCGTCGCTCCCATGGAAGCCTAGGAACGCGCAGCGCTCGCGGATCGTGGCCCCGCGCGCTTCGAGCGACCGGCGCCACGAGGCCATCAATCGATCGGGACGCAGGTGCGCATCCTCTTCATAATACCAGGCGCCGGCGAGGCCGTCGCGCAAGGCGGGCTCGAGGGCGACGGCCTCCTCACCGTTGAACTTCGTCGCGGGGCAGTGGAACGACTCGCGGAGGAGGCGGTCGGTCGCCTCGTAGGCGTCGAGGGCGGCGCGGTCCTTGTAGGCGAAGAGGAGGCCGCGGGCCTGCCACTCGCAATCGAGGGGTTCATGCGGGATGAGGTCGCGATAGAGCTCCAGGGACGACTCGAGCAACGGCTGGATGCCCCGGGCCGCGGCGAGCATATCCCGCTCGTTGCAGCGGCGGGCGAAGTGGTAGAGCCACGACCAGAGCGCGGGTTCGAACCGGGGACGGATCGAGAACGGGGAATTCTTTTCGAAGAGGGCCTTGATCGTCCGGCCGATCGCCCCCGGCTCGGCCAGCGGCAGGACGTGGCTCGGGCAGACGAGGCCGCAGTTGCCCGCCGAACAACCGCCGCCGAACGCGCCGCGCTCGACGATCGTGACCTTCCAGCCTGCTCGCGCGAGGAAGTCGGCACACGCCGCGCCGACGACCCCGCCGCCGACGACCACCACGCTCCCCGGGGCCCTCATGCCCGGATCCCCATCCGGAACGGGTCGGCGGGGTCGAGGATCAGGGTCGACATCGCGTTGACATACGCCGAACCCCGGATGCGCGGATAGACCCTGCCGTCGACGACCCGCGCCGACGCCTCGAAGACGCTGCCGACGATGCTCTCCTGCCGCCAGACCTGCCCCTCGCGGAGCTTGCCGTCGGCCACCAGGCACGCGACCTTGGCGCTCGTACCCGTGCCGCACGGCGAGCGGTCGTACGCCTTGCCGGGGCAGAGGACGAAGCTCTTGCCGTCGGCTTCCGAAGTTGATGGAGGCCCGAACAGCTCGATATGATCGATCTCCCCGCCGTCGTCGCCCGTGATCCCATTCGCGACGAGGGCCCGGCGGATGCCCCAGGTGACTTCGGTCAGGCGCTCGACGTTGGCCAGCGCGAGCTCTTCCTCGTGGTCCTCGACGAGGAAGAACCAGTTGCCGCCCCACGCGACATCGCCCGTGAACCGCCCCACGCCCGGCACCTCGATCGCGACCCCCCTGGCCGACCGCCGGCTCTCGACGTTGTCGAGGGCGACCGTGTTGCCGTCGTCCTCGATCGTGACATCGACATTGCCGACCGGCGTCTCGATCGTGTGCCGACCCGGCGCGATACGGCCATGTTGGACCAAGGCGACGGCCACGCCGATCGTGCCGTGGCCGCACATGTTCAGGAAGCCGACGTTGTTGAAGAAGATCACGCCCGCCGCGTGCGACGGGTCTTCCGGCTCGCAGACGAGGGCGCCGACCATCACGTCGGAGCCGCGGGGCTCGTCGACGACGGCGGAGCGGAAGGGGTCGAACCGCGCGCGGAAGACGTCCCGCCGCCGGACCATCAGCCCGGGGCCGAGGTCCGGCCCGCCGCCTACGACGACCCGCGTCGGCTCGCCGCCGGTGTGGGTGTCGATCACCGAGATACGGTCAACCTGACGACTAGCCACGGGGCGCCTCTGCCTCTTTTTGAGCGGGTATCGATCCGCAGATGGCTCAGTTGCCGGGGATTGGGGCGATCGATCCGCTCCCTTTCCCTTCTCTCTTCATCATCTGCATGATCTGCGGATAGCTCTCCCCTTTCATGTCGGCCTCGTCGCGATGGCCCGGCGGATGACGGCGAGGACGCGCTCGCGCTCGTCGCCGGCCAGGGGCAGGCGGGGGGGGCGGACGGCCTCGGAGCCGAGGCCGGTCTCCTGCGCGGCGAGCTTGATGTACTGGACGAGCTTGACGTGGGTATCCAGGTGCAACAGCGGCGTGTACCACCGATAGACCGAGCGGGCCTCGTCCCAGCGGCCGGCGGTGGCGAGGTCCCAGAGCAGGCGGTTCTCGGCAGGGAAGGCGTTGACGAGGCCCGAGACCCAGCCCTCGATGCCGAGGAGGAGGCTCTCGAGCACCAGGTCGTCGACGCCGCAAAAGAGGTCGTAGCGGTCGCCGCAGAGGTTCCTCAGGTCGGTGATCCGGCGGACGTCCTCGGACGACTCCTTGATGGCGACGAACCTCGGCTCGTCGGCGAGGTCGGCGAACATCTCGGGGGTGATGTCCACGGCGTAGGAGACCGGGTTGTTGTAGACCATGATCGGCAGGTCGGTCGCCGCGGCGACGGCCCGGTAATGGGTCATCGTCTCGCGCGGGTCGGACTTGTAGACCAGGGCCGGCAGGACCATCAGGCCGTCGACGCCGGCCCGCCGCGCGTCGGCGGCGAACCGGCAGGCGGCGGCCGTGCTACACTCGGCGACGCCCGAGAGGACCGGCACGAGGCCCGCGACGTGGTCGACGACCGAGCGGAGCAGCTCGACCTTCTCGCGAGGCTCCAGCGAGCAGTTCTCGCCGACGGTGCCGAGCAGGATCAGCCCGTGGACGCCCGTCTCGATCATCGCGTCGATGTGTCGGAGGGTGGCCGGGACGTCGAGGGCCCCGTCGGCCCCGAACTCGGTCGTCGCGGCGGGGAAGACCCCGCGCCAGTGGACATTCATCGTCGGTGTGCCTCGATCGATCGCGGTTGGCCCCGGCCAAGTTGACAACGCCCCCGGGGACCATGATAATCCCCGGAGTCCGGGGGTCAACCACGCCCGCCTCGAAAACGGCATCGAAGATCCATTCATGAGTACCGACGTCAAGGCGCCTCCGCCGCGCCGGATCACGGCGATCGACGCCTACCGCGGCCTGGTGATGTTCCTGATGCTGGCCGAGGTCCTGCACTTCCAGGGGGTCGCGAAGGCCCTCACGGAGAGCAAGACCTGGCAGTTGCTGGCCCATCACCAGGAGCACGTCGAGTGGGTCGGCTGCTCCCTGCACGACCTGATCCAGCCGTCGTTCTCGTTCCTGGTCGGGGCGGCCTTGCCGTTCTCGATCGCCAGCCGGCTGGCCCGGGGGCAGTCGAGGCCGGGCATGGCGGCGCACGCGGCGTGGCGGGCGTTCGTGCTGGTGGCATTGGGCATCTTCCTCAGGTCGCTCGGGCAACACAGGACGGTCTACACGTTTGAAGATACGCTCACGCAGATCGGACTCGGGTATTTCTTCCTGTTCCTGCTCGGACTGCGGCCGGCGCGGGACCAATGGATCGCGCTGGCGGTCATCCTGGTGGGCTACTGGGCGGCGTTCGCGCTCTACCCGGTGCCGGGGTCGGGGTTCAACTACAAGACCGCCGGCGTGCCGCCCGACTGGCCGCACAACTTGAAGGGGTTCGCGGCCCACTGGAACAAGAACACGAACCTCGCCTGGGCGTTCGACCGTTGGTTCCTCAACCTCTTCCCGCGCGAGAACGTGTTCACCCATAACGGCGGCGGCTACGCGACCCTGAGCGCCATCCCGACCCTCGGCACGATGGTCCTCGGCCTGCTGGCCGGCGGGGTGCTCCGGCGCGAGGTGCCGGCGCGGCGGAAGCTGGCCTGGCTCGTGGTCGCCGGCGTCGTCGGCCTCGCGGCGGGGACGGCCCTCGGCGAGCTGGGCATCTGCCCGGTCGTCAAGCGGATCTGGACGCCGAGCTGGGTGCTCTACAGCGGCGGCTGGTGCTTCCTGATCCTCGCCGGCTTCCTCGCCACCACCGACGCGATCGGCCTCCGCGGCTGGACCTACCCCCTGCGGGTCGTCGGCGCCAACTCGATCGCCGCTTATGTGATGAACTGGCTCATCAAAGGATTCGTCGTCGACCGCCTGACGGCCCACCTCGGCGACCGTACCTTCGGGGCCGCCGGGCCGGCCTACGAGTCCCTCCTCCGCGGCGGCGCCACCCTGCTCGTCCTCTGGCTGATCCTGTTCTGGATGGATCGTAAACGTATCTATTTGCGAATCTAATTTCTATCAAGTTGGGCCGCTCAGTCGCGGGACGGCTCGGGGGCGGCCGGGCCGGGGCTGCCGTCGGCGCCGGCGGCGGCGGCGGAGGTGGGAGAGGGGGACTCGGTGGCGGCGGTGGGGGAGTCTTCCATGACGAGGATGACGCCGTCGACGGCGGCGCCGTCGACCATGGGCGTGCACATGACGTTGCAGTGGATCGACCGACCGCGGCGGTTGACGGCCTCGAGGGCAACCTCCTGGTAGGGCGACTCGCCCGAGAGGCACGCGCGGAGCGCCGGCTTGAGGCGGTCGACGGGCAGGCCGATCTCGAGGTTCAGCAGGTTCTTGCCGCGGGCCTCGGCGGCGCGGATGCCCCAGAGGTTCTCGGCCTGCGGGCTCCAGACGAGGATCAAGAGCTCGCGGTCCAGCACGGCCACGCCGCCACGGAGGCCGCTCAGGATCGACTCGAGGAAGAGGTTGACCCGCTTCACCTCGTCGCTCCGCTCGCGCAGCTCCTCGTTGACCGTCTCGAGCTCCTCGTTGGTCGACTGGAGCTCCTCGTTCATGGTCTCGAGCTCCTCGTTGGTCGACTGGAGCTCCTCGCTGGTCGTCTCGAGCTCCTCGACGGTCGACTGGAGCTCCTCGTTGGTGGTCTCGAGTTCCTCGTTGGTCGACTGGAGCTCCTCGTAGGCGGTCTCGAGGTCGCGGGTCGAGCGCTCGTGCTCGGCGGTCAGGCGGCGGACGACCGTCGCGTCGAGGAAGGTGATGCCGGCCCCGAGCGCGACGCCGCCGGCGTCGAACAGTGGCGTGATGTGGACCTCGAAGGAGCTCGGCTCGCCGGCCACGGCCGACCACTCGACGTCCTTCAGGACGACCGGCTGCCGATCGTGCTGGACGCGGTCGAGGCACGACCGCAGGTCGGCCGGACGGTACGAGACCTGGAGGTCCCGGAGCGGCCTGCCGACGTCCGACGTCGCCAGGCCCAAGGTCGTCCGGGCGCGGTCGTTGGCCAGCGCGAGGACCCCGCCGGCGTCGACGACGAGCTGCGCGATCGGCGAGACCTCGAACGCCGCCTCGCGGACGCGGACGTGGCCGACGAAGTGGTTGACCGCCTCCTCGCTGCCGGTCCGCGCCATCACCAGCAGTCGCTCGCGGAGGTTGCCCCGCCCCGCCTTGGCGAAGAGCCGATGCTTCAGGTCGATCGGCACGAACGAGTTGTTGTACGTCAGGAGCGTCTCGGCCTTGCCCAGGAACAACACGCCCCGGTCGTTCAGCGCGAAGTGGAACCGCTCGAGGATCCGGCCCTGGGTCTCGGAGTTGAGGTACATCAGCGTGTTGCGGCACGACAGGAGGTCGATCCGCGAGATCGGCGCGTCCTGGATCAGGTCGTGACGGCCGAAGATCACCGAGCGTCGCAGGTCCTTCCGGAAGGCGAAGCGGCCGTTGATCGGCTCGAAGTACTTGGCCAGCAGCTCCGGCGGCACCCCCTCGACGTGCTTGGCGTCGTAGATCGACTGCCGCGCCCGCGCGAGCGCCTCCTCGTCGACGTCGGTGGCGTAGATCTTCACCCGGTCCCGCGACTGGTCGGCCCCCAGCGCCTCGGCCAGCACGATCGCCAGCGTGTACGCCTCCTCCCCCGAGGCGCAGCCGGCGCTCCAGATCCGGATCGGGTCCTCGGGCGGCTTGGCGGCGATCAGCCTCGGGATGATCTTCTCGCGCACGACGTCCCACGCCGTCGGGTCGCGGAAGAAGGCCGTCACGTTGATCAGGATCGTGTCGAAGAGGCGGCCGAACTCGTCGGGGTGGACCTCGAGGAAGTCGACGTACCGGCGATAATCCGCGAGGTTGATCATCTGCATACGCTTGGCGACGCGCCGTATCAGGCTCGACCGCTTGTAGCCGGTGAAGTCGAAGCCCCGGCTCCGGCGGAGGTATTCGAGAAGCTCCTCGAAGCCGGCGCGATCGGGGGCGGGGCTGTCGTCGCTCATCTCCCGGCCTCCGCTGTGGCCAATGCCACCAGTCGCGGCGCGATCTGGTCGAGTGGCAGCACCAGGTCGACGCAGCCGGTGCGGACGGCGGCGGCGGGCATGCCGGCGTAGGTCGCCGTGGCCGGGTCCTGCGCGATGACGGTGCCCCCCCGGCGCCGGACGGCGCGGACGCCCCCCTCGCCGTCGGAGCCGGTCCCGGTCAGCACCACGGCGACGGCCCGCGGGCCGAACCCCTCGGCGACCGACTCGAAGAGCCGGTCGGCCGACGGCCGGACCAGGTGGATCAGCTCGGAGGTCGACAGCGACAGCCGGCCCCCGGCGTCGACCAGCAGGTGCCGGCCCGGCGGCGCGACGAACACCGCCCCGGGCCGGACCGGTTCGCCGGCCTCGGCCTGCTTGACCATCAGCTTCGTGCGGCGGCCGAGGATCTGCGCCAACAGGCTGGGCCGGCCGGGGTCGAGGTGCTGCAACACCAGGATCGGGGCCGGGAAGTCGGCCGGCAAGGCCCCCAGCAATCGGCTGAGCGCCTCCAGGCCGCCGGCCGACGCCGCGATCGCGACGACGGCGACGGGGACCGGGACGGCGTCGGGGGTGGGCGTGGGGTCATCCATCGGTCGCGACCTCGCCCGGTTCGGCCGCCCCCGGGGCGTCCGGGCTCGGCTCGGCGTTGGTGGCCTCGTCGGCGATCAGCACCTGCCGCAGGATCGCCGCCCGCCGCCGCGCCTCCCGCGCCTGCGCGGCGAAGCGGCTCTCGGTGGCGTTCGCCCCGCGCCGGCCGAGCCGCTCGGCGATCCGGCCGCAGAGCTCCGCGCGCTCCTCCAGGGCGCGCAGCGCCGACCAGAGTGCCGACTCGACCGCCTGGGCCTGCTCGGCCACCAGGCTGTGGGCCGTCCAGGCGTGGCCGACCCGGCAGCGGTACCGGACCAGCTCGCCGTCCCTCAGCTCCCAGAGCGCCCCGCCGCAGTCCGGGCAGCCGAAGCCCGAGACGATGCCGGGCCGCTGCTCCTCCCGGATCGCCCCGAGGTCCAGCGCGGCGATCGCCGACTCCAGCTTCATCGCGTCGGTCGTCGGGTCGTCGTCGGCCATGCGGACCTCCTCCTGGACCAGCCGCGAGAGCGTCCCGGCCAGCTCGACGACGGGCTCGCAGTGGTCGGCCCGGACCGATTCCAGGGCGCTGCGCGGCATGCCGGGATAGAGGGAGTCGTCGGGCTCCTGCACCAGGGCCAGGCCGCCGCGCGACTGGATCGCCGCCAGGCCGGCGGCGCCGTCGTCGAGCGACCCCGAGAGGACCACCCCGATGACCCGCGGGCCGAACGATCGCGCCGCGGTCCGGAACAGCACGTCGACGGCCGGCCGGTGGCCGTTCTCGCGCGGGCCGCGCGAGAGCCGGACCCGGTCCGGCTCCAGCAGCAGGTGGAAGTCCGGCGGCGCCACCACGATCGTCCCCGGGCGGATCGGCTCGCCGTCGGCCACGTGGCGGGCCGGCAAGGGCCCGTTGCGGGTCAGGATGCTCGGCAGCAGGCTGGTGCCGTGGGGCGAGACGTGGAGCACGACGAACACGGCCGCCGGGAAGTCCGCCGGCAGTCGATGGACGAGCTGCGAGAGTGCCTCGACCCCGCCGGCCGACGCCCCGACCACCACGATATCACGCCTCACCATCGCCCCCTTCCCAGGCCCCCGCCCCCCGACGCGATGGCGGTCGGTCCCGGCCCTCCCGAAGGGTGTCGCCTTCATCATAACAGGCCCCTGGTCGCCGCCATAGCCCACGCATTCAGGGGATTGCCAAGTCGCTCCGCCTGACCCGCATCCCCCCGCCCCGGCCCTCCCCATCAGGGGCGGACCGACCGTCACTCTTCCCCGTACCAGGCACGCTCCGCGTGCCGTCCGCTCCCCCCTCTTCTGTAGCAGGCACGCTCCGCGTGCCGTCCGCCTTAATCCAAGAACCTTGTGGGCGGGCGGACGGCA
>DASZMJ010000191.1:0-2963 GCA_035551935.1 Isosphaeraceae bacterium
CCGCGGCCCGGCTCCGGACGCGGGGCGTGCCCGTCTTCGCCGTGCCGGTCGGCAGCCGGGTCAGGCTCCCGGACGTCGAACTCCTGAGCCTCGATGCCCCCACCTTCTGCGTCGCCGGCAAGTCGGTCCGCATCCCGTTCACGATCGACAGCTCGCTGCCCCGCGAGTTCGTCACGACGGTCACGCTCCGGACCTCCGAGGGCGACGAGGTCCAGAAGGAAGTGAAGCTCGCCCCGATGGGCCGGACGACCGACTGGGTCGTGTGGAAGCCGCGGGCCACGGGCGACGTGACGCTCACGCTCGAAGTCCCGCGGCATCCCGACGAGGCCCTGACGGACAACAACAAGCTGAGCGAGCCGATCGCGATCCGCGAGGAGAAGCTCAAGGTCCTCGTCGTCGAGTCGTACCCGCGGTGGGAGTATCGCTACCTCCGCAACGCGCTGTCGCGCGACCCGGGCGTCGAGGTCTCGTGCCTGCTCTTCCACCCGGGCCTGAGCAAGCCGGGCGGCGGGAACAAGGACTACATCAAGCAGTTCCCGGGCGGGCTCGACGAGCTGTCGAAGTACGACGTCGTCTTCCTCGGCGACGTCGGCGTCGGCGACGGCCAGCTCACGGCCGAGCAGTGCCGGTTGCTCAAGGGGCTGGTCGAGCACCAGGCGAGCGGGCTGGTGTTCATGCCGGGCATCCAGGGGCGGCAGATGTCGCTGCTCGACACGGAACTCGGCGACCTCTGCCCGGTGCTGCTCGACGCGTCGCAGCCCGGCGGCTGGGGCTCGCGGACGCCGGGGCACTTCGAGCTGACCGAGTCGGGCCGGCGGAGCCTGCTGACGAAGCTGGCCGACACGCAGGACGACAACGCCGAGGTCTGGGAGGGCCTGCCCGGCTTCCAGTGGTACGCCGCGGCGACCCGCGCCAAGGCGGGCACCGAGGTCCTCGCCGTCCACAAGGACGCCTCCAACGAGTACGGCCGGTTGCCGCTGCTCGTCACCCGGTCGGTCGGGGCGGGCAAGGTCCTGTTCATGGGGACCGACGGGGCCTGGCGATGGCGCAAGGGGGTCGAGGACAAGTACCACTACCGGTTCTGGGGCCAGGTGGTGCGCTGGATGGCCTACCAGCGGAACATGGCCAAGGGCGAGTCGATGCGGCTCTACTACGTCCCCGACCAGCCCAAGATGGGCCAGACCCTCGCCCTGCACTCGAACGTCATGGAGAAGTCCGGCGAGCCGCTCCGCGACGGCGAGGTCACGGCGCGGGTGACGGCCCCCTCGGGCAAGTCGGAGCTGGTCCGCCTGCTCTCGACCGGCGACGAGTGGGGCGAGTTCGCCGGCCGGTTCAACGCCGAGGAGCCCGGCAAGCACACGGTCGTCCTCTCGTGCAAGCAGACCGGCGCGTCGCTCGAGGCCACGTTCTACGTCCAGGGCGTCGCCGCCGAGGGGATCGGCAAGCCGGCCCGGCCGGAAGTCCTGGAGGAGATCGCCCGCGTGACGCATGGGCAAGTTGTCACGCCCGAGAAGCTCGAGGACGTCATCCGCGCCCTGGCCGAATTGCCCGAGCCGGCGCCGTCGGTCCGGAGGGTCCAGTTGTGGAGCCATCCGGCGGTGGCGGGCGGGCTGATCGCGGCGATGGGGGTTTTCTGGATAGGCCGGAAGGCCATCGGTCTTATATAGTAGGACGGTTGTCGTTCCGTAGGGTCCGCTATTGCGGACCATCCCCGATGGGGCACCCCCGCCCGGATGGTCCGCAATAGCGGACCCTACGAAAAACCCGCGGCCTTCACGACGTGAGGTCGACATGAGCATCGCCCGGACGCCCGAACGGTTGCAGTTGCCCGAGTCGCTCCGGGACCAGCTCCTGGACTTCCGCCGCCGGGTCTGGTCGATCAAGACGGCCGAGGCCGTCTCGGCCTCGGCGTTCGGCGTCGTCATGGCGTTCCTGCTGATGTTCGCCGTCGACCGCATGTGGGACACGCCGGGGTGGGTCCGCACGACCCTGTTCGTGGCCGCGGCCGTCGGCTGTGCCCTGGTGCCGTACGCCCTGCACCGCTGGGTCTGGCGGAACCGTCGGCTCGAGCAACTGGCGCGGCTGCTCGCGAAGAAGCACCCGAGGATCGGCGACCAGTTGCTCGGCGTGATCGAGCTGGCCCAGAACGACGCCGAGCAGGCCCGCTCGCGGGCGCTCTGCGAGGCGGCGATCCGGCAAGTGGCCGAGGACGCCAGGAAGCGTGACTTCCGCGACGCCGTCCCCCGGCCCAGGCACAGGCGGTGGGCCGTGATGCTCGCCGTGCCGTCGGCCATTGCGGTCGCGCTGTTCGTCTTCGTCCCCGCGGCGGCCTCGAACGCCGCGGCGCGGCTGCTCATGCCCTGGCGCGACACGCCGCGCTACACCTTCGCCGCCGTTCGGCCGCTGCCCGAGAAGCTCGTGGTCGCCCACGGCGAGCCGTTCGCCGTCGCCGCCACGCTCGCCGACGGCACCGTCTGGCACCCCGAGCGCGGCACCGCCCGGCTCGGCGACCAGCCGGCCGTCGCCGCGAAGCTCGATGGAGGTCACTACGATTTCTCGCTGCCCGCCCAGATCGACGCCGGCCGGCTCCGCGTCCGGATCGGCGACGCGACGCAGGCCGTCCGCGTCGAGCCCAAGCTCCGCCCCGAGCTGACGGCGATCGTCGCCGACGTGACGCTGCCCGATTATCTCGGCCGGCCCGAGGTCCAGCGCAAGGACGTCCGCGGCGGAGCGATCGCCCTGGTCAAGGGGAGCAAGGCAACCTTCGCCGCCACGGCGACCCGCGACCTGTCGTCGGCCAAGGTCGACGGCCAGGCCAGCACGCCCGCCGGGCCGACGGTGACGTCCCCCGCGATCGCCGTCGACGGCCCGCGCACGGTCGAGTTCCGCTGGCAGGACGAGTTCGGCCTCGCCGGCAAGGAGCCGTTCACCCTGGCCGTCGCCGGCCGCGACGACGAGCCGCC
>DASZMJ010000192.1:0-1883 GCA_035551935.1 Isosphaeraceae bacterium
GGTGCGGCGACTGCGTCAACCAGTGCCCGGCCTTCGATCACTTCGCGCGGGCGTCGTCGGCGATCGACCTGCGGTTCCTCGACCGCGACGCCCGGCCCGACGTCCGCGACGCCCTGGCGATCAACGGCGGGCACCGCGTGCCCGTGGTCGTCTTCCTGAGCGAGGACGGCTTCGAGGTCGCCCGTTACGGCGAGCGGACCCTCTCCGCCTACCGCAAGCTCGCCGCCGACCGCCTCGGCCCCGCCTGCCCGACCGGCCTCGTCCCCCCCTCCGACGACGTCATCGCCCTGGGCGTCTCCGAATGGCTCGGCGAATTCGAACGCGCCCAGCTCATCCTCCGGCTCTCGCCGAGGCTCCGGCAGAAACACGGGGATTGAGGCCGCCGTCACGACCTCATTCCGTCTTATGTACTTTCATATATGATAGATTTACAAATATATTGACAGGACAGGCGTATTCCGGTAGAGTCATTGGTGCCCGACTGACCTTTATTGGCCGGAAGCGCGACCGTATCCGCCGTCGGGACCAAGGGGACAGAGCAAGGTCCGGCGGCGGAACGGCTTCTTTTTCCCCGGCGCGTCAGATCAGACGGCGAGCCCCTTCGACCGCGCCAGCGATTCATACAATTCCGCGAACCGATCGACCATGAGATTCACGCCGAACTCGCGGTCGACGCGGGCGCGGCCCGCCTCGCCGAGGCGGAGGCGGAGGACGGGGTCGTCGGCCAGGGTCCGGATCGCGCGGGCGAGGGCGACGGCGTCGCCGACCGGGACGAGCAGGCCGGTCTCGCCGTCGGCGACGACCTCGGTGGTCCCCGGCGCGGCGGTCGCGACCACGGCCTTGCGGGACCGCATCGCCTCAAGGACGACGTTCGGCAGCCCCTCGTAACGGCTGGGCAAGACCAGCAGGTCGGCCGCCGCGAGCAACCGGGGGACGTCGTCGCGGTGGCCGAGGAACTTCACCGCGCCGTCGAGCCGGAAGGCGTGCGCCGTCTCCTCCAGCTCCGAGAGCAACGGGCCGCCGCCGACGATCAGCGCCTTGAGCTTGGGCCGGATGTGCTGCAAGACGTCGAGCGCCGCGACCAGGTCGGCCACCCCTTTTTGCGGCACCAGGCGGCCGGCGAAAAGGAGCAGAGTCGAATCAGCCGGCCAGCCGAACGCGGCGAGGACCGCGGCGCGGTCGACCGCCGGGGGCTCCTCGGCATCGATCCCCGAATAGATCATCGCGAGCTTGTCGTCGGCGATCCCGGCCCGGCGGTAGAAGTCGACCACGGCGTTCGAGTTGCCGACGACCTTGTCGCACCAACGGGCCAGTCGGCGGTCGATCGCGAGGTGGCCGCGGGTCTTCCAGAGGTCGACCGCCATCTCGGCCGTGACGACCACCGGCGTCTTCGCCAGGTGCGCCGCGACACGGCCGTAGGCGTTGGCGGCGAAGACCCAGGTCTGGACCACGTCGAACCGCTTCCGCGTGAGGAACCGCGTCAGCCGCGCGAGTGCCAGCGGGTCGACCTTCCACGGCTTGCCGATCCGTGTGACCGGGACGCCCGCGTCGCGGAGTTCGGCTTCGAGCGGCCCGAGCCGCGTCAAGGCCGCCGCCTCGACGTGGAACCGATCCCTCGGCAGCCCCTTGGCCAGCAGCACCATCTGCTTCTCGGCCCCCGAGCGGTCGAGCGTCGGGATCAGTTGGAGGACGTTGAGCACGGCTCGTTTCTCGGGGGGGATGATGACCGATGACCGATGGCAAAGAATCGGGGAACGGCGAACGGAGAATCATGGCAAATCGGCGAGGAAAGGGGAATGCCTTTGGTTCGTCGGGGTGGCAGGGGTCTGCGGTACTCCGCAACCCCGGGAATCCGCCGTACCCGTGGGCCCCGGCCCGGGGTT
>DASZMJ010000193.1:0-16656 GCA_035551935.1 Isosphaeraceae bacterium
TAGGGTCCGCTATAGCGGACCCTACGGAGAACGATCCGCGCGACCGGGTAGGATGGGAACGACCAAACCGGTCGACCTGGAGGAGTCCACGCACGATGAGCGCGACCGCCCGCATCCTGGCGATGGCCGGGAGCACCCGGAGCGATTCGTACAACAAGCGGCTCGCCCGCCTCGCCGCCGTCGGCGCCGCGGCGGTCGGGGCCGAGACGCGGGTGATCGACCTGCGCGACTTCCAATTGCCGCTCTTCGACCAGGACCTCGAGGCCGAGCAGGGCCCTCCCGAGAACGCACGCGCGCTCAAGGCCTTGTTCGTCGAGAGCGACGGCCTGTTGATCGCCTCGCCCGAGTACAACAGCTCGATCAGCGGCGTCCTCAAGAACGCGATCGACTGGGTCAGTCGGCCCTATCCCGGCGAGCCGCCTTTGGTCGCCTTCAAGGGGAAGGTCGCCGCGCTCCTGAGCGCCTCCCCCGGCCAGCTCGGCGGCCTCCGCGGCCTCGTCCACCTCCGGTCGATCCTCGGCAACATCGGCGTCCTCGTCCTCCCCGACCAGCTCGCCATCCCCCGCGCCTCCGAGGCCTTCGCCGCCGACGGCTCCCTCAAGGACCCCAAGCAAGCCGCTGCCGCCGACATCGGCCGCGCCCTGGCGACGACGGCGGCGAAGCTCAAGGGTTGAGGAAGTCTGGATCGAGTCGCTCGAGGGCCCGGGTGGCGTCCTGGCGGGCTATCGGATCGGGATCTTCGAGTGCATCACGGAGGGTCTTGAGCACGTCCTCCGCCTCTCCGATCGAAGCAAGCGCCCGGGCCGCGGCGACCCGGATTCGACCTCGGTGGTCTCGGGTCGCGACTCGCAGGACGGGGATGGCGTCCTTCGCCGCCGGCCCGACCGTCTCCAGGACCTGGATCGCGGCGAGGCGGTGTATGGTAATCCCCTGCTCCCTCGTCGAGTCCTCGCACTTGCCCTCCAGGATCTCGATCATCGGGACCACGACCTCCCTCCCTCGACCGACACGGGCGAGATAGACGGCGGCGCGACAACGGTTCCCCGCACTCGTGTCCTTTAATGCGCCAATCAAGGCGGGGATCACCACCTCCCGGTCGCGGCCTTCGCTCGCGAATGGTCCCATGAGGGCGATCGCGACAAGTCGGACCGAACGGTCGGGGTCGCGTGACGCTCTCGCGAGCGCCGGCGAGAGCAAGGACGCGTTGCGACTGAGGTTGAAGAGTGCGAGGACTGCGGTGAACCGGACGCGGGGGCTCGGGTCGTCGAGCGCCCGATTGAAGATCTGGAACGACTCCTCGGACGTCAGGCCCGACGGATTCGCGGAGATGGCCTCGGCGGCTTGCAGGCGCCGGCCGGCATCCGTGTCGTGCTGGAGGGTCCAGATCTGGCGCCGGGTCGACTCGACCACGACTTCCCGCCTGATGCCGAGGCCGATCGCGGCGACGGCGACCAACCCGATCAAGGTCCGGACCCGGAAGCGCGACCAACGGAGATGGAATCGCCAGCGCCACATGTCCCTTCCCCGAGAACCGGGAACGGCCATCCTCGATCCACTCATCAGCATAACGCGAATGCCCGAGGTGGTCACGGATGAAGCACGGGCGGCCCGGCTATCGGTCCCAGCCCTCGGGCAACGTCTCGCCGCCGGCGATGGTGGAGAGGGCCTCGAAGACGTGGGGATCGATCGAGGGGGAGATGAACCGGACGGAGCCGTCGGCGAAGAGGACGTTGACGCCACCGCGGTGCAGGCCGCCGAACTGGCGGCCGGGGCCGATGTAGGGGGTCCGCACCGGGTCGAGGCCGCGGACCGTCGCCGGACCGCCGGCCAGCCACGAGCCGCGCGCGTCCCAGGTCTCGGCGACCATCATCGTCGTCGAGGGGCCGTCCTTGATGTCCGCGATCTTCGTCGCGCGATCATAGCCGAAGACGCCGGCCCGGCGGTCCGACTTCGGCAACGTCGGCGCATCGACGCCGAGGCCGGCGATCCCGACGTATTGGGTCGGCACGGGGCCGGGCTTGGCTGGTCGGCTCGGCCCGATCGAGCATCGAAAGATCGGGATTTCTGTCTCCGCGTACGGCAGGTTTGCCGGCGAATCCCATGGTTCGGCCTTGGCAATGTCACCGATCCCGTAATCCATATAAGGCGAGGCCGGAACATACCAGCTCAAGCGTTTCTCGGGCGGCAGGCTCGCGTTGGCGACCGTGCCGCTCGGATAGGTGCCCTTGAAGTTCTGGTAAGTCATCAGGCCGAGGCCGATCCGCTTCAGGAGGTTCAGGCATTGGGACCTGGATAAATCGTCGCGCGCATCCCGAACCGCGATCTGGACCCCCAGCAGCGCGGCAATAACCGCGACGACAAACAGGAGGCGACGGATCGAGAACCGCCAGCGTTCGCGTTGCACGGCATCGACCCCACGGAACGGCCCGGACGCGCCGCAACCACCGATTCTGACACAGACGCGGGCTCTCGGACAGAGGTAAGGAGGGGGACGGTCTTCCTCCCTTTCCCCCGGGAGCGGGCCGGGGCGAGGGTCCGCCGCCTCTCTTCGTAACCCGAAGCGCAAGCGAGGGCGACCACCCTCTCGAGCCGGCCAGTGCTCGCCCGCGGTGTGAAGGCCCTCGCTTGCGCTTCGGGTTACGAAGAGGGGGCAGCCCCTCACCCCGGCCCGCTCCCAGGCGGAGAAGGCCGTCCTTCACGAACTCTTCACCATCGTGTCCCGGATAATTCACGTCTTCCATCTAAATTACTCATAGAAGAACGATGAAAAATGTGAAGGGCCCGCCGCGGCAATGGGGCCGGGGGGGTCCCGGACGGGAGATGATGTGTGGTCAAGACGCTCTGGGAGGCGCTGGCGGAGCTGCCGCTCGAGAACAAGGTCTTCTTCTTCGTGGCGTTGGCGATCGCGTTCGGCTTCGAGTTCATCAACGGGTTCCACGACACGGCCAACGCGGTCACGACGGTCATCTACACCCGGACGCTCAAGCCGACCCCGGCGGTGATCTACTCGGGGTTCCTCAATTTCCTGGGGGTCCTGCTCGGCGGGACGGCGGTGGCGTTCAGCATCGTCAACCTCTTGCCGGTCGACCTGCTCATCAACAGCGCGTCGGTCCGGGCGATCGTGATGGTGGTCTCGCTGCTGCTGGCCGGGGTGATCTGGAACCTGGCGACGTGGTGGTACGGCCTGCCGGTGTCGAGCTCGCACACGTTGATCGGCTCGATCCTGGGCGTCGGCCTGGCGAACAGCCTGCTCACGCGGGGCGACGTGCAGGGGGTGAACTGGTCGAAGGCGGGCGAGGTGGGGCTGTCGCTGTTGATCTCGCCGATCATCGGCTTCGTCGCCGCGGCGGTGTTGCTGCTGGCGATGAAGCGAGTGCTCCGCGAGCCGCGGCTGTATCACCCGCCGGACGAGGGCGACTCGCCCCCGCGCTGGGTGCGCGGGGTGTTGCTGGCGACGTGCGGCGGCGTCAGCTTCGCGCACGGCTCCAACGACGGCCAGAAGGGGATGGGCCTGATCCTGCTGGCGTTGATCGGCTTCCTGCCGATGCACTACGCCCTCGACCTCAATCACCCGACGCGCGCCCGGAGCGTCCGCGAGGCCGCGGTCGCGGTCCGCAAGATCCTCGAGGAGAAGGAGCCCGATGCGCTGACCCCGGCGATCAAGAAGGACCTCGACGCGATCGCCGAGGACTTGAGTGGGGAGACGAGCTTCGTCGAGGTCAAGCCCGACGACCGCTGGGAGATCCGCCAGGCGATCTACCGCCTGCGGCGGGACCTGGGCCGGGCCGGCGTCTCGAAGGAGACGCGCAAGGAAATCGAGCCGCACGCCGAGCACTTCGACAAGGCGATCGAGTACGTGCCGATGTGGGTGGTCGTCGGCGTCGCGGTGGCGCTGGGGCTGGGGACGGCGATCGGCTACAAGCGGATCGTGGTGACGGTGGCCGAGAAGATCGGCAAGTCGCACATGACGTATGCCCAGGGGGCCGCGGCCGAGCTGATCGCCGCGATCACGATCGGCCTGGCCGACATCTTCCACATGCCGGTCAGCACGACGCAGGTCCTCTCCTCGGGCGTCGCCGGCACGATGTGGGCGAATCGCTCGGGCGTGCAGGGGGCGACCGTGCGGAAGATCGGCCTGGCCTGGGTGTTCACTTTGCCGGCCGCGATCGTGCTGTCGGCCTCGCTGTTCACCGCCGGCGGCTTCCTCATCCCCGCGGCCCGTCCCACGGCCCCGAGCGCCGACGCGAGGGTGGCGCCCCCTGGCCCGGGAGGTGCGGCGGGTCGTATCATGCTCCCAGCCCCCGCGCATGGCGGACGGACCGAAGGGAGCAACAAACGTGCTGAGAATGCGACTCCGAGCCACGACCGCCCTGCTCGTCCTCGCCTGGTCCACGACCGTGGCGCCGGGCCGCGCTGAGGATGTCGGCGACAGGAAGGTGGTGCCGGCCGATCGGCTGTTCGCCCGAGAGAACCTGGTCGCCTGGTGCATCGTGCCGTTCGACGCGAAGCATCGCGGTCCCGAGGACCGCTCAGCGATGCTGGAGAGGCTCGGGTTCAAGCATTTCGTCTACGACTGGCGGTCGGAACACGTGCCGACGTTCGACGCCGAGATGGAGGCCATGAAGCGGCACGGCATCGCGCTGGACGGCTTCTGGCTGGCGCCGGGCGAGCTGAACGAGGACGCGCGGCGGGTGCTCGAGGTCCTCAAGCGGCACGGGATCAAGACGAGGCTCTGGGTCCTGCTCGACCTCGGGCCGGATCGCGTCGCGGGCGCGGAACAAAGGCGGCGGGTCGAGGCCGCGGCGGCGAAGCTGCGGCCCCTGGCCGAGGAGGCGGCGAGGGTCGGCTGCTCGCTCGCGCTCTACAACCACGGCGGCTGGTTCGGCGAGCCGGAGAACCAGCTCGCGATCGTCGAGGAACTGGGGAAGCAGGGGATCAAGGACGTCGGGATCGTCTATAACCTGCACCACGGCCACGACCACCTCGACCGCCTCGCCGAAGTCCTGGCCAAGCTGAAGCCGCACCTCGTCGCGATCAACCTCAACGGCTCCGACCACGGCGGCGACAAGGTCGGCCGCAAGATCCTGCCGCTCGGCCAGGGGGAGATGGACCTCGAAATCTTGCGGACGATCCGCGCCAGCGGCTATCGCGGCCCGATCGGCATCCTCGGCCACACCGACGACGACGCCGAGGCGCGCCTCAAGGACAACCTCGACGGCCTCGACTGGCTCGTCCCCCAGCTCGACGGCCATCCCGCGGGCCCGAAGCCAACGCCGAGGACGCCCGTCCCCCCTCGGCCGAAGACGATCGACAAGCCCGCGGCCCAGGGCGCGGGCGCGCCGGCTCATGATCCCGCGATGGTCGCCGCCCTGCTCCGCGAGGCCCGCGCGGCGGGGGACGCGAGGCGCGGGGCCGAGGTCTTCGCCGCGGCGAGATCCGCCTGCCTGTCCTGCCACAAGGTCGGCGGCACCGGGGGCGCGATCGGGCCGGACCTGAGCGCCGTCGGGACGTGTTTGAAGCCCGAGGAGGTCGTCGAGGCCGTCCTCTGGCCGAGACGCCAGGTCAAGGACGAGTTCCGCGCGGTCACGGTGGCCACGACCGATGGCCGGGTGCGTCAGGGCTACCGCCGTCGTGAGACGGCCACCGAGCTCGAGCTGCGCGACCCGGCCTCGGGCGAGTCGTTCCGCGTCGCGAAGGCGGAGATCGAGGAAATCCGAGAGGATGGGACCCTCATGCCCGAGGGTCTGACCGCGGCATTGTCGCCGACCGAGCGCCGCGACCTGTTCCGGTTCCTGCTCGACCTCGGCCGCCCCGGCGGCATGGCCGCCGCGGAGATCGCCCATCACCCGCACGCGCCGGCCGAGTTCGCCTTCGATCGCGCCCCGCTCTATCCGGAACGCTGGCCGAGCTGGCAACTCCCCGTGAATCGGGACCGGGTCTACGACTTCTACGCCAAGGAGGCCGAGTTCTTCGCGTCGAAGCCGGAGGTCCGGCTGCTGCCCCCGTTCCCCGGCCTCGACGGCGGACGACAGGGGCACTGGGGCAACCAGGACGAGAAGTCGTGGGCCGACGACCGCTGGAACCGCACCGACCTGGGCACCCTCCTCTCCGGCGTCTTCCGCGGCGGCGGCGTGACCGTCCCGAAAGGCGTCTGCGTCCGGCTCGGCGATCGCGGCGAGGTCTCGGCGTGCTTCGATCCCCTGACGTTGACCTTCCCCGCGCTCTGGTCCGGCGGCTTCGTCAAGTTCTCGCCCACGCGGCACGGCTTCATGGACGGCCTGATCATGGACGGCGCGACACTCCCTCGAAATGAGGGCAAGGGGACCAGGCCCAGGGAGGCGTTCACCTACCGCGGCTTCTATCGCCACGGCAAGCGGGTGATCTTCGCCTATCGCGTCGGCGACGCGGAGATGCTCGACGCCCCCTGGGCCGAGGATGGCAAGTTCATCCGGATCGTCGCTCCCAAGAAGGAACATCCGCTTGAATCGTTGACGCACGGCGGCCCGTCGCAATGGCCCGAGGTCCTCACGACGAAAGGGACGCTCGGCCGCGACGGGCCGTATGCGATCGACACGATCGAGCCGCCGTTCCAGAACCCGTGGGACGCCTTGATGTTCTTCGGCGACCACGATTTCACGCCCGACGGCACCGCTTACCTCTGCACGATGCAAGGGGACGTCTGGCGCGTCGAGGGGCTGGACGACACCCTGAAGAACGTCCGCTGGCGGCGGTTCGCCTCGGGCCTGCACCAGGCGCTCGGCCTGGTCGTCGCCGACGGCAAGGTCCACGTCCTCGGCCGCGACCAGATCACGCGATTGCACGACCTGAACGGCGACGGCGAGGCCGACTTCTACGAGTGCGTCAGCAACGCCTACGCCACGTCCACCGCCGGCCACGACTTCATCACCGGCCTCCAGCGCGACTCCGCCGGCCGCTTCCACACCGTCTCGGGCAAGCAAGGCTTGATCCGAGTTTCCCCCGACGGCAAGGCCATCGAGACCATCGCCACCGGCTTCCGCAACGCCGACGGCCTCGGCCTCTCGAACGACGGGACGATCACCGTGCCGAACTCCGAGGGGGAGTGGGTGCCGGCGTCGATGGTCTGCGAGGTCCGCCCCGGCGGCCACTACGGCTACCCCGGCCCCCGCGACGGCAAGGCCCCCGACCTCCCGCTCGTCTACCTCCCGCGCGGGCTCGACAACTCCAGCGGCGCCCAGGTGTTCGTCGAGGGGGATCGTTTCGGGCCGCTCAAGGGGCAGTGGATCCACTTCTCCTTCGGCGCGGGCTCGGCGTTCCTGGTCCTCCGCGAGCAGGTCGACGGCCAGCCGCAAGGGGCGGCCATCCCCTTGTCGGGCGAGTTCCTCTCCGGCGTGCATCGGGGCCGCTTCAACCCCAGGGACGGTCAGCTCTACGTCTCCGGCATGGCCGGCTGGGGCTCCTACACCCCGGCCGACGGCTGCTTCCAGCGCGTGCGGTATACGGGCGAGCCGGTTCGGCTTCCGGTCGCCTTCCACGCCCACGAGAACGGCGTACTCCTCACCTTTCCCCGGCCGATCGATTCTGCCGAGGCCGGTCGGGCTGACCGCCATCTCGCCCAGGCCTGGAATTACCGCTACAGCTCCGCCTACGGCTCTCCCGAGTTCGCCCCGAGCCACCCCGGCCTGCCCGGCCACGACCGCCTGACGATCCGCTCGGCGCACGTCCTCGACGACGGCCGCTCGCTCTTCCTCGAGATCCCCGACCTCCAGCCCGTCAACCACCTCCACCTCCACCTCCGCCCCGACGGCGGCGAGCCCGTCGACCTCTTCGCCACGATCCACAAGCTCGCCCCGCCCCTGAGCGGCTTCCCGAATGCCCGGCCGATCCACAAGACGATCGCCGCCCACCCGATCCTCGCCGACATGGCCGCGCTCGCCCACAAAGCCGCCCCGAATCCCTGGCGCGGCCACATCCCGGGAGAGCGGACGGTCACGATCGAGGCCGGCAAGAACCTGACGTTCTCCGTCCGCTCGTTCAAGGTCCGCGCCGGCGAGCCGATCCGCCTGGTCTTCAACAACCCCGACGTCGTCCCCCACAACTGGGCCCTCGTCCGCCCCGGCACCCTCGCCCGCGTCGGGGACTTGACCAACAAGATCGTCGCCGAGCCCGACGCCGCCCTCCGCCACTACATCCCCAGGACCGACGACGTCCTCGCCTACACCGACATCGTCCCGCCCCACGACCAGTTCACCATCGCCTTCCGCGCCCCCGATCGCCCCGGCCGCTACCCCTACCTCTGCACCTTCCCCGGCCACTGGATGGTCATGAACGGCGAGATGATCGTCGAGTAGCCTCCGACGCGCGGATGGAGCACTTGACGATGGCCCCGAATTGTTTGACAATCGATGAACAGCCCACCGCACGATGCCTCCGGAGACGGCGCCATGATCGGCAGCCTCCCCCCCCGCCGACCGTCCCTCGCCCTCGTGTGCCTCGTGACACTCGCCACCGTCCCCGTCGCACGAGCGGACGACGCCGACGCGTTCGGGCCGATCGCGGCCGAGTACGGGCGCGAGGTCCGGCCGATCGTCGAGCGGTACTGCCTGAAGTGCCACTCGACCGACGCGATGGAGGGGGACCTCGACCTCGAGCGGTTCGCCAGGCTGGAGGACGTCCGGCGCGCGCCCAAGGTCTGGGTGAAGGTCGCCGAGATGCTCGACAACGGCGAGATGCCCCCGAAGGGGGCGAAGAAGCCGTCGGCCGAGCAGAAGGGGCGACTGCGCGGCTGGGTCGGGCGCTACCTCAAGGCGGAAGCCTTCGCCAGCGCGGGCGACCCCGGACCCGTGGTGCTCCGCCGGCTCAATAACGCCCAGTACACGTACACCGTCCGCGACCTGACCGGTCTTGAGCAACTCCAGCCCGCCCGCGAGTTCCCCGCCGACGGCGCCGCCGGGGAGGGGTTCACGAACACGGGCAACGCGCTGGTCATGTCCCCTTCGCTCCTCTCCAAGTACCTCGACGCCGGCAAGGCCATCGCCGCCCACGCCGTCTTACTACCCGACGGCTTCCGCTTCGCCCCCGGCACGACCCGCCGCGACTGGTCGGACGAGCTCCTCGGCAAGATCAAAGGGATTTATGCGCGTTACGCCGATGCCGAAGGGCGCTTACCGCTGGAGAAGTACCTCGCCGCCACGATCGACGAGCGCGGGGCGCTTGCCTCGGGCGCGAAGTCGATCGAGGCCGTCGCCGCCGCGCGCGGCTTGAATGCCCGGTATCTCGCCGCGCTGTGGGGCGTCCTCAACGACAAGACGCCCTCCCTGGTGCTCGACACGCTGCGCGCGCGCTGGCGCGACGCGAAGCCCGGCGACGCGCCCGCGATCGTCGCCGAGGTGGGACGCTGGCAGCAGGCGCTGGCGACGTTCCAGAAGGTCGGGCACGTCAAGCCCTGGGTCGTGTCGTTGAACCCGGTCGTCAACGCCCGCGAGCTGCGGTTCAAGCTCCCGGACGCGGCCGCCGGCCCCGAGGTCACGGTGTACCTCGCGGCCGGCGACGCGGGCGACGACGTGACCGGGGATGACGTCGTCTGGCAGCGGCCCCGGCTGGTGAGCCCCGGCCGGCCCGACCTTCCTCTTCGCGCCCTGCGCGCCTTCGCCCGCGACCTGTTCGACCGCCGCGACCGCGCCTTCGCCTCGGCCGCGAAGTGCCTGGCCGCGGCCGTTGAGGCGCGGGCCGGCGACGAGATCGACCGCGACGAGCTGGCGCGGCGCCACGGGGTCGAGGTCGACGTGCTCTCCGCCTGGCTCGACTGCCTCGGCATCGGCCCCGGGGCACCGATCCGGCTCGACCTGTTCCGGGAGAAAATCGACAAATCCTCGAATTTCGATTTTGTGAAGGGTTGGGGCTCGCCCGAGACGCCGAACCTCGTCGCGAACTCGTCCGACCGGCACGTCCGCATCCCGGGCAACATGAAGCCGCACGGGTTGGCGATGCACCCGTCGCCGACATTGTACGTGGCCGTCGGCTGGCTGAGCCCGGTCGCGGGCAACCTGCGGGTCGTCGGCAAGGTCACGCACGCGCACCCGGAGTGCGGCAACGGGGTGACGTGGTCGCTTGAGGTGCGCCGGGGGGCGACGCGGCGGCGGCTCGCCTCGGGGACGGCGCAGGGTTCGAACGGCGTGGCGATCGGGCCCGTCGAGTCGCTGGCGGTCCGGCCGGGCGACCTCGTCTCGGTGCTCATCGGCCCGCGCGACGGGAACCACGCGTGCGACCTCACCGACGTCGAACTTTCGCTCAAGGAGGACGGCGAAAATGGGCATGAGTGGAACCTCACCCGCGACGTCTCGGGCGACATCCTCGCCGGCAACCCGCACGCGGACCGCTTCGGCCACGATCGCGTCTGGCACTTCTATAAGGAGCCCGTCCGCGGCAACGACTCGGGGACGGTGATCCCCTCCGGTTCCGTGCTCGCCCGCTGGCTGTCGGCGCCCGATGACGAGTCGCGCCACAAGCTCGCGGCCGAGGTCCAGGCCCTCCTGACCTCGGGTCCTCCCGCATCGAAGGACGACCCCAACGCGGTGCTCTATCGGCAGCTCTCGTCGATGAACGGACCCTTGCTGGCCCGTTTCAAGCCGGGCGACCGGGGCCCCGTCGCGAAGCTGGCGACCGTTGAAAAGGCCACGGCCTGGGGCCTCGACCCGGCGCGATTCGGCGTGCATCCCGACAACTCGACCGAAGTCGATCCCGAGAGCCTCTGCGATCGGGCGCCGTCGGTCATCGAGATCAAGCTCCCGGCCGACCTCGTCGCGGGGAGCGAGCTGGTGACGACGGCCGTCCTGCACGCGAAAACGGGCGGCCACGGGAGCGTCCAGCCGAGGATTCAGGGCGAGCCGCCGGCCGACGTCACCACCCTCCGCGCCGACACGCCCATCCTCGTCGGCAACGAGCCGGCCGCGCGGGCGCGGGTCGAGCGGGCATTCGAGGAGTTCCGCCGCGTCTTCCCGCCGGCGCTCTGCTATGCGCGGATCGTGCCGGTGGACGAGGTCATCACGCTCACCCTCTTCCACCGCGAGGACGAACCCTTGCGGCGGCTCATGCTCAGCGACGCCGAGGCGGCCGAGCTCGACCGGCACTGGGACGAGCTCCACTGGGTTGCAGGCGACGCATTGACGCAGGTCGACGCCTTCGCGCAGCTCATGGAGTACGCGACCCAGGACGCCGACCCCCGCGTCTTCGAGCCGCTCCGCAAACCGATCCACGACCGTGCCGCCGACTACCGCAAGGCCCTCGTCGCCGCCGAGCCCCGGCAGGTCGACGCCCTGATCCGCGTCGCCCCGCTCGCCTATCGTCGCCCGTTGACCGAGGCCGAGGCGAACGGGCTCCGCACGCTGTATCAAGACCTGCGCCGCGAGGAGCTCCCGCACGATGAGGCGTTCCGCCTGACCCTGGCCCGCGTGTTCGTCGCGCCGGCGTTCCTTTATCGCATCGAGCAGGCCGGGCCGGGGAAGGACGCGGTGCCCGTCTCCGACTGGGAGTTGGCGAGCCGGCTCAGCGATTTCCTCTGGTCGTCGTTGCCCGATGAGGAGCTCCGCGAACTCGCCGCCTCGGGCCGCTTGCACAACCCCGATGTCCTCGCCGCTCAGGCGCGGCGCATGCTCCGCGACCCGAAGGTCCGCCGCCTGGCCACGGAGTTCGCCTGCCAGTGGCTCCACGTCTACGACTTCGACTCCCTCGACGAGAAGAGCGAGCGCCACTTCCCCACGTTCGCCGCCCTCCGCGGCGACATGTACGAGGAGACGATCCGCTTCTTCACCGACATCTCCCGGCGAGACCTGTCCATCCTGACCATCTTCGACGCCGACCACACCTTCCTCAACGAAGCCCTCGCCAAACACTACGGCATCCCCGGCGTGACAGGTCCCGAGTGGCGTCGCGTCGAGGGCATCCATCGATACGGCCGCGGCGGCATCCTCGGCCTGTCGACGACGCTCGCGAAGCAGTCGGGCGCCTCTCGGACCAGCCCGATCCTTCGCGGCAACTGGCTGTCCGAGGCTTTGCTCGGCGAGCGCCTGCCCCGGCCGCCGAAGGACGTGCCCAAGCTGCCCGAGGACGAAGGCGCCGGCGACCTGACGGTCCGCCAGCTCGTCGAGAAGCACACGAGCGACCCGCGCTGCGCGACTTGCCACGTCCGGATCGACCCGTTCGGCTACGCCCTCGAGCGCTTCGACGCCATCGGCCGCCGCCGCGACCGCGACCTCGGCGGCCACCCGATCGACACCCGCACCAAACTCCAGGACGGCATCGAGCTCGACGGCCTCGACGGCCTCCGCCATTACCTCCTGACCACCCGCCGCGACGCCGTCCTCCGCCAGTTCTGCCGCAAGCTCCTCGGCTACTCCCTCGGCCGCGCCGTCCAGCTCTCCGACGAACCCCTGCTCGACGAGCTCAAGACGAAGCTCGAGGCCAACGATTACCGCTTCTCCGTCGCGATCGAGACCATCGTCCTCAGCCGCCAGTTCCGCGAGATCCGCGGCAAAGAGTCTGCGGTCGCGGAGGTCCCTTGATCGAGTCGTAGTCGTAGGGGCAGGGCTTGCCCTGCCGATCCAGAGACGGCAGGGCAAGCCCTGCCCTACGAAGCCGGAACTCACCCCGAATCGATGAGGCCGATGATGAGCATGTATGAGCTGTCCCGACGGACGTTCCTCCAAGGCGTCGGCGTCAGCATGGCGCTGCCGTGGCTGGAGTCGCGGAACGTGTGGGGGGACGTGGCGGAATCCGCGAAGGCGGCGAGCGAGGCGCCGGTGCGGGTGGCGGCGCTGTTCTCGGGGAATGGGTTCCACAGCAAGGAGTGGTGGGCGCGGGGCAAGGGCCGGGACATAGAACTCGGCAAGGTGCTCGCGCCGTTGGCGGACTTCCGAGAGAAGCTCGTGTTCATCCGCGGGCTCTATAACGCGGAGGCGCTGAAGGGGAACATCCACAGCTCGCAGACCGGCAACCTCCTCTCCGGCGCGCCGCTGGCCTCGGGCGGCGAGATCCGCTCGGGCACGAGTTTCGATCAGCTCCTCGCCCAGAAGAAGGGTCGGTCGACCAAGGTGCCGAGCCTCGTGCTCGGCTGCGAGAAGTCGAACCCGTCGGTTCATAAGAATTACTCGATGCTCTACAGCTCGCACATCTCGTGGACCTCGCCGACGAGCCCGACGCCGCTGGAGCTGTACCCCGCGCTGGCGTTCGACCGCCTCTTCAAGGACGAGGTCCGCAAGGGCGACAAGAGCGTCCTCGACGCCGTGCTCGACGACGCCCGCGACTTCCGACGCGTCGTGAGTCACTCCGACCAGCAGAAGCTCGACGAGTACCTCGAATCGGTCCGCGAGGTCGAGCAGCGCATCGAGCGCGCCGGCAAGCGCGGCGAGCTCCAGGGCTGGCGGCCGACGCTCGACAAGCCCGACGTCCCCCGGCCCGCCGACGGCATCCCCCAGGACATCGCCGAGCACATGCGCCTGATGTGCGACATCCTCGTCCTCGGCTTCCGGACCGACGCCACCCGCGTCTGCACGCTCAAACTGAACAATGATCACAGCTCGCTTCGGTTCCCGAACCTCGGCGTGGACTACATGATCCACCACCTCCTGTCGCACTCCGACACCGCCGACTGGCTCAAGGTCAACCAGTTCTTTATGGATCAGGTCGCCTACATCGCCCGCAAGCTCGACGGCATCCGGGAAGGCGAGCGGACCGCGCTCGACAACTCGATGATCCTCTACTGTTCGAGCATGCTCACCGGCAACCACGAGGCGAACCAGTTGCCCGTCCTCGTCCTCGGCGGCGCCGGCGGCCGGCTCGAGGGGGGCCGCGTGCTCGACTACCTCGGCAAGCCCAACCGCAAGATGTGCAGCCTCTTCCTCTCCCTGCTCGACAAGGCCGGCCTTCCTCTGGACAGGTTCGGCGACTCCACCGAGCCGCTCGCCGAGGTCTGACGCCGTTGCATTGGACCATGGCCCGGGGAGCGATTAGAATCACGGTCCACGCCCCGAACGGCCCCGGGTCGCGGGGTCGACGGTGGACGTTGTCGCGAGAGTGGCGGAACTGGCAGACGCGCGGGATTTAGGTTTCGGGACGCCGCGCCGTCCATCGCCGAGCCGATCGGCGCAATCTGCCGGCCGCCAAAGGGTTTGCGACGACGACCGTTTCGGGCTAGATGCCGGCCAGCCCGCCGGAAATGCCCCGTAATGGCCTGTATTCCGTCACAAATCCGTCGCAAACTGTTTGCTGATGTTTTAGCATCAGCATAATATAGACGCTATCCCGACCCCGCTTGCGGGCCGATCGGCCCGCCCCGGCCGATCGGCCCTGCGCAGCCGGGAGAGGCACGATCTCCGAGGACCACTGGTGCCCGGCGGGCGGTTTCCCTTGAGAATCGCAAAAGTTCTTATTGTTATTGTTCTTATGATTGCACCTATTGAAGTCGCTCTCATCGCAGTATATTATCCGTGTTGGACAGACGTACCCATTCGAGCAACGGAGGCTCGGGTATGTCGCGCATCATTGAGATAATATCATCATGTCTGAAATCGACCCTGCATCGAGGAGCGTCGCGGCCGCCGATCGCGTGGAACGGGCGGATCCTCGCGAGCGGCGGTGGTTGTCCGTCGAATTGGCCGCCGCCTACGCGAGCGTATCCGAGCAGACGATCCGGCGGCTGATCGGCGCCGGCAAGCTGACACCGTATCGGCCCGTCTCGGGCCGGGTCGTCGTCGACCGACGGCAGCTCGATGCCCTGGTCCTGTCGAGCACCGGCCCGGCCCGTAGCGGCCGGGGTCGTTACCCGCGCGGACGCGCGGCCAGTTGAAGTCGGAATGACGACGGCCCGCGCGGGCTGGAGATCCGCGCGGGCCGCCTGGCTGTCTCTGCGCGCTGCTGTCGCTTCGGGCCGTTCGCCGCGGCCCGGCCAAGTCACCCCGCCAGGATCGATCCCTCACCCCGCGTAGGACACCCTCGACCGTGCATCATCATACAACACTGTCACGGCGCCGGCAAGTGCCGAGTGGCCCCGAACCCGATCGGTCAACCCTCGGCGCGCTCATAACTACATGGAACATCCCCGGCACCCGCCATGCCCGCAATGCCCGGCGATTGCTCCGGCGTAGAGGGTTCATCCTCCCGCGCAACGTGCCTATGACGGATGACTGGGGTGCGTCGTCGTCGATCGTCAGCTGGTTCACGACGCTGGGCGGCGCCCTCGGCCGCGGCGACGGGATCATGATCGGCATCGCGAGGGAGCGGCTGGCCGCCCTCGGCCAGCCGCTCGTCGTCCCCACGCTGGCCGCCAAGCGGCGGGAGGCCGGGTCATGATCAAGCCGACGCAGATCGATATTTACGCGCTTTCTCGGCTGCAAATCGGCGCCGATCTGAACGGCGAGGCCGGGCGCGTGTCGCCGGCCGTCGGGAGGCTCGCGCAGGCCCTGGCGCCGGCAGGGACGGAGGCGGAGCGCGGGCTCGTCTGGGAGGGATTCCTGGCCGGCCTCGACGACCCCGCCGCGATCTTCAAGGCGATGGCCGAGGTGGACCCGCACGGCCCGGCGCCGGGCACGGAAGAGGAGGCGTCCCGCCCGAGGGCCAAGGTCGTGAAGACGTCGCTGATCTCGACCAAGAAGGTCGAATGGCTCTGGGAGGACCGGGTCCCCCTCGGCACGCTGAGCCTGTTCGCGGGCGACCCGAAGCTCGGCAAGAGCTTCGTCACGCTGGCCCTGGCTGCGGGGGTGTCGCGCGGCGCGACGCTCCCGGGGGCCGCGGGCGCCGTGGCCGGCGACGTCGTCATCCTCTCGGCCGAGGACGACCCGGCGCGCACGATCGTCCCACGGCTGAAGGCCGCCGACGCGAACCTGGACCGCTGCCACCTGCTGGAGGCGGTCTACCTCGCCGACGGCGCCGAGGCACTGCCCAACCTCCGCGCCGACATCGACGCCATCGAGGAGGCCGTGAAGGGCACCGACGGCTGCCGGCTCATCATCATCGACCCCGTGTCCGCTTACCTGGGTTCGACCGACGACCACAAGAATTCCGAGCTGCGCGGCGTGCTCTCGCCGCTGAAGTCGCTGGCCGAGCGGCTGGACGTCGCGGTGGTGCTCGTCAGCCACTTGAACAAGGGGGCCGGCACCAACGCGAAGTATCGCGTCTCGGGCTCGATCGCCTACGTCGGCGCCTGCCGCGCCAACTTCCTGTTCGTCAAGGACAAGGACGACCCGACCGGCCGGCGCGTGCTGTTCCTGCCCGTCGGCTGCAATCTCGGCCCCGAGCCGCCGGGCCTGGCCTACGTGATCGGCGACCGCGGCCACGGCCCGGCCGTCGAGTGGGAGGCCGATCCGGTCGCGGTCAAAGTCGAGGACGCGCTCGCGGCGGCGGCCGAGGACGATCAGGAGCGCTGCGACCGTTCCGAATGCGAGACATGGCTCAAGGAAGTCCTCAAGGACGCTCCGCTGCTCCAGACGGAGATCATGGCGACCGGCCGGGCTTGCGGCTTCGGCCAGATGGCCATCCAGCGGGCGCTAAGCAGGTCCGCAGTAGTTTTTTCACAGGACTGATCTCAGCCAGAATTCCTCCGAGAGGACACCGGCCTTCGTCAGCGCCTCGTGCGACGTCAGGCCCCCGAGGTAGCCGACGAACCGATCCACATGGTCATCGATC
>DASZMJ010000194.1:0-13484 GCA_035551935.1 Isosphaeraceae bacterium
GAGCCGGCGACCATGCGCGACGCCATGAGCTGGCTGATGTACCCCCGGGTCTTCCCCGACCTGGCCGGCCACATCCGCCTGTATGGCGATACGTCGGTCGTTCCCACGCCGATCTTCTTCTTCGGGCCGGAGGAGGCCACCGAGAACCTCGTCGAGATCGAGCCGGGCAAGACGCTGATCGTCAAGCTCCTGGCCGTCGGCGAGCCGCACGCCGACGGCAAGCGCACCGTCTTCTTCGAGCTCAACGGCCAGCCCCGCGAGGTCGAGGTCGCCGACCGCTCGCTCGCCTCGGCCGTCCGCGAGGCCCCGAAGGCCGACCCCGCCGACCCCAACCAGATCGGCGCCCCGCTTCCCGGCCTCGTCGTCGGCGTCGCCGTCGTAGCCGGCGACGCCGTCCGCAAGGGTCAGAAGCTGCTGTCGATCGAGGCCATGAAGATGGAGACCACCCTCTACGCCGAGCGCCCCGGCCGCGTCGCCGAGGTCCTCGCCGCCGTCGGCCGCCAGGTCGAGGCCGGCGAGCTGCTCGTCCGCCTGGCGCCGGAGTGAGGCGGAGGGCGGAGGGCATAGGGCAGAGGACAAAGGTCTTTCTTCCCTCTGCCCTCTGTCATTGGCCCTCCGCTCTCTGTCCTCTGCCCTATGCCCTCTCGCACCCCATGCCCCCATTCCCCTTCGCTCGCACCCTCGTCCATCGCCCCATCGTCGACTCGACGAGCGACCTCGCCCGCGCCCTCATCACCAGCGAGTCCATCGACCTTCCATTGCTCGTCCTGGCCGATCGCCAGACGAAGGGCCGGGGACGGGGGGACCATGCCTGGTGGTCCGACGCGGGGAGCCTGACCTTCACTCTCGCCCTCGACCCCGAGACACACGCCCTGCGACGCGACCACGAGCCGAGGTTCGCCCTCGCCTCGGCCGTGGCCATCATCGACGCGATCGCCGCGGAATGGCCCGGCCTCCCGCTCGGCATCCGCTGGCCGAACGACGTCGAGGCCCTCGGCAAGAAGCTCGGCGGCATCCTCCCCGAACGCCTCGACACCCCCTTCGGCCCCCGGCTCCTGATCGGCATCGGCCTGAACGTCTCCACGCGCCTCGATCACGCGCCGCCGGACGTCCGCCTCATGGCCGCATCGCTGTCGGATTCACTCGCCGAGCCGATCGAACCGTCTGACGTCCTCTCGGTCCTCCTGCAGTCGCTGGAATCCATTCTCCCTCGCCTCGCGGCCGACGATCCCATGCTCGCCGCGCGCTGGGCCGAGCTTGACACGCTGCTCGGCGAACCTCTGCGCGTCGACCTCGGCCCTCGCATCCTCAACGGCATCGGACGCGGCATCGACCCGCGCGGGGCGTTGCTCGTCGGCGTCGAGGAAGGAGTCGTTCCTCTCTTTGGGGGTCAGGTTCTTCGGGCTCCGCCCGCCTCAACGCGATCTTGACCTCCTTCGGCAGGGGGACGCTCAGCCCGAGTGGCGGGTTGCTCAGCACGACCGACGCTTTGTGATCCGGGTCGTCGAGAACGGTTGGGAACGTCCGATACCCTTCCGCTTCCACGCGCACACTCCAGGGCGACAGGGAAATGAGGCACGTCTCGCCCCCGAGTCCGAATGCACCGTGGGCCTTGAACGCGGCAGTCAAGGCGACGCGGCCGTCCGTGCCCGTTTCGCCCACGATCTTTTGATCGTCCTCATGTTGATTTGTGTAGAGATAGAGCAACAAAACGCGGGCGTTGGGGATGGGGCGCCCGGTCGCCTCGTCGACGACCAGGAAACGGATCGTGAGCGAGCGTATGCCGACCCAGGGACCGGATGGAGTCATGCAGACGATCAGCGCGGCCGCCGCGACCGGCAGCCACAGCAGCGTGCGGAGCCGGAATGCGAATCGGCGACGAGGCAGCCGGGTGTCGAACGTAGGCAAGTTCATGGTGCGGCGGGCTTCGCCCCCTCGACGGCGCGGCGGACGAGGTGGTGGGGCGGGAGGAAGCGGACGGTGTATTTCTGGGCCGCGGCGAAGTACTCGGGGCGATGGTCGGGGAAGCGCGTCCCGAGCACGGCGAGGACGAGGGCCTTCTCGTTGGGCTCCAGGAAGATGTGATCGAGGTCGGCCAGCGGGGTGGGCTCGTCGGCGCGGAGGATCGCCGCGGCTTGGCGGTAGTCGCGGGACATGGGCTCCAGTGCCTGGCAGGCCCGCTCGCGCCAGGAAGCCGCCCCGGCCTCGTCGTCCTCGAGCGCCAGGCCCAGCGCGACGGCCAGCTCGGCCCAGGGCTCTTGGAGGGCGGGCGCGAATCTCGGGTCGGCCGCGACCTCCTTCGCCTTGCCCTGGGCGAGGAGCGCCTGGGCGCGGAGCGTGCCCGACATCTGCATATTGCTGCTGCAAATGCGCTCGCACTCGTCGAGCCTGCCGGCCTGGTAGTACGCCAGGGCCCGGATCATCGGCGCCAGTTGCGACTGGTCGGGACCTTGCAGGCGGTTCTGCCAGGTGTTGAGCTCGGTGTCGATGCGATCGGCCTGGCCGGAGGCGACCAGGGCGTCGCCGAGGAGGATGGCCGCCTCGGCGTCGAGCGGCTGCGAGGTCAGGCGCGTGTGGAGCTCGCGCACCATCGCATCGGCCTCGCCGGTGGCGAGGCGGCCGGTGGACTCGACGACCTGCACGCCGGGCTCGATCAGCCCGAGCTCGCGCGCCTTGCGGAGCAGCGGGACCGCCTCGGCCCAGCGGGCCCGCGACGCGGCCTGCATCCCGCGGGCCATCCAGGGCCAGGGGAGGTTCGGGTCGGCCTCGGTCGACCGGGCGAAATACTCGTCCTGCCTGTCCCAGTCGGGGTCGATCCGCCCGCGGAGGTAGAGGAAGGCGGCGTTCTTCGGGTCGGCGGCGAGGTAGCGGTCGTACTGCGCGAACAGCCCGGCCTCGTGGCCGTCGCGCTGCATGAGCATCTGGTAGGCGCGATGCCAGCGGACGCTCGGCGGCCGGCGGTCGAGGCCCGATTTCAGGAACGCGAGCGCCCGCTCGGGCCCGCCCGGCACGCCGCCGTTGACGGCCTTGCCGTAGTAGTAGTTCATCAACTGAGCCTGATCCGGCGCGCGTTTCAGCCGGCGCTCGGCGAATGTCAGGGCCTTGAGCGGCTCGGCCGCCTGGATCGCCATGAAGGCGTCGGCGTCGAACCCCTGGACCCACTCGACCGACGTCTTGACCACCTCGCCCGACCCCGAATTGACCTTCAAGTGGTCCGGCGGCGACTCGAACGGATAGTCCACCCAGCGCGCCGCCAGGAACGGCTCGCCGACCCTCAGGTGATGCACCGACGGCTTCGGCTGCTTCGCGTAATACAGGGTCTGCTCGTACAGGACCGCCTCGCCCCCGACGTTCAGGACCCAGATCGGCCGGCCGAACCATCGTCGGAAGTAGCCCGAGCGCACGTCGATCGCGTGCGACTCGTCGACCGCCCCGCCGAGCTTGACCCGATGCCTGCCCTCGCCCAGGGAGACGCGGCCGACGCCGGGGCCGAGGGTCGTCGCCGGGCCGTCGTCGACGCGGACCTGCACCGGCTGGCCGGTCGCGTTGACGACGTGGAGCGTCCGATGCCGGCGGATGTACTCGTTGCTGAGCGCGGTCGCCGCGGCGGCCAGCACGAAGACCGTCCCCCAGATCGCTGCCCGGCGCAACCAGGGCGGAAAGCCCGAGTCGGACCGGAAGACGGCCAGCCACGACCCCTCCCGCGGCGGCAGGATCGAGTCGGGCCGGACCAGCGCCTTCTCCGACTTGCGGACGAAGGCGCGGAACTCGTGCTGCTTGCCGACGTCGGGCACCTCGCGCAGCAGGACCCCGGCCAGGGCCAGCGCCTCGTCGTGCCGGCCCTCCGCCTGGTAGCTCCGGGCGAGCCGGTCGAGCAGGCCCAGGGGATATTGCCGGCCGGCCCCGGGCGCCTCGAGGAACGCGAGGAGCTTGCGCGCCTCGTCGAGCTTGCCCTCGGCCAGCCGACGGAGCGCCACGCCGAGGCGGGCCGGCGGCAGGCTGGGGTCGAGCCGCAGGGCCGCTTCGTACAGCTCGGTCGCCGCGCTGACGATGCCGAGTTCGTCGAGCTGCAACGCCAGGCCGGCCCGGAGCTGGGCGTTCTCCGGGAACGTCTCCAGGGCGAGCTGGCGGAACTCGGCCGCCTGCGTCCGCTCGCGGAACGCTAGCATCTGGCCGTGGATCGCCAGGGCCGCGTCGGGCGACGGCTCGCGTCGGAAGCGTTCGAGGCTGTCGGACAACGAGAGGATCAGGGGCATGGTCTCGCCTCGGATTCCCGCGGAGTATGTCGAGGTGTCGGCCCGGAACTGGCCCATACTTTATAGGACGCCGCGTCGCCGGTCGAGTCGCTCGACCCTGCCGGCTTCGCGCCGGGCCCCGGGATCGGCGAAGATCCGTTGACGTTGACGACGCGAGGGCATTCGGAGGCGGGCGATGCGACTCCACGGGGCGGTCGGACTCGTGATCGCGGTCGCGACGGCGATCGGGGCCGGCGACGAGCCGGAGGGGGAGAAACGGCCGGCGGTGTCGGTCCGGCTGACCAGGCCCGACCAGGAGCTCCACGACCTGCTCGCCCTGTTCGAAGGGGCCCGGGCGCCCAGCCCGGCGGCGGCGCTCGCGGCCTGGAAGCTGAGGACGGGGAAGACATTGGGCAAGCCGGCGGAGGCGATGATCGCCCTTCTCAACCCCGAGATGGTCCGCGACCTTCGCACGCTCGACGGCGCCGAGGCTCTGGTCGCCTTCGACGCCGACGGCCGGGCCCATGGGTCGGCCACGATCCCGCGCGACGACGGCACCTTCGCCGCCCTGGCCACGGCGCTGGCCCTCACCGACGGCGCCGCCGAGGAACCCATCGGCGCGGCGGCGGTCGATCGACTCGGCCGGCCCGGCTCGTGGCTCATGGCCCGCCGCGGTGCCGCCATGGTCCTCGCCCCCGACCGCGACGACCTCCGCCGCGCCCTCGATCCACCCCGGATCGATCCTGCCCGCCAACGGGACCCGGGCTGCTCCTTCGAGGTCGAACCCGCCGGCCTCGCCGCCGCCCGATCGCTCCCGGTCCGTCGGCTCGGCGAGGCCCTGCGCGGGCTCGGTTGCCGGCGGCTGGAGGGGGTGCTGAGGATCGAACAGGACACCTTCTCACTGAGTCTCACATCCCGACTCGCCGACTCGCCGCTGGGACGTCGTCGCATCGCGCCCGAGTGGCTGGGATGGGTGCCGGCCGATCGCGCGATCGGGGCGATCGCGATGGCGATCGACCCCGAGCCCGAGGCGCTCGCCGCCGCCTTCGACGCCGCCGACGGGGTCATCCACGCCGACCCGGCCAAGGGTCGAGTTGCCCCGCTCCGGGGGCGGCTCGCCGTGCTCGCGCTGGCGGCGGGCGTCCGCCTCGAGACCGAGTTCTGGCCCGCCCTGCTCGGCGTCTCGGCCGCCGCGCTGAAGAACCCGGACGACCGCGACCCGCCCGGCCTCGTCGTCGCCCTCCACACCGACGGGGACGCGAATGCTCGGCGGATCGCCGAGCGCGTCCTCCCCCGGTTGGCCACGTTCGGCCGCCTGAAGGAGTTCCAGCCCGATCCGCAACGCCCTTTCGAGCCCGTTCGGCGCATCCTCGGCCGCCCACTGGCCGTCGCCCGGCGGGGCTCGACCGTCTGGGTCGGCTGGGGTGAGGGAGTGCTCGAGGCTTGCCTCGGCGATCCACGCGCAGGCCGCTCCGCCCTCGACCTGTTCCGGCCCTCCTGGGGCCCGCGGCCGCCGCAGCGCGCGGGCCTCCTCTGGCCGGGCCGGTGGCCGGCCCTCGATTCGTCAGGTATGGTCGATGCCCCGCCCGTCCTCTGGTGGGGCTCCCGCGACGGCGACACCGCGCGCGACGAGATCCGGTGGGCCGGGCTCCATCCGTTCGTCGTGCGCGTCGTCGATCGGGTCGTGACGGGAGAATGACCCGCTCAGGGATAGGACCGTCGCCAGGGGAGCGGGAACCGGAGCACGGTGAATCCCGAAGGGGTAACCTCGCCGCGGCGGGCGCGGACCTCGGGGATATCGAAGGCGCCGAGGTTGTAACCTTGATAGCCTTCGTGGTCGAAACGATACGGGGTGAACGAATTGACGCGATCGTCGCGCGTGGTCTGGTGGCGGTGCGCCGTCGCCCGTCCCCGACGTCGGCCCCAGCCCGCCTCGGCCGTTGAAGTCGCGAGAAGGACCCCGAGCAGGCCGAGGACGGCCAGGGACTTGAGTCGGGTCATCGGCAAGGGCTCCGGCGGTGTTCCGGTCGATCCTGGAACCCTATCACGGGGTCCCGGCCGGGGCAAATCGACGGGGCCGGGGTCTGGAAGGGCCCGATGGGCGCGTGGTACAACGGCCGGACGTCGGGTCGAGTCGGCATTGCGACACACGAGGCGGGAATGCAGCGATGAAGGTCCACGAATATCAGGCGAAGGAACTCCTCCGGGCGGCCGGCGTCGCGGTGCCGGCGGGGGTCGTCGCGACGACGCCCGAGGAGGCGGCCGTGGCCTTCGACCGCCTGGCGGCGCCGCTGGTCGTCGTCAAGGCGCAGGTGCATGCCGGCGGCCGGGGCAAGGGGGTCGCCGTCGGGCCGAACGACGACCGCGCACTCGCCCTGGAGGTCGCCTCCGGCCGCAAGCCTCGCCCCGAAGGGATGGCCAAGGGCGTCCAGCTCGTCCGCTCTCGTGAAGACGCGCAGAGGGCCGCCGCGAGCCTCCTGGGCAAGACGCTCGTGACCTATCAGACCGGCGCCGAGGGGCAGGCGATCTCCAAGGTGCTCGTGACGGTCGGCCACGACATCGCCCGCGAGCTCTACCTCGGCCTGGCGATCGACCGCGCCTTGCAATGTCCCGTGCTGATGGCCTCGACCGAGGGGGGCGTCGAGATCGAGACCGTCGCGCACGAGCACCCCGAGAGAATCCACCGCGAGCCGATCGACCCCGGCCTCGGCCTCCAGGACTTCCAGGCCCGCAAGGTCTGCAAGGCCCTCGGCTTCACGGGCGACACCGCCAAGAAGGGCGCCGCGTTCCTCAAGGCGTTCGTGAAGATGTTCGTCGATTACGATGCCTCGCTCGCCGAGATCAACCCGTTGATCGTCACCGAGTCGGGCGACGTGCTGGCGCTCGACTGCAAGCTCAACTTCGACGACAACGCGCTGTTCCGCCACAAGGACGTCGCCTGCCTGCTCGACCCGACTGAGGAGGACCCCAACGAGCTCCGCGCCTCGCGGAGCGGCCTGAGCTACGTCAGCCTCGACGGCGACATCGCCTGCCTCGTCAACGGTGCCGGGCTGGCGATGAGCACGATGGACCTGATCAAGTACCACGGCGGCGAGCCGGCCAACTTCCTCGACGTCGGCGGCGGCGCCAACAAGGACCAGGTCCTCGAGGCCTTCCGCATCCTGCTCGGCACCCCCAACGTCAAGGCCGTGCTCGTCAACATCTTCGGCGGCATCATGAAGTGCGACACCATCGCCTCCGCGCTGCTCGCCGCCTACGACGAGATCGACTTCCGCGTCCCCCTCGTCGTCCGCCTCGAAGGGACCAACGTCCAGCAAGGGAAGACGCTCCTCGACGAGTCCGGCCGCAAGATCATCACCGCCTCCGGTTTGACCGAGGCCGCGCAGAAGGTCGTCGCCGCGGCGAAGGGGGCGGCGTGATCGGGCCGGGCCCCGTCGAATTCGGGAACGCCGAAGGGGCGTGCGATGTTCATCCTCGTGTGGGGCTCGCGCGTGCGGGTCATCGATCTCGGCTCGGGCGACTTCCACTGCCCCGAGTGCGACCAGTCGAGGACGTACTCCCACCGCCGCGTCGCCCGCTACTTCACCCTCTTCTGGATCCCCCTGTTCCCGACCGCGAACCTCGGCGAGTACGTCGAGTGCCGGACCTGCGGCCTGCAGTACACCGACGAAATCCTGTCGTACACGCCCCCGTCCCCCTCCGAGCGCGCCGCTCGCCGCGCCCGCCTCGACCTCGACTCGGGGATGCCGACGCACATGGTCGAGCGCAAGCTGATCGGCGAGGGCCTCAAGCGAGAGGACGCCGAGTCGATCGTCGCCGCCGCACTCGGCGACGACGCCAGGGTCTGCCAAGACTGTGGATTCATTTATCGCGCCTCGGTACGATCCTGCTCGAACTGCGGTGGAGAACTCGAAGAACTGGAGACCCTCCCGTGATGGCTAGCCGCCCACCAGAGGCGCGTCACGATTCGCCGCGACCACTCCACGGGGATCACTAAGACTCGAATCCGGATGCTCTTTTTTAAGAGTGATTGATGTCAACCCAATTCTCTCCTTTTTCCCTGGATCGGATGGTGCGGGCCGTGGAGAAGGTGCGCGAGCGGCTGTCGAGGGCGGTCGGGGCCCTGGAGAGAGCGGGGATCGCGTACGCGGTCGCGGGAGAGAACGCGGTGGCCGCGTGGGTGAGCCGGGTGGACGAGTCGGCGGCGAGGACCACGAGGGACGTGGACATCCTGGTCCGTCGATCCGACCTCGATGCCGTCAAGAGCGCCCTCGAAGGGGCCGGTTTCGTCCATCGCCACTCGTCGGACCTCGACCTGTTCCTCGACGGCCCCGAGGCGAAGGCGAGGGACGCGGTCCGTCTCGTCTTCGCGAACGAGAAGGTGAGACTACATGAGTCGTTGGCGAACCCGGATGTCGACGAATCGGAAGACGCGGGTTTATTCCGAGTTGTCTCGCTTCCGGCCCTGGTCCAGATCAAGCTGACGGACTTCCGGGACACGGATCGGACCCACCTTCGCGACCTGATCGACGTCGGGCTGATCGACGAGTACTGGTGCCCGCGATTTCCGCCGGAGCTCGCGGCGCGGTTGAAATCTTTGATCGAAACGCCGGGAGGCTGAACCCACGAGAGGAGATGCGGATGTCGTCGGGGGCGGCGGAACTCCTGAAGCAGGCGATGGCGCTGCCGGCGATCGAGCGGGCGAGCCTCGCGGAGGAACTCCTCGCGAGCCTCGATCGGGCCGATGCGCGTATCGATGAGCTTTGGGCCAAGGAGGCGGCCCATCGCCTTGAGGCATTCGAGGCGGGTCGGATGAAGGACATCCCCGCCGCCGACGTCTTCGCGGAGTTCGAGTCGTCATGACCGCGCGATTCCTCGAGGCGGCCCGTGACGACCTGAGGGAGGCCGTGGCCTTCTACGAATCACGCCAGGAGGGACTCGGACGCCGCTTCCTCGAGGAGATCCGGGCGGCCGTGAGGCGGATCGAGGAACTGCCCGAGGCGTGGCAGGCGCTGGATGCGGCGTTCCGGCGGTGCCGCCTGAGACATTTCCCCTACGGCGTGATCTATCGAGCCCGGGGCGACGAGGTTCTCATCGTCGCGGTAGCGAACCTCCACCGGGAGCCGGATCACTGGAAGGATCGGGGTTGAGGTCGCCGCTTCGGGGTGGCCGACCTGACGAATGACGCGACGATTAGACATCACGAGATCGATCCATGAGCATCCTCGCCGACAAGAACACGCGCCTGATCTGCCAGGGGATCACCGGCAAGGCCGGGGAGTTCCATGCGACCCAGTGCAAGGGATACGGCACGAACCTCGTCGGCGGGGTGACGCCGGGCCGGGGGGGTCAGACGGCGGTGGGCGTGCCGGTCTTCGACACGTGCCACGAGGCGGTCGCGAAGACGGGGGCGAACGCGACGATGATCTTCGTCCCGCCGCCGGGCGCCGCCGACGCGATCCTCGAGGCGGCGGATGCGGGGATCACGCTCATCGTCGCGGTCACCGAGGGCATCCCCGTGCTCGACATGGCCCGCGCGGTCGAGTACCTCAGGATCCACCACCCGAAGGCCCGCCTGATCGGCCCGAACTGCCCGGGCGTGATCACGCCGGGGCAATGCAAGATCGGCATCATGCCGGGCTATATCCACAAGGCCGGGCGCGTCGGCGTCGTGAGCCGGTCGGGAACATTGACATACGAGGGCGTCTGGCAGCTCACGAACCTCGGCATCGGCCAGAGCACCTGCGTCGGCATCGGCGGCGACCCGATCAACGGCACGAGCTTCGTCGACGCCCTCAAGCTCTTCCAGGCCGACCCGGACACCGACGCGGTTCTGATGATGGGCGAGATCGGCGGCAACGCGGAGGAGCAGGCGGCGGCCTTGAAGAAGTCGGGCGGGTTCACCAAGCCGCTTGCCGCGTTCATCGCCGGCCAGACCGCCCCCCCCGGCAAGCGCATGGGCCACGCCGGCGCCATCATCTCCGGCGGCTCCGGCAAGGCCGCCGACAAGATCGCCGCCCTCGAAGCCGCCGGCATCCTCGTCGCCAAGAGCCCCGCCGACATGGGCACCACCCTCAAGGCGGCGATGAAGGGGTAATGAGGGGAGGGCAGCGGGCAGGGGACAGAGGGCGAATGACAGAGGGCAGAAGGCAGATGGCCAAGGACCCATGACCGACGAATCGAACCCGTGGACGACCCTGGGCCGGAGGGAGATCTATGAAAACCCGTGGATCAAGGTGCGCGAGGACCGGGTGATCCGGCCGGACGGGTCGGAGGGGATCTATGGGGTCGTCGAGTTCCACAACAAGGCGGTGGGCGTCCTGCCGGTCGATGAAAACGGGGACGTCTGGCTCGTCGGCCAGCACCGCTACCCGATCGACCGATATTCGTGGGAGATCCCCGAGGGGGGGTGTCACCGGGGCGAGTCGCCGGAAGACGCCGCGCTGCGGGAGCTGCGCGAGGAGACCGGGCTGGTCGCGGGGCACCTCGAACGGATCGCGGTGTCGCACCTGTCGAACTCGGTCAGCGACGAGGAGGCGATCGTCTTCCGCGCGACCGGCCTCGTGCCGGGCCCCAGCGCGCCGGAGGGGACCGAGCGGCTGCGGGTCCTCCACGTCCCCTGGGACGAGGCGCGGCGGATGCTGGACGAGGGTCGGATCACCGACTCGATGAGCGTCATCGCCCTGTTGCACGAAGCCCTGCGACGTCGCGAGGGCCGGACATGAGCCGAGCCGGGCTCAGCGGTTGGCCAGCCCGCGCGACTTCAGGATGGCCTGCGTCGGGAACTGAGAGCCGGGGCAGGCCGTGGGAGTGCCGGCGAGCAGGGTGTGTGTCCCGATGTGGTCCGGCACGATGGCGTAGCGGGCCTCCAGGTAGGCCACGAGCGCCCGGGCCGCCTCGACCTGCTTCGGGGTCGGCGGGGCCTTGTCGCAGTCGCCGATCAGGCAGATGCCGATCCCATATTCGTTCACGTCGGGATGCTTGCCGTCGCGGCAATGGGCGCCGGCCTTCTGGTCGGACCAGCGGCGGGCGACCTCGACGCGGCCGTCGGGGCTGTCGGTGCCGTTGCCGATGACGAAGTGGTAGCCGCAGCCGGTATATCCGCGCACCTGGCGGTGCTCGCGGTCGATCTGGGCGTAGCTGCCCGTCGGCGTCGCGCTGTGGTGCAACACGACGTACTTCCATGCCCGGTCGGCCTTCGGCGGGGCGAAGAGGTCCTGCGGGTCGTCGACGAACGGCTCGACCGCCGACCGCAAGGCCGCGACGCGGGTCGAGCTCGCCCGCGGCGCCCGGCCCGTGCCGGGTGTCACCGTCGAGCTCGACCCCGGCGCCCCGCCGTTCGGATTCAGGCCCGGCTCCATCCTCGTCCCCCCCGCGGCCGGCGTCTCCATCGGCACCGCGCCCGAGCCCGTCGGGGGCATCGTGATCGTGCCGCCGCCGCTCGCGGCGGGACAGCCGGGGTCGCCGGGCGAACAGGGCTCGGGCACGGTCATCGGCGCCGCGTAGATCGGACGCATCGACGAGCGGCGATGTTGACTGCAACCCGCGATCGCCAGCGGGAGCACGGCGACGACCAGGGCCCAGCCGGGCCCACCCCGGCGCGGACGGGGGACGTTCGGCACGCAAGCGGCCATGAGCACACCTCGACTCGTTCTCGAATCTCGGGCCGGACCCGATCCGACACGACCCGGCGCCGGCCCGATTCCTCGACCTTCGCCTCAAGTCTACACGCCGATCGGCCGACGCGACGCCGCGCCCCGCGCTTTTTTCGAGATTCCCTCAAGCCGCCGCTCGGGCCAGCCGAAATGATGAGGTTCGCGCCCGAACGCGGCCCCTTGCCTCGCGAATAACCCGAGTTTTCCGCGGGATCGGCGATCTCCGCACGACCGCTCGAAGCAGCCACGCTCGGTGCCATCCTCTTGGTAACCCGAAGCGCAAACGAGTGCCTTCTTATTATGAAAAAGGCCCTCGCTTGCGCTTCGGGTTATGGAAGAGGGACGGAGGCCGACCATGTACGATCAGCTGCGCGGATCGGCCCAGCCTTCGCGCGCGTCCAGGCGCGCGAGGAAGTCGGGGAGGGTCGCGCTCAGGGGGCGCATCAGGCCGGGCCAGCGGCGATCGAGGCGATCAATCCGCAGGCCCGCGCGCAAGGGGCGTGGAGCACCCTGGCCGAGCTCGGCCGTCGGTTTGGCGACGATCCCGGCGGGGTCGAGCCCGAAGGCTTCGGCCAGGGCGCGGGCGAAGTCGGGGCGGGAGATCGTCTCGGGCCCGGCGACGTGTTCAAGACCGGACGCCCGGTCCTCCGCCAGCCGCACCGCCGCCAACACGACGTCGGGCCCGTAGCTCGGGCTCGACCACTGGTCCGAGGGGCAAAGGAGGGGATTGCCGGCCCGCAGCGTCTTCACCAACTGATACGCGAAGTTCTTCCCCTGCCGCTCCGGGCCGAAGACCCAGCAGGTGCGGATGGTCAGGAGCCGGTCCCCCAGGGCCTCGGCCAGGGCGATCTCGGCTTCAAGCTTCGCGCGGCCGTAGACGGACAGGGGGTTCGGCGGGTCGTCCTCCGAGTAGGGGCCGCCGGCGCCGTCGAAGACGTAATCGGTCGAGAACGACACGAACCGGGCCCCGACGTCGGCCGAGGCGCGGGCGAGGTTCAGGGGATCGTCGCGGTTGGCGGCGCGGGCGCGGGCGGGGTCCTTCTCGCAGCCGTCGACCCAGGTGAAGCCGGCCGGGTAGAAGACCACGTCCGGCCGCTGGGCGCGGAGCCAGGCGGCCGAGGCCGCATGATTCGCGGCGTCGAGGTGATCGAGGCCGGGAAACGGGACGCTGCAATACGTGCCGACGGCCTCGTGGCCGCGGTCGGCCAGGTGCCGCAGGAGCCAGCCGCCGATCTGCCCGGAGCCGCCGACGACGACCGCGCGCATCACTTAATGGAACCCCTTGCGGCGGTGGCGGCTGTAGCGCTGGAGGGCGTCCTCGACGATCGGGGTGGCGAGCTCGGCCGACTGGATGTCGTTGACCTCGACCGTCTTGCCCTCCAGCATCTTGTAGTCCTGGAAGAACCGCCGGAGCATGTTCAGGCGGTGCGGCGGCAGCTCCTCGGCCTCGCGGAAGCTGTTGAACTCGGGGTCGCCGACGGCGACGGCGAGGATCTTGTGGTCATGCTTGCCGCCGTCGATCATCGTCATCAGGCCGATCGTCCGCGCCGTCACCAGGGTCAACGGCGCCACGGCCTCCTGGCAGAGCACCAGG
>DASZMJ010000195.1:0-7244 GCA_035551935.1 Isosphaeraceae bacterium
GTCACGGGTCGACCCCGACTGGCGCCACAAGCGGCGCCGCTGCCAGCCGTTGAGCTTGAGTCGTTCCATGGCGTGCCTCCGAAAGATCGGGCACGCAACGGATGGGCCGTGAAAAAACTACTGCGGACCTGCTTAGTTAGCCGTGTGCGACCCGTAAACGCGAGAGGCTGACGACGACTGGGCTTGAAGCGGCGCGGCGCCGCCAAACTCTTCCCGAGCCAGTTTGCGGATAGCCATCTCCAAGATCCCAGTCCTGGATACACCCAACCATTCAGAAAGGCGGCCGACCAACTCTTGGGCTTCTTCGCTCAGCCGATAACTGCTACCGCTCCTCGGTTTCGGCATGTCGCAGCCTCCATCGACACCCTTCCGTCGCCCATCTATAGTCGATTGTACCGCGTATGGTGGTACTGTCAATCTGTCACAGGAACCTGCCGCTTTTCGCCCTCCGTTCAGACGGTTTTCCCAAGCAATTATAGGACTTGCAACCGAAGCCAGATGGCCTGTTTTTGTAACGGTTTCTTTCTGACCATCAACCTCGCCGCCCGACCCGCAGCACGACTTGATGCACAAGCCCCTCGCCTGATGCACGAGTCCCATGCCAGTAGCTTTGTGTACAAATTTTCAATTAGGCTGATTCGGAATTGGGATGACAGCCGGTTTTGGCGTCAGGAGAGTGGATCTATGGGGATATCAGCCAGATCCTGCCGAATGCCAGGATCGCGGCCTAATCTCCCGAATTTGTACACAAAGCCGGTCGAACGTGGGGGCGTTCGACCTCAGCCCGTGGGCCCACACGTTGGTCGAGGTGTGGGCCTGGGGCCGGCCCGAGGCGTCGTTGAGCGACCGGGGCGACCGCCCGTGGGATGATGCGAGCCGGCGGCCGTCGCATGCGGACCGGCGTCGTGCGTCGCAGCGGGAGTTGCTGGCGGAGGAATATCAGCGTCTCGACGTGCCGGAGCCGTGGTCGGAGAAAATCCGGCATCTGCTGGAAGGTGTGGTCAGGCTCGTCGCATGACAAGTGTCAGTTCTGGCAAAGTGCAGTATGACGAGAAGGCCGGGAATTTGGGTGATTTCGGCGATCTGCCTCCGGCCGACCGTAGCCGCGCCGAGCCGGGCTGATCTTATCAGCGATCATCGATGCGAAATCGCCGGTAATCGCCGGGGATTCTCGTCATATGGCTGGCGCCGAATTGTCGGACGGCCTCATGGACCTGATCTATCCGTGCTGCGCCGGCTTGGACGTCCACAAGAAGACCGTCGTCGCCTGCCGTCGCCGCGTCGAGGCCGACGGCCGGGTGGTCCGCGAGGTGCGCACCTCCCGCACCACGACCGCCGACCTGATCGCGCTGGCCGACTGGCTCGACGCCGAGGGCGTCACCCAGGGCAAACGCATCTAATTCACAAATCCTTGTCTGCAAAGAACTTGCGACTAGTTGAATTCCGTGCACTAGATTGCAAATCCTTGCAGGACAAGGATTTGCGAAACACGTGCGTTCGCCCTGGGGCGTCACCCACGTCGCGATGGAGTCGACCGGCGTCTACTGGAAGCCGGTCTATCACCTGCTGGAGGGCCGCGTCGCGGTCCTGCTGGTCAACGCCCACCGCATCAAGAACGTGCCGGGGCGCAAGACCGACGTCAAGGACGCCGAGTGGATCGCCCAGCGGCTGCAGTATGGGCTGCTGGAGGCCAGCTTCATCCCGCCGGGGCCGATCCGCGCGCTCCGCGACCTGACCCGGCAGCGGGCGCAGCTGGTCGCCGAGCGGGCCGGCGTCGTCAACCGCATCCACAAGGTGCTGGAGGACGCCAACATCAAGCTGGCGAGCGTGGCCACCGACGTGCTCGGCGTCTCGGGCCGGGCGATGCTCGCGGCGCTGGTCGGCGGCGAAGATGACCCGGCCGCGTTGGCCAAGCTGGCGCGGGGCAGCCTGCGCCTGAAGGAGGCCGAGCTGACGCTCGCCCTGCGGGGCCTGGTCAGCGACCACCATCGCTTCCTGCCGCGGACGTTGCTGCAGCAGGTCGACCAGCTGGAGGGCCTGATCGCCGCATACACGGCGCGGGTCGAGTCGACGCTGCTCCCTTTCGTCGCGGCGGCGGCGCGGCCGGAGACGATCCCGGGCCCGGGTAGCCGCGCGGCGGAGGCGATCGTGGCGGAGATCGGCACGGACATGACCAAGTTCCCGACCGCCGGCCACCTGGCGAGCTGGGCGGGGCTGTGCCCGGGCAACGACCAGAGCGCCGGCAAGCGGCGCAGCGGCAAGACGACCAAGGGGAGCCAATGGCTGCGGACGGTGCTGGTGCAGGTCGCCTGGGCGGCCAGCCACACCAAGGAGACGATCTTCGGGGCGACGTACCGCCGGTGGGTGAAGCGGCTGGGGAAGAAGAAGGCGCTGTTGGCGCTGGCGCACAAGATCCTGGTGCTCATCCACAAGCTGCTGAAGGAGGAGGCGACCTATGAAGAACGCTGGACCGCCCCCGCGGCGGCCTGAATCAGGCCCGCCGACAGGGATTTTCAGAGGAACCCAAAGATGCGAAGGCTGGAGAATATGTTCCTGTTGGAGAGACTGAGGTCATGAGTCCGGGGGTCCCGTCAACGCCGCGCGGAACGAATCCACAACGGGCCCCCTCGCGCGCCAAACGAACCCACTCCGAGGCGCTCGCGGCGCCAAACGAACCCACGGCCAGCCCCTCGGCGCCAAACGAACCCAACCTTGGGCAAGATGGGTCGAGCTTGCCGACGACGCACACGGCTCGTGCCCGCGTCGGCGCGGAACGAACCCACTTCGGGCCCTGTCGGCGCGGAACGAACCGAAGGACCGAAAAGACCGCCTTGACGACCAGGATCGCGCTGTCAATCCAGCTTGCCGAGGGCCTCCAAAGCCCCCTCGACGAGCTTCTGGCCGGCCTGGGGGACGAGCTTGGAGCTGCGGGCGGTGCGGACCTCGTAGCCGCCGGCAAAGAAGGCGTCGGCGGTCGCGACGTAGCCGAGGGACTGGTTGGTCAGGGTCGCGACCCAGGTGCTCGGGAACGGGCTGGCGGCCTTGATGTCGAGCCCGAGCCGGCAGAAGAACTCCGAGCCGTTGGTCACGATGCCGAGGTCGCCGACGCGGAGGGCCTGGACCTCGCAGTCGATGACGGGACGCCTGGCGCGCTCCTTGGCCAGCAGCTCCAGCTCGCGGGCGTAGACGGCCTCGGCGTCGGGGCCGGAGCCGAGGCCGAGCTTCGGGGCCTCCTCGGCGGGCTCGCGGGGGGTCCGGATCGCGATCGGGACGGTCACGCGGGCGGCGTCGAGGACCGCGTCTTCCCTCCACTCCAGCCGCGAGACCGCCTGGAACGCCTCGGCCCCCAGGGCGTTGCCGAACATCCGCGCCCACGCCGGGCCGAACTCGCGGCCGGGTCGGCGGTTGTCGACCTGCGTCACGTCGCCGCACGCCCCGAGCAGGAAGCCGACCGGGAGCTTCGGGTTGCCGAACTGCGACCGCAACGCCTCGCGGAGGAAGCCGATGTAATCGGCCGAGAAGGCCGGCTCGTTCATGACCGTCGCGTGGCAGGCGAAGTTCACGAACACGCCCAGCACCTCGCCCCCCGGCGCCCGCGCCGCCAGCACGCCGACGTCCGGGTCGATCGGCCCGGCCGGCGCGACGATGTCGGGGTTCCCCTTGCCGGGGTGCGTCACCTGGCGACCGTCTCTCATCAGGAACCGCCGGTTGAACGCGATGCTCGGCTCGTGCCCCTTGCCCCAGCCGACCTCCGCCGCGTGCAAGGAGTTCCAGGCGCCCGTGACCGCCTCGACGATCCCGTCGACGACCAGGTCGATGTACGCCGGGTCGGCCTCGGAGGCGAAGCCGCCGCCGATCGGCCCGCCGGAATGGGTGTGGCTGGCGCCGATCAGGAGGTTCGTGCCGGGGCCCTTCCAAAGCGGCTCGACCTTCTCGCGGACCCTCGCGACGACCTCCTCGGTGACGAGCAGCGCGTCGATGCCCACCATGCCGACGGCGAGGTCGTTGCGGAGCAAGGTCAACGCGACCGCCTTGAGCGGGTCGTGGACCTTCTCGAGCCGCCGTTTCCCCATGCCCCCCGGCGACTGCATGCCCGCCTTCGGGGTGATGTCCGCCATGCCGAAGCCGACGTAGATCATGCCCGTCCCCCTTCGCCTCGTCTTGCCAACGCGCCGGCCTCGTGCCAGAATGTCCCTGGTCCCGGGGACGTAGCTCAATCGGGAGAGCGCCGCTTTTGCAAGGCGGAGGTTGCGGGTTCGACCCCCGTCGTCTCCAATCGACACAAACCCCCACGCCGAAAGCCCTTCAGCTTACCCGCCGACGGTCGGCGGTGCGGCCCGAAACCCTTGGAGATCCGGTAGATTACCGGATTATCCGAGAGGGAGCCGCATCATGCCCGCCCGGAAACGCTCGCCCCGGCCGCCATCCTACCGCCTCCACAGGCCCTCCGGCCAGGCCGTCGTCACGCTCTCGGGGAAGGACCACTACCTCGGCAAACACGGCTCGCCCGAGAGCCGCGAGGCCTACGACCGCCTCGTCGCCGAGTGGCTGTCGCGCGGCCGCCGGCCCCCGGCCGGGCCGGCGACGGCGGCGGGGCCGACCGTCAACGAGGTCATCCTGGCCTACTGCCGGTTCGCCGAGTCCTATTACCGCAACGCCGACGGCACGTCGGCGCCCGAGCTGGACAACGTCCGCCTGTCCCTGCGGCCGATCCGGCAACTCTACGGCCGCACGCCGGCCGCCGACTTCGGGCCGTCGGCCCTGAAGGCGATCCGCGAGACGCTCGTCGCCGCGAAGTTGGCGCGGGTCACGGTCAACCAGCGCGTCGCGCGGATCGTCCGCGTCTTCGCCTGGGCGGTCGAGTCGGAGCTCGTGCCGCCGTCGGTCCACCACGGCCTGGCGGCCGTCCGCGGGCTTCGCAAGGGCCGCGGCGGCGCCCGCGAGGGCCGCAAGGTCCGGCCGGTGCCCGACGCCGACGTCGCGGCCGTGCGGCCGTTCGTCGGCCGCCAGGTGTGGGGCCTGATCGAGTTCCAGCGCCTGACCGGCTGCCGCTCCGGCGAGGCGTGCCGGCTGCGGACGCGCGACCTCGACATGGGCGGCCCGGTCTGGACGTACAACCCGCCCGGCCACAAGACCGACATCCACGGCCACGCCCGGACGATCTACGTCGGCCCGAGGGCGCAGGAGGCGCTACGCCCGTGGCTGCGGCCCGACGAGCCGGACGCCTACCTGTTCTCGCCGGCCGAGGCGATGGCCGAGCATCGGGCCCGGCGGCGCGCCGTCCGCAAGTCGAAGGTCCAGCCGTCGCAGCGGTCGCGGGCCAAGGCCCGGCCGGGCAAGGCCCCCGGCCCGCGCTACTCGGTCGGCTCGTATCGCCGGGCGATCCAGGCCGCCTGCGCCAAGGCCGGCGTCCCCCGCTGGTTCCCGCATCAGCTCAGGCACGCGGCCGCGACCCGGCTGCGGCGCGACTTCGGCCCCGACGTCGCCAAGGTCGTCCTCGGCCATTCGTCGCCGACCGTCGTCGAGACCTACGCCGCCGCCGACCGCGCCAAGGCCGTCGCCGCCATGGGGGCCGTCGGCTGAGCCGCGGGCCGTCGCGACCGGCAGCGTATGATTGCGGCATGGCGTATCCGCATGTATACTTGAGCCCTCGGGCGGGCGGCGTGCCGACGGGCACGCCGCCCCGAAGTGGGGCCGGGGACGCGGCGTGCCACCCTTCGCGCGGCCCCGGCCCCGGCCCGAGGATCAAGGGTAGCACGCCATGCGCCTGAAGCCGCTCCCGGACCATCCGGTCGACCTGAATGACCTAATGGACAAGGTCAATCGCCTCCTCCAAGTCATCGAACCGATCGCGCGAGGCTGGGAACTGCTCGCACACGAGCTGCCGGCGCAGATGGCGGACTGGGATGCATACTTCGACAGCCATCCCTTGGCACGAACCACGTTCGAAAACCTGGCCAATCGCACGAACGACGGGAGGATGGCCTCGTCGTGGGAAAAATATATTAATAAATATTTAGATTGGCCATTCGAGTGGGATTGGGCCGGTGACGACCGGGCCGACGGCCCCGATGCATTCCCGAATTTCGAGACGCGGTTCCGCGAGTGGGAGGGGTCGCTGAGCCGGGAACCGAGGGACGCCATGCAACCCTCGCTTTCGCTGCTGATGACCCTACGCGAGGCGATCCTCGCCAAGCTCCGCGAGCTGACGCCCGGACCCGGCGGCGCGGGGCCGGAGTATTGGATAGCGGCCAGCGAAGCGGTCCGAAGGGCTAAGGTTGCGGGCGTACCCCTGTCCCTGCCTTCACTCTCCAAGAATCGCGGGAGCTGGCCGATCAAGAGTCGCGCCGCTCAAGGCCCCGGCCCGACCAAGCGGGAAGTCGAGGTCGGGTCGCTGGCCCGATACATCGAGGCAAAGCGCCGGAACGGCTGATAACGGCGGCTGGGTTTGCCCCAGAAACCAAGTGTCCGACTTTCCGCGACTTTCCCCGGGCGGGTAGGACAGCCCGGAAGAGCGGCGATATCGCGTCGCAGCGGTCGACTCGACTTTCCGCGAGTTTCCCGACGCGCCGCCCTCGAACGATTCGCGTGTGTGAACGTCGTCAATCGAGGGGGCGAGACCAATGGCAATCGACATCGAACGCGAGCCGATCTTCCCGCTGCGGCTCGCCAGCCGCCAGGCCAAGAACCTGCTCGTTGGCCGGCGGGACAAGCCGATCCACGTGGCGACCTGGTACCGCTGGGCGGGCCAGGGTTGCCGCGGCGAGCGCCTGGAGACGCTCCAGGTCGGCGGGGCGCGCTACACGAGCGTGGCCGCCATCCAGCGGTTCTTCGAGGCGCTGTCACGTGCCCGCGACAGCGCAGCGGGGACCCAGGCGGCCCGATGCGGGGCCCGCAGCCAGCGCGATGACGCGAGCATCGAGGCCGAATTGGACGTGCTCGGCATCGGTGCCTGAGCGACAGGCGCCCGCGCGGCTGGAGCGGCACGCGCGGGCGCCTGGAGGTTGTCGCGAGGGCTACAGGCCGATCCCTTCGGCCGAACCATGAACACCCGGAGTCAGAGGCTATCCGGGAATAACGAATTTTCGTAAACTCTTGTCTTTCGAGGAGGTCCGCGACGCCAACCGACGATGGAGCATGCCCCGATGCGGAAGCCCTACCCCTCCGACCTCACCGACGCGCAGTGGCAAGTCATCGAGCCGCTGATCCCCGTCCACAAGGTGGGCCGGCCCCGCGAGGTCGAC
>DASZMJ010000196.1:0-39334 GCA_035551935.1 Isosphaeraceae bacterium
TTCTGAGGCCCGAAATCGGGCCCCGGACGACCGCTTCCGATCCATGAAGGCTGATCCGAAAGGGTCAGCGACGTCCGGGGTGCGCGGCGGGTCGGGGCCGGGAGGCTTGTCACGTCGTCGGCTTCGAGACACCGTCCCCCCGAAACCCGGCGTGAGCGTCCGCGAGACCCGACGAGGGTCGACCTGGGTTCAGGAGATCGGATGACGTCGAGGATGGTGTCGTGAGTGGGAAGCACAGTGGCCGGTCTGAGAAGCTTTCGACGCGGGTCGGCTGGGCCAATGAGCGAACCGTTGCGCCCGCATTTTTTCGCTTGCTATGGTGTCCGAACTCCGCAAAATGGGGTGTGGCCGACGACTCGGTGCCGGACGACGCGGTATCGTCGACCCCTTCGGCACCTCGGCATCCCGGTTGCAATTCATGCGGCGCGCGACGGCGCGAGCCCGTGCCTGACGGAGTTGTCATTCATCCTGAGGGCCGCCGTAGCGGGAGCAGGAGGTCGACGCGGTCGCCCCGCGTTCCGTGTCCAGGGACGGATGGGATATCAATCGAGCGTGAGACGAACGAGGTGATGGCATGGACCTTGAGCAGTTCTCCAGACAGCTCGAGCTCATACATGCCCGGTTCCTCGAGCTGAGCCCTCGTCCGGGGCGTCGCCCCGGGCACGAGGATTCGTTCCACCTCTGGCGGGAGACCTCCGCGGCCCTCAGCACGACGATGGAGGAGCTGCGGGTCGCCGAGGAGGAGTTGCGGCAGCAGGGGGACGAGCTCGTCGTGTCGCGGGACGCGGTCGAGCGAGAGCGGTATCGCTATCGCGGGCTCTTCAACGACGCGCCCGACGCGTTCCTCGTGACCGACCTGCACGGGATCATCCGCGAGGCCAACGATTTCGCCGTGGAGCTGCTGGGGGTGCCGGCGTCGCACCTGCCCGGCAAGCCGCTGGCCAACTTCGTGGCGCGTGAGGCCCGGTCGACGTTCCGCCTCGAGGTCTTCGCGCTGAAGGAGGCCGGGCGGCGTCGGGAGCTGACGCTCACGCTCGAGCCGCGGCGGCGGCCGGCGTTCGAGGTGACGATGTCGGTGGCGGTGCTGCGCGACGCCTACGGGACGCCGACGGGCCTCTTCTGGACGATCCGCGAGGTCGGCGACGAGGCCACCCGGCGGCTCGCCGCCGACCTCGCCCGCGAGCGTCGGGCCCGCGAGCGGGCCGAGGACGAGGCGCGGTCGCTCCGCGAGCTGTTGCTGGGCATGCCGGCCCTGGCGTGGGAGGCCGACGCGACCACCGGCCGCCGCCGCCTGACGTTGCCCGCGGGCCAGCCGGCCCTCGGCCATCCCGCCGAGCGTTGGCGCGAGGCGCACGACCTGCTCGCGACGTGCCTCCACCCCGACGACCGCGAGGTCGTCGAGCACCAGTGGCGGCGCTGCCTGCTGGGCGGCGAGGGCCGCGAGCACGAATACCGCGTCGTCGCGGCCGACGGCCGCATCCGCTGGTTCCGCGAGGTCGTCCGGGTCGTCCTCGACGAGGACGGCCGGCCGCGGCTGCTCCGCGGCCTGATGTGGGACATCACCCGCCGCAAGCGGGTCGAGCGCGGCCTCTACACCGCCCGCCGCGAGCTGGCCGACGAGCTGGCCGAGACGGTCTACCTCCAGCAGTTGCTCGGCCGGCTCGCCGCCGCGACCGGGCCCGAAGCCGCCCTCGCCGAGGTGCTGACGGCCGTCGCCGGCCTGCTCGGCGCCCCGCGCGGCGAGGCCCGGCGGCTCGACCCCGGTCGCGGCGAGCTCGATCTGCTGGCGGCGATCGACCTGCCCGAGCCCTATCGCGACCGCTTCCACCGCCTCCCGGTCGGCCACGGCCCCGCCGGCCTGGCGATCGAGCGGCGCGCATTGGTGGTCGTCGAGGACGTGGCGGCCGGGGCCGAGGCCGAGCCGGACGACGCCGAGCGGTCGCGGCTGGGCGGCTACCGCGCGGCGGTCGCCGTGCCGCTGCCGGGGGCCGACGGCGCGCCGATCGGCACGGTCACCGTCTTCTTCGACGAGCCCCATCGGCCCGATCCCCGCCCCGCCCGCTTCGTCGAGGTCTACGCGAGCATGGCCGCCCCCTTCCTCGACCGCGCCCTCCGCCCGCCGCGCGACGACGCCCGCGACGAATTCCTCGCCATCCTCGCCCACGAGCTGCGCAGCCCCCTGGGCGCGATCCGCAACGCCGCCGAGCTGCTCGACCCCGAGGGGCTCGACGGCGCGACCGTGGCCGAGCTGCGCGAAATGATCCGCCGCCAGGTCGGCTACATGGGCCGGCTGATCGAGGACCTGCTCGACGCCGCCCGGCTCGCCCGCGGCACGCTGGGCCTCCGCACCGAGCCGGTCGACCTGGCCGCCGTCGTCGGCCACGCCGTCGAGGACGTGACCCCGCTGGTCCGCGACCGCGGCCACGAGCTGATCGTCGCGCTGCCGGAGGGGCCTTGCGTCGTCGAGGCCGACCCGACGCGGCTGGAGCAGGTGCTCTCGAACCTCCTGGTCAACGCCGCCAAGTACACCCCCCCCGGCGGCCGGATCGAGCTCTCGGCGACGCTCGAGGCCGACGGCCTGACCCTCCGCGTGCGCGACACCGGCGTCGGCATGTCGCCCGAGGCCCTGGCGCGGGCCTTCGACCTCTTCGACCAGGCCGACGACCCCGGGGCCGTCGGCGCGCGCAACGGCGACGCCGCGCGGCGCGGCCTGGGCATCGGCCTGGCCCTGGTCAAGAGCCTCGTCGAGCTGCACGGCGGCACCGTCTCGGCCCACAGCGCCGGCCCCGGCCAGGGGAGCGAGTTCGTCGTCCGCCTGCCGGCGGCCGCGCCTCAAGAAGCGCTCACGGACCACGAAAAAGCCGAGAGTCTCCCTATTCCCCCCCCCACTCCCAATACAAGTGATGATATATCGATATAATGAAAAATAAGAGGCCCGATCCTCGTAGGGCGTTTGGTCGTGGAGGCGATCCGGGGCGACGGGCGAGGCTAGCGGGTCGGCAGGACCGCGCGAAAACGGCGGGAAGAGGATTGACGGGCGGAGGTGGGACGACCAGAATCGGCGGGTGAAGCGGGATCGCTTCCGAGTTCTCTGCGGAACAGGGAAGTCTCGGTCATGGCCCGCCTCGTCGTCGCGTCCCCGGCCTCGCGGCCGGCGCCTCGACGCTGTCGGACGGCCGACTCATCCTCGGGGGGTGGGTTGGGTTCCCGACGTCTGCCCATCGTCGAGTCGTCGGCCGCGCGGCCGCCCCTCGTCGTCTCGAAGCCCGTGCGAATCGAACACCAACCGCCCCGCGGCGGGCGGCTTGGCCCCGCGCCGTCGCCGGCCTCTCCACCGGCGCGGCGCGGGCCCCACGATGCCCAGCAAGCCTCTGCACCGTCGAAGCAACACCAGGGGACCACGGCCCCGCGCGGCCGCCGCGCCGGTCGGGCGACGGCAACGCGCCGAAGGGCGGTCCCGGAGGACTACCACGATGCTGTCCTACGACCGGATCACCGCCCGACGGCAGGTCGTCGTCCCCGACCATGTCCGCCTGGGCCTGCGGACCGCCGGCCGGTTCGTCAACCTCGCCGCCACGTACCGCGCCGAGGTCAAGGTGTACCATCGGGGCGTCGCCGCCGACGGCAAGAGCATCCTCGACCTGACGAGCCTGACCGTCGAGCGCGGCAAGACCATGGTCATCGAAGCCGACGGCCCCGACGCCGAGCCCCTCGTCGACGCGCTGGCCGACCTGATCCTCAACCCCGCGCACTTGCGTCGCCGCGCGGCCGTCTGAGGCGCGACGAGGGGGGACCGGCTCCGAGTCTTCGAGGTGCCCGTCCCCCCTCCCGTCCCGCGGTTCACCGCCGGCCCTTGGGGTCGAGGTTCTTCTCGAGGTCGTCCTTCGAGACCTCGCAGGCGACGCCATCTTTGGGCACGTCGACCCTGGCGGTCCAGAGGATGGCGTTGAGGACGAGCTTGCGGAAGTCGGGCTGGCCCCAGTTGTCGTGGAAGTGGGCGCCGGTGAAGCCGAACGACCGGCCGCCGTCGGCGCGGACGGTGGACCAGCCGAGGACCTCGTCGCGCCCCTTGGCCGCGACGATGTGCGCATACGGCCCGCGCGGCGAGGCGCTGACGCCCTGGCGAGTCTTGTCGTCGGGCTTCGCGACGACGATCGGCGTGACGCCCTTCATGTCGGGACGAAAGCGGATGTTGAAGTACCACTCGTCCTTGATCGTGAACGGCTTGACCCCGCGGGTGATCGGGTGGTCGGGGAGCGACTTGACCTCGGCCGTCCAGTGGGGGTTGGTCGAGTAGCCGGCCTCGTAGTAGCCGCCGAGCCAGTCGAGGAGCTGGTCGCCGGCCTTGCCCTTGGGGAACTCGACGGCGTAGTGCAGGCAGACGAGCCCGACGCCCCGGTCCATCAGCCGCTTCATCGTCTCGAGCCGGTTGCTCTGGATCATCGGGTGGCCGCCGCCGCCGTCCATGAAGAAGACGACCGACTTCGCCCCTTCGAAGACGCCCTCGTCCGACGGCCAGCCGCCGCCGACGAAGACGGCCTCGACCCCCTCCTGCTCGTTCAGGCACTTGACCAGCAGCTTGCAGCCCGCGTTGAACTCGTGCTCGCGCGGGCCGTGGCTCGGCCGGCCGGCGACGACGACCACCTTGGCCTTCGCGTCGTCCTTCGCCTGCGCCGCGGGCGCCGAGACGAGGGAGAGGCCGAGGACGGAAAGCATGGCGAACATTGTCTTCATCGGGAGCCGACCTCGCGTGGATCGAGGGTGGAGGATTTCGTAGGGCAGGGCTTGCCCTGCCTCTTCGAGATCGCGGAAGAGGCAGGGCAAGCCCTGCCCTACGGGGAAGGAGCCCGCGCCAGGGCGTCGGGCGACGCGGATGGGGTCGCCCGACGCCGGGGAGTTCGCTCAATACAGCTTCGTCCTGCCGGGGACGGCGACCGGCGGGACGGGGATGGGGCCGAAGGCGAGCTTGTCGGGGAAGAGGTTCTCCTTGGAGTTCAAGGCGTCCTCCCACGAGACCTCCTGGCCGGTGTAGGCCGACATCCGGCCCATGATCGCCGTCAGGGTGCTCTCGGCGACCTGGCGGAGCTCGTTGAGCGGCTTGCCGTCGCGGATGCTCTTGATCAGGTCGATGTGCTCCTGGACGTACGGGTTGGTCTCGCGGCCGCGGATGCGGGGGCCGGCCTTCGAGCCGCGGAAGGTGTAGCCGCCGCTCTGCCACGACCCCTCGGTGCCGACGACGGCCTCGGAGACGTTGTTGGCGCAGCCCTCGATCTGGCGGCACATGCTCAGCACGGAGACGTCATTCGGGTAGGTATACTCGATCGCGAAGTGGTCGTAGATGTTGCCGTAGACCGGCTCGGTGCGGGCCTGGCGGCCGCCCATGCCGACGGCCTTGAGCGGGTGGGCCCTGAGCGCCCAGTTGACCACGTCGAGGTTGTGGACGTGCTGCTCGCAGATATGATCGCCCGAGAGCCAGGTGAAGTAGAGCCAGTTGCGGACCTGCCACTCCATGTCCGACCAGCCCGGCTCGTGGTTCTTGGACCAGAGGCCGCCCTGGTTCCAGTAGGCGCGGGCCGAGGTGATCGTGCCGATGGCGCCGTCGTGGATCCGCTTCATGCTCTCGATGTAGCCGGCCTGGTGCCGGCGCTGGGTGCCGGCGACGACGGCGAGGTTCTTGCTCTTGGCCTCCTCGGCGGCGGCCAGCACGCGGCGGATGCCGGGGCCGTCGGTGGCGACGGGCTTCTCGGTGAAGATGTTCTTGTTCGCCTTGACGGCCGCCTCGAGCATCATCGGCCGGAAGCCCGGCGGGGTGGCGAGGATGACGAGGTCGACGCCGGCGTCGAGCACCTTCTGGTACGCGTCGAAGCCGGTGAACTTGCGGTCGCCGAGGTCGAGCCGGTCGCCGAGCTTGCCCTTGAGCTCCTCGTGCGCCTTGTCGAGCTGGTCGCGGAAGAGGTCGCCGAAGGCGACGATCTTGACGTCCTGCGACGCCTCGCAGATGTTGTCCACCGCGCCCCGGCCGCGGCCGCCGCAGCCGACCAGGCCGACGCGCAGGGTCTCGGCGCCGGCGGCGTGGACCGTCGGCACGGCCCCCAGCTGGGTCGCGAGCGCGCCGCCCGCGGCGGCGGCCTTCAGGAACGTCCGGCGGCTGGTCCCGGTTGGCTCGGTCATCTCGTTCTCTCCCTGTTGGTTGGTGGACAAGGGGCTCGGCTCGCTCACTTCGCGGTCTTCTTGCTGACGACCGGGGACTTGAAGCCCCGGAGGTTCTCCTGCTCCTGCAACGGCCGGACGACGCGGAAGCCGACGAAGGTGGCGTCGGTGTGCCACCAGATCGACTGCGGCCGCTGCGGGTCGCGCACGCTCCACTCGAGCTCCGAGGATCGCCGCGCGGCGCTGCGGAGGCGGTCGGGGTCGTCGTCCCACGAGCCGCCGCGGGCCACGTAAGGATACTCCTTCGCCGTCGGCAAGACGACCGGCGCGCGGACGGGCCCGGGCGGATACTTCGCATAGGTGTCGGCCGCGTAGTGGTCGAGGCACCACTCGGCGACGTTGCCGTGCATGTCGAAGAGGCCCCACCTGTTCGGCTTCTTCTTCTTGATCGGCTGCGGCTTCTCGGCGTTCTCGACGTACCAGGCGTACGCTTCCAGCTCCTTCGGGTCGTCGCCGAAGCTGTAGGCCGTCTTCGACCCGGCGCGGCAGGCGTACTCCCACTCGGCCTCGGTGGGCAGGCGATAATCGAGGCCGGTCTTGGCCGAGAGCCAGCGGCAGTATTCCATCGCGGCGTGGTGGGTGATGCAGATGACCGGCTGCCCCTTGCGGCCGTGGCCATGGGTCTCGTCGGCATACGGGCGGGTCGGTCGGGTCACGGCGTCGGCGACCTTGTCGGCGACGGTCGGCATGTAGTCGGGCGTGCGGCCCTTGATCTCGCGGCTGAAGCCGAACTGGTCGAACTCGGCCCAGGTGACCTCGTGCTCTTCCATCCAGAACGGCGGGATGATGATCTCGTGCTGAGGCCCCTCGTCGGCCGACCGCTTCGGCTCGCCCGGCGGGCTGCCGATGCTGAAGGTGCCGCCGGGGATGGGGACCATCGTGAAGCTGACGTCGGTGCCGGGGATCTTCTCGACGTACGTCTCGAACGTCGCCGAGGCCCGGGCGCCGGGCGAATCCTGCGTCAGGGCCCGGTCGCCGGCGAGCAGGCAGGCCAGGGCCGCCAGGAGCCCCCCGATCGTCGCTCGTTGTGAACGCTGTCGCACGTCTGCTATGCTCCGAAGGGTTCCTGATGCGTCTTCTTTCGTGGGCGGAGTCGCTGCGATGGCGTCGCGGAGCATCGGTCGGGCGGGTCGGCTGGTCGGGCTCGGGCTGGCGATCGCGCTCGTGGCCGGGGCCGGCGGGGACCGGGAGTTGACCCGGTTCGAGTTCCGCGAGACGCACATGGGCAGCGAGTTCAAAATCCTCTTATACAGCCCGGACGCGGCGACCGCCAGACGCGCCTCTCGGGCGGCGTTCGATCGCGTGGCGCGGCTCGACGCGGCCCTCAGCGACTACGACCCCGAGAGCGAGCTCTCCCGCCTGAGCGACAAGGCCGGCGGGCCGCCGGTGCCCGTCTCCGCCGACCTCTTCCGCATCCTCGAACGGTCGAAGGAGCTGGCCGACCGCTCCGGCGGCGCGTTCGACCCGACGATCGGGCCGGTCGTCAAGCTCTGGCGGCGGGCCCGTCGCCAGAAGAAGCTGCCCGACGCGGTCGCGCTCGAAGCGGCCCGGGCGAAGGTCGATCACCGGCGATTGCGGCTCGACCGCGAGCGACGGACGGCCCAGCTCCTGAAGCCGGGGATGCGGCTCGACCTCGGCGGCATCGCCAAGGGGTTCGCGGCGGGCGAGGCGATCGCGGCCTTGAAGAAGGAAGGGATCGATCGGGCCCTCGTGGCCGCCGAGGGGGACATCGTCGTCAGCGGCCCGCCGCCGGGCGCGGCGGGTTGGACGATCGCGATCGCCGGGCCCGAGGCGCGCGAGGCGAAGCCGTCGCGCTGGCTCATGTTGCACGACCGGGCGATCTCGACCTCGGGCGACCTGGAGCGGTTCGTCGAGATCGGCGGGGTCCGCTACTCGCACATCGTCGACCCGAAGACCGGCGCGGGGATCGTCGACCGGGCGAGCGTCACCGTCGTCGCGCCCGACGGCGCCACGGCCGACGCCACCGCGACGGCGGCCTCGGTGCTCGGGCCTGAGCGCGGCCTCGCCCTCGTCGACGCGACCGAGGGCGCCGCGGGCCTCTACGTCCGCGCCGGCGACGAGGACGGCCGCCGCCGCGTCTTCGAATCCCGCCGCTTCGCCGACCTCCACGCGACCGACCAACCGGGCGAGTAATAGGGACGTATTCTCTTCAATACTTAATCGTTCAGGATCTGGAAGGCCGGTCGGAAGCCTGGTTCGGCGACGGGGACGGGGACAGCCTCGTCGATCGGGCCGACGTTGGGGGCCGGGCTGGGCCGGGTGCGGGGGACGGAGAGGTTGAGGCGCGGGGCGCGGTCGCGGGACTTGCCGAGGGCCTCGGCGCGGTCGGCCAGGCGGGCGACCCAGGCGTCGCCCCGCTGCGGGTCGGCGACGAGGACGGGCCCATTCGCCCCGGCCTCCCAGCGGCCCAGCGGCTCGGCCTTCGACCGCCGCAGGAAGGCGAGGATGTCGCGCGCCCGCGCGGGCTGGCCGCGGCCGAGCAGGAGCTGGGCGCGGAGGCCGAGCAGTCGGCAGCGCTCGTCGGGCCCCTGAGCGCGGGTTTCGACGGCCGCCAGTGCGGCCAGGGCGGCGGGGTAATCGTCGTCGAGCGCGGCGAAGAGGACGCGGGCCTCGTCGCGGAGGGCGCGGAGGCCCGCGTCGCCGGTCGACTCGGGCGGGTCGCTGAGCTTGCGGCCGAGCTTCACGAGCCGACGGAGGCGGATCAGGTTCCAGTCCGGGAGGTTGCGCGGCTCCTCGCCCGGTACGGGCAGGATGGTCGCTCGACCGGCGCCGGTCGGGTCGGGATAGGTCTCGCGGAGCAAGGCCCGGGTCGCGCCCAGGACGGCGGCGAGCCAGGCGCGCCGGGTCGCGTCGTCGGGGGCGATCGGCGTCGGGACGTCGTCGCCAGCGTCCGGCGCGAGGAGGGCCGGGAGGCCGTCGGGCCCGAACCGCAAGGCCAGGCGGCGGCCGTCCGGCGCGACGGCGACGGCCCCGCCGGGCGCGGGGTCGAGCGGGCCGCTCGTCCAGTGGGTCGGATTCGGCCCGGGCCGGATCCGACGGGCCTGCGACGGCTCCCCCTCCACGTCCTGGACGACGAACCAATCCTTGAGCTGGCGATCGGCCGCGACCCAGGTGCCCCGGATCGTCTTCGGGCGCGGGAATCGCTGGGGGACCAGCGCGAGGACCGGCTGCAAGAACTGATGGCCGTCGATCGTCAGGCGCGACAGGTCGACCTGCCGGGTCGGCCCCCCCTGGGCGGTCACGAGCAACAGCGCGCGGCCGTCGGCCGCCCAGATCGGCGGATGCAACAGCCGTGCGACCTCGACCAGCCGCCGGGGCGTCCCGAGGTCGCGATCGACCTTTTCGATCGTCGCCGGCGCGCCGCCGCGAAAGAAGGCCAGGGCCGACCCGTCGGGGCTCCACGACGGCCAGGTCGCCTCCTCGAACCGCCCCAGCCGCTTGCCGTCGGCGACCAGGAGGATGTCCAGCGCCCTCGGCCGGAGCCTCGGCGTCGCCAGCAACGTGCCGTCGGGGCTCCAGTCCAGGGTCAGCGCAGGGACCCGCCCCGCGTCCTCACCGGGGCCGTCGAGCTCTTCCGAGGCAAGCACGCGACGGCGATCGACCCCCTCCTGCACGACGATCTCGAACCGCACTCGACCTCGGTCGCCGGGGACGAGCCGGCCGAAGGCGACCGCGGTGCCGTCGGGCTTCCAGGCCGGCGCCGTCAAGGGCCCCTGCGCGCGTTCGAGCAAGACTGCGGAGCCGTCGTCGGCGCGGGCGGCCCAAAGGTTCGTCGGCCCGACGGCCGGGCCGGGCTCGCCCCGGGGCGTCGGGTCATCGCCGAGGAGCCAGCCCCGGCACGCGGCCCGGTCGCTCGGCCGCGCGGGCAGGGTGACGGCCACCCAATCGCCCCCCGGCGACCAGGCCAATGGCCACGATTCGGCACCCGGGCCCGCCCCCAGGCCCAACACCGCCACGACCGCCGCCCATCCCATCGCGCGCCCCCCAGGGCCGGCCGATCCACTGCCGATCGCATCCCCTGCCAGTATAGATTCCCCGCCTTCCCCGCGATACGGGTCCGGTCCGGGCTTGACCGGGGGCCGGGCGTATTGTATCGAGACGGGCCACATCTCAGGCCACGTCCCTGCGCTCGCTCCCGAACCCGTCCCCGAAAGGAGGGCCCATGAGCCGGCCCATCGTCGCCTTGTTGCTGATCGGCGCCGCCCTGGCGGGCTGCGCCCAGTCGATACCTCGCGAGAAGTACGCGGCGCCCTGGAAGAAGGTCGCCAAGGGGGTCGAGAAGTCGATCGCCGACAGCGAACGCCGCGAAGGGGCCGAGGAAGAGGAGCACGTCCCCGAGAAGGACGGCGACGGCTTCCGCCAGCAAGGGACTCAGGTCCGCTGACCGGCCCCCACCTCCCGCGCCGGCGCCTCCGGGAGCGGGATCGGCCGCGATTCGAGCCGGAGCAAGGCGAGCAGGCCGTACGTCGCGAAGGCCGCGAGGAAGGCGAGGACCGCCGCGGGCTGGACGTCCTGGAACCGCTCGGGGCGCGTCAGGCGGCCGAGTAGCGGGAGCAGGCCGACGCCGAGGCCGACGAGCCAGGCCGCCACGCCGGGCACGTTCACCCCGCGTCTTGGGCCCGGCCAGGCCCGGCGATGTCGCAGCGCATCGGCCGCCAGCGCCCCGACGACCGGCGCGAAGACGGCCCCCATGGCCGTGAAGATTTCCTCCAGGTGAGAGGTCACGCCCGAGGCGATCAGCAGGAACCCCGCCAGGGCGCCGAGGAAGGTCCAGGCCCAGCGCGAGGGCCGCGGCCCGATCGCCGCGAACCGCTGGCCGTAACTCCAGGCCGCGTAGACGGCCGGCGCCATCGAGCCGAGGCCGAAGAGGAGCATCATCGCCCCGCCGATCCGGCCGCCGATGCTCGCCTCCAGGACGTGGCCGTAGGTGAACCGGGAATCGCCCAGGGCGCGGATCGCGCGGCGGGCCTCGTCTCGTTGCGCGGCCAGCACCTCCGTCGGGTCGTCCACGCCGCGGATGCGGGGCCGGCGGAGCGAGGCGTCGAGTTGCTCCTGGGCCGTCAGCTCCGCGCGAAAGCCCGGCCCGCGGCCGGCGGCGACGGCGATCGTCATCAGCGCCAACGTCGCGACGATCGCCGGGGTGAAGCCGACGCCGATCAGGCCGCCGAGCCGGACGTCGCGGGCCTCGCGGCTGGCGGCGCCCCAGTCGACGGCGATCAGGCCGGTCGTCGCCGTGAAGCCGAAGACGAGCTGGATCATCGTCGCGAACGCCCGCGGCCCGCCCCGGACGATCGGCTCGGCGGTGCGCGGGTCGTAGGGCAGGGGGAAGGGGATCGCGACCCCCGAGGCCAGGCCCGCCAGCGCCCAGATCATGGTGGCGGCCAGCATCGCGGCCAGGAAGACCGGGTAGACGTGCATCAAGGCGCCGATCCAGCGCATGAACACGTGGCCCACCGGCGCGATCGCCGCGCACCAGCACGCGGCCGTGACCAGGAACAGCGAGCCCGGCGTGCTCCAGCCGCGATAGACGAGGGGCCGCAACGCCTCCGGGGCGATCAGGCCGGCCGCGACCAGCCCGCGCAGGCAGAAGTCGGTCGCATAGGCCGTCGCCACCGCGAACCAAACGACCTGGCCGAGCCCGAGCACCACGCCCGGCAGCCACGTCGACCCGCGCGCCCCGAAGGTGCTCGACGCCACGACCGCCAGCGGCCGGCCCGTCTTCAGGCCGAGCATCGCGGGCGCGTAGAACAGGAACAGGTAGCCGAGCAGGCCCGCCGTCGCGGCCCCCGAGACCGCCATCGGCAAGCCGCCGATGGTCAGGGTCCGCCGGGCGAGCTGGTCGAAGAAGACGATCCAGAGGAACAGGCCGATGTAGTGCGGCGCGATGCCGTACTGCCACGACTTCCGCCCCGTCGGCTCCGCCTCCAAGGCGGCCCGGAGCGGGGCCGACAGCCCGGGTCCCGGCGATTCGTCGGTCATCGTCGCGCCGGCCTCGTCAGTAGTCCGACGCCAGCTCGGCCGGCGAGAGTTCGTTGTCCTCGGACTTCAGGACTTCCGGCCTGTAGCCGCCGCGCGAGCGGTCGTAGAGCGCGATGCCGCCGAAGATGACGACCAAGACCACCGGCAGGGCCGAGACGTAGCGGAACGACCATTTCGCCCCCTCCTTCTGCGCCTCGAGCACCGCGACCTGCTGCGACTCCGGCAGGGCCTTCACCGGGCCAGGATCGATGACCCCCTTGACGACGACCCGGTCGCGCACGTCGGCCGGGATGTTCTCGAGGGTGATCCGGTCGTTGATCCCCCCCATGAACGGTTGGACGACGCCGATGGCCAGGTTCCCGACGCACCCCATCAGGCCGAGCAGGAACGCCCCGCCTCGCGGGAACCGCTCAGCGGTCACGCCGAGCATCGTCGGCCAGAAGTAGACGATGCCCAGGCCGTAGATCGTCGCGGCGGCGATCGCCGTCGGGAAGTTGTAGGCGAAGCTCAGGGCATAGAGCCCGATCGCCGACAGGACCGACGAGCCGACGAGCATACCGACCGGCGAAAGCCGGTGCGCGATCGGCCCGGCGAAGTGCCGGAGTGTGAACATCATGGCACTTGTATAGATCAAAATAAAGGTGCCGTTCATGCCGGCGGTCTTCTCGAGCACGAGGCTCTGCATCCCCTGCGGCGCCAGCTCGGTCGAGGCCGTCAGGAGCATGCAGAAGGCCCAGAGCAGGAACATCGGCCGCAGGGCCTGGCCCAGCATCTCGCTCGTCGAGACGCCCGAGGCCACGCGCTCGGTGACGGGGAAGGTCTCGGTGAAGAACAGCACGCCGTAGACGATCGTCGGGATCAGGATCAGGACCATCTTGACCTGCCAGCCGAAGATCGTCGCGGCGGTCGTCGTGCCCGCCCCGCCCAGCCCGAGGCCGAGGGCCTTGGTGATGACGACCGAGAGCACGCCGCCGATCATCAGGCCGCCCGGCCACCAGGCGTGCAGGACGTTGAGCATATGCGTCTTTTTCGTCGGGTAGATCGTCGCCGCCAGGGGGTTGATGCCGATCTCGACGAACCCGTTGGCGCTGCCGACGAGGAAGGTCGCGACGCAGAGCAGGCCGAACGGGGCGAGGCCCATCCCCGACAGGTACGGTGTGGCCATCGTCATGACTGTGCCGACGAGGTGGCACAGGAAGGCCAGGCCGAGCATCTTCTTCATGCCGAAGAAGTCGACGATGAACGAGCCGACGGCCATCGAGCAGGCCATCCCCCAGAAGGCCAGGCCGCCGATGAAGCCCAGTTGCGTGGCGCTCAGCTTGAACGAGTGGCCCCAGGCCGGCAGCACGTCCTGGCGGATCACGAACGAGAAGGCCGAGGCGATCAGCGAGATGCAACTGGCGATGAACAGGCGGCGCGGGTTCATGCGCGGTCTCCGGGCTCGACCCGATCTTCGGGGGGACGGTCTGGTTCGGCGATGGGGACGTTCCTCTATACACGACCCGGCGCCTCGACGCAACCGGCCACAATCGCCGAACTTCGACGGATCGGCGGGCGGCGACGGCGGCCGCCGTCCTACAATAAGGTCAAGCCACACGGCGCGACGTGCCGAGAACAAGTCGGGGACCCGAGCCGTCGGCGCGGAGCGCCAGGGCGCGGGTCCGTCTTCCGAAGCGAAGCGCGGAGGCGCCGGCCGATGACCGCAAGGATGCCCGCGGCCCGATCCCGTTGTCTCCCCGCCGCGCTCCTGGCGGTCCACCTGGCCGGCTGTGGCACCCTGGGCGCGCGGCACGAGGAGAACCGGATCGAGCAGCCGGGCATCATCGACCCCCACCAGCCCAAAGAGCTCGAGATGTCGGCCCTGCCGGCCTACCGGGTTGAGCCCCCCGACGAGCTCGAGATCAGCATCCGACCCGCCGTCCTGGACCTGCCCTCGACGAACAACCTGATCGTCCAGCCCGACGGCACCATCGACCTCGGCTTCGCCGGCGACATCTTCGTCACCGGCCTGACCCTCGCCGAGATCGAGGTGAAGATCGCCCATCACCTCCGCGCCCTCACCGCCAACGAGCGTCGCTCCCCGCCCCCGCGCCGCGGCCAAACCGCCGGTTCCGCCCCCGAGCCGATCCGGGTCGCGGCCCGGCTCATCAACGGCTCGCAGAGCAAGGTCTATTACGTCCTGGGCGCCGTCACGACGCAGGGCAAGTTCCCCAGCACCGGCAACGAGACCGTGCTCGACGTGATCCTCACGGCCGGCCTCCGCAGCAACAACGTGGTCGAGAAGGCTTACCTCGTCCGCCCCAAGCCCCACGGCGGCCCGCCGAACATCCTGCGGATCGACTGGGACGCTATCACCAAGTGCGGCGACACCCTGACGAACTATCAGGTCCTCCCCGGCGACCGGATCATCGTCCCCGGCCGGCGTCTCCGCGGCCTCGCGGCGTTGCTCGGCGGCTGATCAACGGGCGCCCAGGCCCGTCGTCGGCGGCTCGGGCTCGGGCAGGGTATCGAGGTGGACAAGCAGGCCGCGGGCGAGGTCGGTGACGATTGAGCGCCGTGTCGCGTGGCCGCGGACCCATCGCAGGTGGGCGATGGCGCCGTCGCGGTCGTGGGACTGGAGCAGGTCGAGCGCGACGAGGACGTGGGCCTCGCTGCGCTGGTCGAAGTCGCGGGCCGATTCGAGCAGCCAGCGGACGTCGCGGTCGCGCTTCAGGTACGAGATCGCGGGGGCGGGCCAGGCGGCCGGGTCGGCGTTGGCGGCGGCCTCGGCCAGGAAGTCGCGGGCCTCGCGCTCGCGGCCGGCGCGGCGGGCGCCGAGGGCGCCGAGCAGGGCCATGTGGGGCGCGTTCGGGTCGCGGCCGCCTTCGAGGTCGATGTAGGCGCGGGCGTCGACGTCGGCGCCGTCGAGGCCGGCGGCGAGCATCGTCCAACCCCGCGCCGCGTAGACGTCGGCTCGGCGCGGGTCGATCTTCAACGCCGCCGAGTAGTCGGCGATCGCGCCCTTCCAGTCGCCGAGCGCCCGCCGGAGGTGCCCGCGCGCGGCGAGCAGGTCGGCGTCGGCGGGCTTGAGCAGGATGGCTGCGTCGAGGTCCTTGATCGCCTCGTCGTACTTGCCCGCGTCGCCGAGGACCTTCGCCAGGGTGACCCGCGCGGCGAGCCCGTCCGGGTCGAGGAGCACGGCGATTTCGAGGTCTTCCATGGCCTTTTCGTACCGGCCGAGCCTGGCCAGAGCCTCGCCGCGATGCCGGCGCGCCGTCGCGTCCTTGGGGTCGAGCTCGATCGCCGCGTCGAGCTCGACCACCGCGCGCTCGTATTGCTCCAGCGCCAGGGCCGCCGCGCCCTTCGTGGAGAGGGTCCCGGCGCTCGGCGGCGCGAGCTTCAGCGCCGCGTCGCAGTCCGCCAGCGCCATCTCGAACTTGCCGAGCCCGAGGAACGCCGCCGCGCGGTTCTTGAAGCTCCCGGCGCGCTTCGGGTCGAGCCGGATCGCCTCGTCGAGCACCTTGACCGCCTCCTCGTAACGCCCGAGCCGGACGAGGACGCCCCCCTTGTCCTTGCGGGCCTCGGCGCTCGACGGCTTCGCCTTGATCCAGGCGTCGAAGTCCTTCAATGCGTCCTCGTTGCGGCCGAGCCGCGCGTCGAGGACGCCGATCAGCTCATATCCCTTGTCGAAGGTCGGGTCGAGTTTCAAGGCTGCCTCGAAGTCGCGCCGCGCCTCGCCGATCCTCCCGAGGTCCGCCAGAGCAGCCCCCCGGCCGCCGAGGGCGCGGGAGTGTCGGGGGTCGATCGCGATCGCCGCGTTAAAGTCGGCGAGGGCCTGGTCGAACTTGCCGAGAAACGCGTGGGCCGTCCCCCGCCCGCTGTAGGCGTTCGCGTCCTCCTTTGGGGCGATGGAGAGCGCGGCGTCGAACTGGGCGATCGCCTCGTCGTAACGGCCCCACGCGAGGTAGACCTGGCCGGCGCCGTCGTGGGCGCCGGCCTTGCCGAGGCGTTTTTCCTTGTTCATCATCGGCGAGACATCGAACCCCATGCCGAGCCCGACCCCGATTCCTGCGCCCGGCCCATAGCCGCCACCGCCGCCCAGGAATCCCGGGGCGCCGTACAAGGCGATCGCCCGCTGGAAGTCGCTCAACGCCTGGTCATAACGGCCGTACATGAGGTGGATGATGCCGCGATCGGTGTACGGGCCGGGGATCGTCGGATTGTAGCGCATGACCCATTCGTATTCGGGCAGGGCCCGCATCGGGTCGTTCTTGCGGATGTAGATGTTCGCCCGCTTGATGCGGACTTCCAGGTCGCGGGGCTGGCGCTTGAGGATCTCGTCGAAGTAGGGGAGCGCGTCGGCGTACCGACTTTGCTTGTAGAGCGCGAGGGCGTCGAAGCGGAGGCGGTTCGAGAGCATCTCGCGCGGGTCGTGCAACGTCGGCGACTGGGCCCGAGCCGGGGGAGTTGCCAGGCCGAAGGCGGTCGCCAGGAGCAAACCGAGCACAACCCGCGCCGAGCGCATCGTCCGACCCTCCGGCCATTTTGCCGACGGGGCGTCATCTCCCCTTGGTTACGAAGTCGTCCGCCGATCCGTTCGCGGTCAAGCCCCGGCCAGGTCGCGATCGCATTCTGATTCGGGGGTTGACGGGCCGGCCGGTTCCTCGCGTGGTGCGGGACTTGGGGGTCGTCGGCGATCTCCCGGAATCGCGGGGAGGCGATACACCAGGTAGACCGCCATCCAAGTGAATAGGAATCCGAGCAGGAACCACCTCAGCGGGTTCCGCCCGCGACGTTGGGCGATACGTGCGGACACGAGGCCGAACGAGATCAGGAGCGATCCCATGCCGATCATGAAGTCGATCGCAACCTTGTCATTCCGCCTTTGTACGACATCCCCGATGACGATCGCCCGCGCGAGCGCGAGGCACGAAGTCACGAACACGAGGAGGAGCATCAGGTCGCCCAGGCGGATCCTGCGGGTTCGGCGGCCATCCATCCGCGACGTGCTCCGAGGTTTTTCCCGGGCGTGACCGGGGGCTTTTCCGATTGACGGGGATCGGTCCTCGGGATAATGTCGGCCGCCCTTCTCCCGAGGCGGCATTGGCCCCGATTCCCGACGGCTGGCGATGGCGAGGAGACCGCCGATGACGATGATCTCTTACGCGCAGAATGGCGAGGACGTCCTGCTCCGTCGCGTGTTCGGGGACACTCAAGCCGGCTTCTACATCGACGTCGGCGCCTGCCACCCTACGCTCCACTCGGTCACGAAGCATTTCTACGACCGGGGTTGGTCCGGCATCAATATCGAGCCGGTGTCGACGGTCTTCGAGGTCCTCCGCGCCGAGCGGCCGCGCGACGTGAACCTCAACGTCGGGCTCTCGGACCGACCCGGGACGCTCGATTTCTTCGAGGCACCGTCGTCGCTCGGGCGATCGACCTTCTCGACCGGCTTCCGCGACGGCTGGAACGCGCACGACGGCTGCGAGTTCGTCCGGCGCTCCGTCGAGGTCCTGACGCTGGCCCTCGTCTGCGAGCGGCACGCGGACCGGCCGATCGACTTCCTGAAGATCGACGTCGAGGGGCACGAGCGCGCGGTGTTGGCCGGGGCGGACTTCGCGAGGTGGCGGCCGCGCGTCGTCCTGATCGAAGGCCGGCCCGGTTACATCGAGGACTGGGAGGGCCTGATCCTCGGAGCGGACTACCTCTTCGCGACCTTCGACGGGATCAACTGCTACTACGTCCGCGCGGAGGACCGGCAGTTCATGCCGACCCTGGCCGTCCCGATCAACGTCCAGGACGATTATACGCCCCATTCCCATTATAGCGCGATTCAACGATACGCATTCGAGTTCGACGAGGCGTGCGGCCGCCTCAACGCGGCGACGGAGCGGATGGCCACGCTCGACGCGGAGCTCCAGGCGATGCGCGGCCGCCTCGCCGGCCTCGACGACCTCGGCCCGACCGCCCTCGCGGTCGCCCGCCGCGCGAAGCATGCGGCCCGGCGCCATCCGCTGCTGGCGTCGCTGGTCCGGAAGATCGCCCGGGCGGTGTGATCCTTCGAACGCGAACCGCGCCGGGCGTGGCCCGGCGCGGTTCGCGTGGAGGGTCTCCGATCGAACGGCCGGCCGATCAGCCGTGGCGGCCGCGTCGGGGACGACCGGCGTGGGACGAGAGGTAGGCGTCGAGCGCGGCGGTGAGCAAGGAGTCGTGGACCTGCGGGGTCCGCCGCGGATGGGCTGCGTTCGAGGGCCGGGCGGCCAGGTCGACCGTCGCGGCCTGGGCGGGGGTTTGATGCCGGTTCGGGTGTTGACGTCGCGAGGTGGCCGTCCCGGCCGCGCCCGAGAGAATAGCGGCGGGCGCCGTTGCCGCCGAGGTCGAGGCGGCGGCGGCGGGCATGAGGACGGTCGCCGCGGTCGGGAGGGCCGGGGCGGTCGGCAGGGTGGACCCCGCGACCGAGAACCGGGACGCCTGGCCGCCCAGGTTCAGGCCGGCCGAGCCGGTCAAGGCCGACAAGGTCGCGGCGCCGAGCGGAGCCGCGGCACCGACCGAGGCCGCGGCGAACGTGGGCCTCGGCGAGAGTAGGAACGACATCGGCGCCGCGACCGGCAGGTCGCCGATGCCGCCGACCTTCTCGACGCCGACGCCCTGGATGAAGAACTGCTGGGTGCCCGGCTGGTAGACCGCGGGCTGGGCCTTGCCCGAGCCCGTGTAGTCGTTGACCACCGGGATCGGGGTGCCGCCGTAGAGGGTCCCCTGGCCGAACGGCACGGCGCCGACCCCTTGAATGTAGAACGTCGACGTGCTCGGCTGGAAGACGGCGAGCTGCGCCTTGCCCGCGCCGGCGTAGTCGGCGACGACCGGGATCGGATTGCCGCCGTACAGCGTCCCCTGGCCGAACGGGATGGCGCCCATGCCCTGGACGAAGAACGTCGAGGTGCTCGGCTGGAAGACGGCCAGTTGCGCCTTGCCCGAGCCGGTGAAGTCGGCGACGACCGGGATCGGATTGCCGCCGTAGAGGGTGCCCTGGCCGAACGGGAAGGCGCCGACGCCCTGGATGTAGAAGGTCGACGTGCTCGGCTGGAAGACGGCGATCTGGTCGGTGCCGTTGCCGAGGAAGTCGGCCTGGATGGGGACCGGGTTGCCGCCGTAGAGCGTCCCCTGGCCGAACGCGACGGTGTAGGGGCCCGTGGCCGTGCTGAGGACGCTGAAGGTGGAGGTGCCCTTGTTGATGGTGATGGGGTCGGACTTCCCGTCGCCCTGGTAATCGCCGCGGTTGGTGATGACGCGGAGGTTCAGCGGCGGGCTCGGGTTGCCGAGGTTGCCGGCGATGTCGTGCTCGACGGCGAAGAGGGTGACGTTGCCGTCGCCCAGGTTGTACGGCAGCTGGAGCGTCAGGCTGCCGTTGGCGCCGAGGGTGCCGGTGGCCAGCGAGGGCAGGCTCGGGTTGGCGAGGCTGGCCTGGCTGACGATGTCGACCGGGGTATTCGGGTCGCCGCCGGAGAGGGTGAAGAACGGCTGCCGGATCGCGGTGATGCCGTTGGCCGGCGGCCCGTACGAGCTGCCGGGGGCGAGGGCCAGGGTCGGCACGCCCGAGGGCCCCTGGGTGACGATCGTGATCGTCAACACGGGGCTGAGGCTCGTGTTGTCGGCGGTGTCGCGGGCCTGCGCCACGACGTTGTAGGTCCCCGGATTCAGCGGCGTCGGGAATTGGACGAGGAAGTTGCCCTGGGAGTCGGCGTTGACGGTCGTAATGGCCTTGCCGGTCGGCAGGCCGGTGACCGGGTTGGCGAAGAAGAGGTCGACGAAGTCGAACTTGTCGGTATGGCCCTGGAGGTGGGGCTGGGTGACGCGGGTGATCGGGTGCGTCGGCGTGTCGTTGGGATAGGACGTGTCGTCGGCCCGGAGCATCGACAGCGTCGGCTTGGTCGGCTTGACGGTGTCGATGGTGAAGGTCAGGCCGCCGGAGACGATGCTGATGTTGCCGGCGAGGTCAAGGCCCTGGGCGTGGAGGGTGTAGGTGCCGTCGCCCAGCGGCTTGGAGAGCTGGACGTCGTAGGTCCCCGAGGCGTTGACGTTGGGGACGGTCGTGTTCGTCGGGCCGAGGATGTTGCCCGAGCCGTCGACGATCTCGACGACCGACCCCGGCTCGGCGCTGCCGGTCAGGAACGGCCGATTCACGTCGGTGAGGGAGGGGCCGCCGGTGGCCGAGCCGCCGGGGGACGGGTTGACGGTGTCGAGCGTCGGCGTCGTCGGCTTGGCGGGGGGCTTGGTGTCGAAGAGGACCGTCAGCGCGGGGCTCAGCGCGCCGCGGTTGCCCGCCGGGTCGACGACGCGGACGAAGAACGTGTGGGTGCCGTCGGCGATCCGGTTGGCGTCGGTGATCTGGATGACGCCGTTCTTCGCCGCCGACTCGGGGGCGGTGGCGACGACGTAGGAGTCGAGGGCGGCGCCGGCGAGGCCGACGTCACCGACGAGGTTCGACGGCACGTCGCTGAGGAGCTGCACGACGGATGTGGGGGGCTCGCCGGGGGTCGTCGCCCAGTCGAAGATCGGGAGGCGCGAGGCGTTCTGGCCGGCGAAGTTGGTGATCTCGTCGACGCCGGCCGGCAAGCCGAGGTCGGCGGGGTTGATCCCCGAGTCGGTCGTCGTGTCCAGGGTCGGGGTGCCCGCCGGCCCCTCGGTGATCGTGTTCGGCGGGATCGTGTCGAGGACGAACTGGACCTGGACGATGTTCCCCTTCGTCCCCGACTGGTCCGTCGCCATGATGCCGATGGTGTGCAGGCCGTCGGTCGTGTGGTTCAACGCGTCGAAGACGCCCGCGTTGACCTCGAGGGCGAAGTGGCCGAAGCCGTCGGTCTCGTTGGCCGCGACCGCCGTCGACGAGTCGACCGGGTTGAAGCCGCCGATGATGACCGGATTGTTCGGGTTGTCGAGGTCGAGGAGGGTGATGAAGACGACGTTGCCGAAGGCGCTCTGCTCGCTGATGCCGTCGAAGACCGGACGGGCCTCCGAGGTCGTCGGCGGGCTGCTCTGCGGGTTGGGGCCGGTCAGGCTGCCGGCGCCGCCGATGCTGTTGGGGTTCGGCAGGTTCGGGTCGAAGGCGACCGACTGCGGGAAGATGATCGGCGCCAGGCGGATGCCGAAGGACCCGCGGCCGTAGGTCGTCGCCAGCAGGAGGTTCGGGCCGGTCGCCACGTCGGGCCGGCCGGTCGTCGGGTCGACGTTGCCCAGCACCAGGCTCAGCTCGTTGATGTGCGCGTTGGGGAGGTCGCCCTCGGGCACGGGCGAGTTCAGCAGGCTGCCGGCCCCCGAGTCGGGGAAGATCGTCCAGGTGGTGCCGAAGTCGTACGAGCGGTAGACCCCCCCCTCGCCGCTGACGTAGAGCATCGGGTGCGACGGGCCGTTGGGGTCGCTGAAGTTGTTCGGGATGACGTAGCGCCAGTCGACCTGGATCGACGTGAGGACCCGCGCCTGCGTCTCGGCGAGGCTCGGCTTGTTGAACGGGTTGTGCATCACGTCGAAGAGGTTGCCGGTGATCTTCTGCCAGCTCGGGTTGGCGGCCGAGGAGTCGGCCATGAAGTAGACGCCGTCGGCGGTCACGGCGTAGGCGTCGTGGCTGCCGCGTGTCGGGTCGGCGACGATCTGCTGGACGGTCGAGCCGTCGAGGCCGGCGGAGATGTCCGTCCAGTTGTTGCCCGAGCCGCCGCCGCCGGTGAAGGTGACGTAGATCTTGCCGCCGACGGTGCCGGCGTAGAGGAAGTTGTCGAGCGCCCCGATCGGCGACGCCGGGTCGGGGGCGCCGTAGGCGGGGGCCTCGACCGGGGTGCCGTCGAGCGCCGAGGGGTTGCCGATGACCTGCCAGAACTCGCCCTGGTTCTCGCTCTCGAAGAGCCGGCCGGCGGTCGAGCCGATCATGATCTGCTGGCCGTCGATCGGGTTGACGGCGAAGTTGCCGAAGTCGTGCCCGCCCTGGTAGGTCGGGCTCTCGGCGGGCCACTGCGGGTCGGGGACGCCGCCGTTGCCGCTGGCCTGCACGAGGTTGAAGGTCCGGCCGATGCCGCCGAAGGCGCCCGTCCCGCCGCCGGGGATGACCTGGAAGAAGTCGGTGATGTTGCCGCCGCAGCAGGGCCAGTCGTAGACGTAGGCGGCGCCGGTGCCGGTCTGGTCGGTCGCCACGCCGCTGCCGTCGCCGCCGGGGCCGTCCCACTTGATGTTGCCATTGGTCAGCAGGTTGGGGTTGGAGGCCGGCGAGCCGTCGTCCTGCGCCTGGCCGTAGAAGAGCGCCGCGGCGACCTGCGCCGCGAGGTTGCTCGGCTGCGCCGCGCCGTAGTAGAACTGCGTGATCTGGAGGTTGCCGTTGCGGTCGGTCGCGGGGATCGTCACCTCGCCGCCGGGCAGGGTGTTGTCGGCGACGTCGCCGAGGCTGGCGACGAGCTGCCCGTGGCCGTTGTCCAGCGCCGTCCAGATCCCCTGGTCGTCGCCGAGGATCAGCCGCGACAGCCCGGTCAGGGGATCGATGAAGGTGTAGATGCGGTGCTGGTCGGTCGTCAGGTCGACCGCGGTGTCGAACGGCAGCCAGGTGGCGCCGGAGCCGGTGTTGTTGAACGCGGCGGTGTTGTTGACGTAGATCGTCGCGTTGCTGAGGAACGGCTGGTTCGGGTCGCGGAGCAGGTTCGTGAAGGAACTGGCGACGAACTGCGGGTTGCCGACCGGCGGGGTCAGCAGGACGTAGCCAGGCGGGTTGGGGGCGCTGATGAGCGAGGCGGCGTCGGCGGTGTTGCCCATCAGCCCCGTATTCTGGCTGTTGTCGGGGTTGAGGAACAGCGAGTGGGCATCGGAGAGCCCCGCGATGTCGATGCGGAGCAGGCCGCTGGGGCTGCCGTCGGCCGAGCCGCCGAGGTAGACGACGTTCGGGTCGACCGGGTCGACCGCGAGGCTGAGGTCGTAGTTGCCCTGGCCGCTGATCAGCGGGTCGAAGTTCGGGTCGTTGATGTTGTTGGTCGGGACGAGCCGGCCGGGGGTGAGATTGGCGATGTGGATGAAGGTCCAGTTCTCGCCGAAGTCCTTCGTCACGTAGATGCCCTGGAGGTCGCCGCCCGCGGTGGCGACGGCGGCGTAGAGCCAGCCCTCGTACTGCGTGTTCTCGTCGGGCCGGTTCGCGATGAACGACGGCTGGGCGAGCACGATCCGGCCGAAGGCGCCGTTGGGCGTCGAGCTCGGGGCGGTGACGGGGATCGGCTTGGGCGGGTTGGAGTTGCCGCTCTGGATCAGCGGGTCGCCGACCCCGCCGAGCATCTGGTTCCAGACCTGGCCCTGGTTGGGGCTGATGAAGACGCCCTGGCCCTGGAGCGCGGCGTAGATGATGCGGAGGTTGCCCGTCGGGTTGGAGATGGCGTCGAAGGTGCCGCTGTTCTGGTCGAGCACCAGGTCGGTGGCCGTGCCGGCGAGCATGAGCTGCCAGTGGTTGCCGGTGTCGACGCTCCGCCAGACGCCGCCGTTCGGGCCGCCCATCGCCGCGTAGACGATCACGCCGCCGGAGGGGGTCGGCCGCGGGTCGACGAGGATCTTGAAGGAGGACGAGCCGTCGAAGATGTGGTCGCGCTGCGGCGAGTTGATCGGCAAGGGGTTGCCGTTGGCGTCGACGTTGGTGGTGCTGTCCAGCAGCGTCCAGGTCGCGCCGCCGTCCATCGATCGGACGAAGCCGACGCCGGGGCTGCCGGTGTCGCCTTCGCCGGTGGCGCCGAAGACGATCGACTGGTTCGGGTCGCCGTTGCGGGCGAAGACGGCGATGCCCCCCATGTTCAGCGAGAAGGTCGGCCCGAAGTCGGTCAGCGGGACGTACGTCGGCCCTAGCGGGTTGGTCGTCAGGAAGTCGGTCGTCTTCCAGATGCCGCCGCTGGCGCCCGCGACGTAGACGGTGTTGCCCGACGGGTCCGACGGGTCGACGGCGATGCCGCCGATGCGGCCCGAGCGGCTCGCCGTGCCGGCCCCCTCCGAGCCGCTCACGGGCGAGGTGCCGCTGCCGATGGCCGCCGGGCCGACCGCCGTCCAGGTGTTGCTGGAGAGCGGGTTGGTCGGGTCCATCGTGAAGATCCGGAACGTCAGCGGCGTGTTGTCGATCACCGGCTCGCCCAGGCCGGTCGACGGCAGCGGCTTGACGAAGCTCAGCGACCAGCTATTGAGGGTCGCGGTGTTGGTCTTCGACTTGTTGGTGATCGTCAGGGTCCAGGTCGCCACCTCGGAGGTGTTGATGAAGGTCCCCAGCGGCTGCTGCGGGTTGAACCGGCCGAAGAACGGTGCCCCGCCGTTCTGGATCGGCGTCTTGGCGTTGTCGTCGAAGACCGTGTCGGTGAAGTTCGGCGCCGAGGTCGAGCCGGTGTTGCCGACGCCGTTGAAGAGCGTGATCGTCTGGGTGTTGACGCCGTCGGACCGGGTCAGGGTCGCCGCGAGGTCGGGGTCGTACGGGTCGGTGATGTTCAGGGCCAGGGTCAGCCCCTGGATGACGAACGGGTCGGTGCCGGTGATCGTCGAGGTCATCGTCTGCCCCGGCCCGATCGTCACCGGCACGTTCGCCGAGGGGACGGTCACCGTCTGGGTCGGGCCGCCGACCGGGATCGTGTCGCGGAGCACGTCGAGCCCGGCGTTCTGGTTGGCGTCGACGAGGTCGCCGGCCGCCGACTTGATCCCGGTGCCGAGCTCGATCGTGTAGGTGCCGCTGAGCTCCTGCGTCGGGAAGCCGATCTGGAAGGTCCGCTTCGCCAGGCCCGCCGGCGTGCCCGGCGGATCGGCCAGCACGGTGAACGGCCCGCCGATGGCGCCGGAGGGGCCCATCATCGACAGGACCTGCGCCGGCGTGAAGCTCGCCGCGTTCATGTCGCGGTCGAAGACGACGTCGAGGGCGCCGACCGTGCCGTTCAGGACGAGGTTGTCGGCCGTCTGCGGCACCCCGGGGACGAAGGAAGTGACCAGGTGCGGGCCCGGCACGATGATCGGCAGGGTCGTCGTGTCGTACGGGGCCTGGAACGCGATGCCGTTGAGCGGCGCCGGGTTGATGAACACGTCGTTACCCTGGCCGGCCGTCCCGTTGGCGTTCTGGTCCATCGGGTTGCCGAGGATGCCGCCGGGCTGGCGGATGCGGTCGATGATGTTCGGCCCGATCGAGTAGCTGTACGTCCCCACGCCGCTCTGCGGCGTCTGGAGCCGGATGAAGAACGTCGTCGCGCCGTCGGGCCCGGGGTCCAACGGCGTGACCGACGCCACCCCCACCGGTGTGCCGGCCACGTCGGCCGCCGAATAGGCGCTGTGGAACAGGACGGTCACGTCGCCGACGCCGAAGGCGGCGGCGTCGGCGGGGTTGTCGTCGACCGGCCGGTCGAACTGGACGGTGAACCCGGTGAACTGCTGCGTGCCGTCGCTGGCGAAGGTGTTGTTGAAGGTCTGGCCGTCGATGGTCGTGGAGGTGACCGGCCCCTCGGTCCCGCTGATGACCCGCGGCCCGGCGGCGATGCCGGCCGTCGAGGTGAGGATATTCAGCGTCTTGTTGGCGTTGGGGCCGCCGCCGAGGTTGCCCGACCACACGGCGTGGATCTGCCCGTTCTCCACCGCCAGCCCCTGGCGGTAGCCGAAGCTGAAGGTCGCCTCGGTCTTCGGGTTGCCAGCCGACTCGTTGTCAGGGACCGGGCCGACGAGGACCGACTTGCCGGTGATCGCGTCGGTCGGGTTGTTCGGCGAGTTGGCGAAGGTCTGCGGGCTGAAGCTCTGGCCGCCGTCGATGCTGGTCGTCAAGTACGTCGCCACCCGCGCCCGGCTGGCGTCGTCGCGGGTGTCGTACCACGACATCACGACCGTCCCGGTCGACTGGTCGACGGCGATCGACGGCTCGAACTGCGGCCGGCCGGTGACGTAGCCCGGGACCGCCGTGCTCTCGGTGTAGCCGTCGACCGGCGAGAAGTCGCTGTTGACCTGGACCGGGGTGCTCCAGTTGATGCCGCCGTCGTCGGTGAAGGTCAGGTAGATGTCGGTGTTGTCGGCCGGGTTGCTCAACGTGGCGCCGTTGCCCGGCACGGGGGGGTTGCGGTCGACGTAGGCCATGTACAGCCGGCCCTCGTGCGGGCTGAACGAGCCGAGGGTGTTGTCCGAGGCGAGCACGGGCGCCGGGCCGATTCCGATGTTCGGGCTGGCCGCCGGTTTCAGCGGGTAGGGCGCCGTCTCGGCCCCCAGGACCGTCGAGGTCGCGGCCTGGACCTCGGACCGTTCCGTCAGGCCCGAGTTGAGCTGGATGATGCCGAAGACGAGCCGACCGCCGCCCTGGCGGAAGTCGGTGATCTTGAGAAACCAGGTCCCCGAGACATCGGTGGCGGTCAAGCCGCTGAACGCGGACAGGCTCCCGTTCACCGGGGGCCGATAGACGCCGATCGCCGGGCCGGCCGTGGGCGCCGGCGGGACGGCGTTGTTGGAGAAGGTCGTGCCGATCTGGTTGCCGTTGGTGTCCACGCCGAGCGCGGTGCCCGTCAGACTGCCGGGCAAGTTCGTGTTGTTCCCCGCCTCATCGACGGCGTTGTTGAAGATCGTGGCGGTGGTGCCGTTGGGGGCCACGAGCTGGACCTGGAACTCGTTGAGGTTCGTGCCGGTGATGCCGAGAGTCACCGAGAGGTCGGAGAGGAACGAGAACCGCGAGTCCGGGGTCACGACGATCGGCACCGTGGTCGTGGTCTTGGTGAACGGCGAGGCGGCGCCGGTGGCGGGCAAGATCGTCTGCCCGCCGTTGCCGAACGACTCGCTCGTGCCGCCGCTGTACGTGGTGGCCATGAGGCGGTCGAACGGGACCGGGGTCGCCGTCGCGTCGGTGCCGTAGTCGTCCCAGACGGTCGTGATCTGACCGGCGGGGGCCGTGGTGCTGACGTTGCCCTGGCTGACGGTCGTCCGCGGCGCGGTGGCGCGCTCCGTGCGCCCGGCGAACCCCGTGTCGTTGAGCGGCACGGCGTCGCCGAAGCTCTGGCCGCCGTCGCTGGAGGCCAATATGAAGATGTTGTCGGGATTGAACAACTGCGGCGGGACGTTCGCCGGGATCGGCGAGATCTCGTCAAACGTGACGTAGATGTTGCCGGTGAACTTGTCGGCCTGCACGGCGTGGGTCGTCGGGTCGCTGAAGTTCGCCTGGTTGGTGTCGACGCTCAAGGTCGGCACCTCGGCGGCCTGGGTGGCGTTCTCCCACGCGTAGAGGAACTGGAATTCCGACGTGCCCGGCGTGGTGGTCCCGTTCAGCGAGTACCTCTGGAAGACGATCGCGCCGCTGCCATCGCCCGCCTCGTGCTGCCGCTCCACGACGTAGAAGTTCCCGCTGTCGTCGAAGGCGACCGACACGTCGGTCGCCTGGGGGAACGGGACCGCCGGGTTCGAGGTGAGCGGGTCGATGAACAGATTGGGCATGGTCAGCGGCGTCCACGTCCGGCCGCCGTTGAGCGAGATCGATCCCTGCGCGATCACCGTCGGGCCCGGCGCCAGGTCCGGGTCGTTGAGCGTGGCGACGGTGACCAGGATGTTCGGGTCCTGCGGGTCGATCGCCACCTGCGGCGAGCTGAGGTTGCCGTTGTTCGTCAGCGGCGTGATGGCCGACGTGTGCGAGTTCAGGTTGACCAGCGGCGCGGGGGTGACGGCCAGCAGTGTGCGGGGCTCGAGCCGGTCGAAGAGGCCCCAGGGCACGCGCGGCTTCGCGGCCGGTTGCCTGCCGTGGCGCGGGCGGCGGGCCTTGGTCGTGTCGTAGGTGACCTTCATTGGCACCGGGCGCATGTCAACCTCTCGGGGGGTTCGCCGATTCGGGTGGAGGGTTCTTCCACGGACGCGCGGGCGGGGCCCCCGGGTCCGATTCGTGGTCGAGTCTGCGGATTGCGAGGATCGCATAAGCTTGCAGGCTAAACAATCGCTCGTCAAGCGACCGTCAAGAAAATGAAAGAAATCTCGTTCTCTAATTGGATCATCACCTCTCCGATTGGCTCCATTGCTTAACAAACAATCGAGATCAGGTTTTCAGATGATGGGCACACGAACCCAACGGCCCGCCCTGTAGGGGGGTCGTCGCGCGGCCCGGGGGCGGGGGATTCGGGGGTCAGTCGTGCATACGGTGGATCAATTCGGATCAACAAACCAGGGGATGAACTTGCCTGTCCGCCCCGGTCAACCCGGTCATGGTTGGCGTCCCTGGGGGGTTCGTCCGGTCGCGTCTCCGTGCGTGAAGCCATGCCGACGTCGCGTGGAGGATTGTCGCACGCGCCACGACGCGTGTCAATGACCGAATCCTCCGATCGACGCGATTCCGGCTCAAGTCGCTGGGCCTCGTCGGCCGATCGAGGGTGATACGACGCCTTGGGATGCCACATCGACGACGGGCAACGGGGGCGGGGCCGATGCGACGGGGGATGGTGCCGGGGGTTGCCTTGAGTTTCCTGCTGGTCGGGCTGGCGGCCGTGGCGTTGCGGCCCGGCGAGCCGCCGCCGACGGCGACACTGGGCGGGCCCTCGCCGAGGCCGACCCCGCCGCCGAAGGCGACGCCGGGCGTCCCGTTGCCGGCGACCGGTCCGGCCGACCCGGAGGAAGCCCCGGCCAAGACGACCGCGGCGCGGGCCGAGCCGGTCGCCCCGCGCCGACCGGAGGCCGAATTCACGAGGGTCCTGCCCGGCGAGGACCTGGCGGCCGTCGCCCGGCGGGTCTACGGCGGCGGGGGGGACGTCGGGGCGCTCTGGAGGGCCAACCGCGACCAGCTCGACGCGGCCGACGCCCCCCTCCGCGCCGGCATGCTGCTGCGGACCCCCTGACCCGGCCGGAAACGCGACCGGGTGACTTGCCGGGGGGTCGCCGGCCGGGATAGACTGGACCGTCGGCACCGGGTCCGCGGGCCGCCACGTCGGAGATCGGCCGTCGATGGTCCGTCGTCGCGCCTTCTACCACGGTCGGGTCCAGGGGGTCGGGTTCCGTTACACCGCCCGACGCCTGGCCGGTGGCTTCGAGGTCGCCGGCTTCGTCCGCAACCTCCGCGACGGCCGGGTCGAGCTGCTGGCCGAGGGGCCGGGCCCCGAGGTCGCGGCCTTCCTCGACGCGATCCGATCGGAGTTCGGCGACAAGATCCGCGGCGTGGAGCTGCTCGACGAGGCCCCCGGCGAGCCCCCGGTCCTGGGCTTCGAGATCCGCCACTGACCCGCATCGATCGCCGACGCGGGATCGACTTCCTCCCCGCGTCCCTCAACGAACCGAGACGACACCCCCATGAACTCCTTGACCATCGCCTGGGCGACCGCCAAGGAGGCGACCCGGCAGCCCGCCTTCTTCGTCCTGCTATTCCTGGGCACGATGTTCCTGCTCATCTCGGTCTTCCTGCCGTACTTCACGCTCGGCGAAGACATCAAGATGTACAAGGACGCCGGCCTGACGGCGATCTCGGTCGCGGCGCTCCTGCTGGCGCTGTTGACGTCGAGCTCGGCGGTCGCCGAGGAGATCGAGGGGAAGACCGCAGTGACGGTCCTCTCCAAGCCGATCAACCGCCGGCAGTTCATCGTCGGCAAGTTCGTCGGCATCGAGCTGGCGACCCTGGCGCTGTTCCTGCTCCTGGGCGTGGTCTTCGTGGCCGGGGTCTATTTCAAATATGCGTATGACCTCCGCGAGTCGGCCGGCGGGGTGGCCGAGTGGGCCCAGCGCCGCGACCAGATGAAGCAGGTGCTGCCGGGCCTGGTGCTCGGCTTCTTCGAGGTGACGGTGCTGACGAGCATCAGCGTGGCGATCTCGACGCGGCTGCCGATGCTGGTCAACCTGGTCGTCTGCCTGGCGATCTTCTTCCTCGGCCACCTGACGCCGATCATGGTCCGGGCCACCGAATCGTACCAGGCCAACGAGCTGGTCAAGTTCATGGCGCGGCTGTTCGCGTCGTTGCTGCCGCAGCTCGAGTTCTTCAACGCGGGCCCGTCGATCGCGACGGGGGCGATGATCCCCTGGGCCGGCTACGTGTTGTGGGCCCTCGCCTACTGCGTGATGTATAGTGGAGCGGCCCTGTTGTTCGCCTTCCTGCTGTTCGAGAACCGCGACGTGGCCTGACCCCCTTCGGGTCGCGGCCCGGAGGGGGGCGGCCGGGCGGACGGAAGCAGTCGCATGCAAGCCGTGGCCTACCGACGCGCTCGGAACCTCTGCAACAGCCGCCCCCGCGCCGTCGTCACGGCGCGAGTGCTCGGGGTCGTGCGGTCGCTCCTGCTGCTGATCCTGGCCGGCATCGCCGGCCTGTACCTGGCGCTCCTGGCCACCCGGGGCGCCTACGACCCGGCCGACGTGGCGAACGTCGAGGCAAAGGCCCCCTGGGCCCGGCCGGCCCTCGACGACGCCCTCAACCCGGCCGACGCCGGGCTCTATCCGCTGGTCGCCCGCAACTGGGACGCGACGAGCAACCCGCTCCACCGCGCCGGGGCCCGCGTGCTGGCCCCGGTGCTGCGGTCCGCCGAGGTCCTGCGGTCGAACCGCAGCGCCCTGCTGGCCCTGATGGCCGCGGCCCTGGCCGACGTGATCCTGCTCTCGGTGATCGACCAGTTCCGCCGCGCGGCCCTGATCGACGCCGTGGGCAAGGCGATCGCGCTGCTCCGAAGGCAGGTCCACCGCCAGATCTACCGCCTCGGCCAGTCGGCGTTGCCGACCGAGGGGATCGGCCCGACGTTGAACCTCTTCACCAAGGAGATCGACGCCCTCCACGAGGGGCTCCTCGCCGACCTCGACATCTCCTATCGCGTGCCGGTCCTGGCGATCGGCCTGCTGCTCCTGGCGGCCTTCCTGTCGTGGTATCTGACCCTCTTCCTGCTGGCCCTGGTGGGCGTGATCGCGTTGACGGTCCGGCCGCTCGAACGCCGGACCCGCCAGGTCGCCGAGGTCGCGTCGCGCGACGCGGCGGTGCACCTGAGCCTCTTGCAGGAAGACCTCGGCCTGATCCGGACGGTCCGGGTCTTCGGCATGGAGGGGGTCGACAACGAGCGGTTCGACGAGCACCTCGAGCGGCACCGCCTGGCCGACGGCCGTCGGCTGCTCCTGGGCGGGGCGTCGAGCCCGACGACGCTCCAGATCGTCGGCGCCGCGGCGGTCGTCGCCGCCGGCGTGCTCGGCTACAACGTCCTGGACGGCCGCGTCTCGCTGGCCTCGGCCGTCGTGCTGACGACCGCCTTGCTCGCGCTGCTGAAGCCGACGGCCGACTGGGTCGCGATGCGGCGGTCGGTCCGCCAGGCCGCCCGCGCCGCCGCGGCCGTGGCCGAGTTCCTCGACCGCCGCCCCGAACTCCAGCAGCCCGTCGGCGCCCACTTCCTCGCCCCGCTCCGCGAGCGGATCAGCTTCGAGGACGTGACCCTCGTCGGCCCGTCGGGGCGGACCTTGCTCGACGGCCTCTCGGCCGAGATCCCCGCGCTGTCGCGGACCGCGATCATGGGGCGCGACGAGGACTCCAAGCACGCCCTGGCCTGCCTGATCCCCCGCCTCATCGACCCCAAGTCCGGCCGCGTCCGGATCGACGGCGTCGACCTCCGCGAGGTCACGCTCGAGTCACTCCGCGCCCAGGTCGCCACCGTCCTCCAGAACGACCTGGTCTTCAGCGACTCGGTGACGACCAACATCGGCCTCGGCGACGAGAGCTTCGGCCTGCCGCGGATCATCGAGGCGGCCAAGGTCGCGCACGCGCACCACTTCATCCAGGACCTGCCGCACGGCTACGACACGATCATCGGCCCGCTCGGGCATTACCTCCGCGCCGACGAGCAGTACCGGATCGGCCTGGCCCGCGCCTACCTGCACGACCCGTCGATCGTCATCATCGAGGAGCCGGGCACGCCGATCGACGACGACACCCGCCACCTGATCGACGACACGATCGCCCGCCTGGCCGTCGGCCGCACGCTCATCTTCCTGCCGCACCGGCTCTCGACGATCCGGTCGTGCGACCAGGTCATCGTCCTGCACAACGGCCGGATCGAGGCGATGGGCCCGCCCCGGTCGCTCCAGGGGCAGAGCAAGATCTACCGACACCTCCAGTACGTCGAGTTCAACCAGTTCGCCGCGGGCGAGATCGAGGCCGGCCAGATGAATGCATGAACATCGACCGGAACCACTCGCGCCCGATCCCTTCGCCGTCCGACACCCGACCGAAATCGCCACGGGCGCACCCATGAATACGCACGTCACCACCCGTTGCCCCCATTGCGAACACACCGGCAGGGCCCGCGCCGAGCACGTCGGCCACCACGTCGGCTGCAACCAGTGCGGCCGGCCGTTCCTCGTGCCCCGGTTCGTCTCGCAACCCTGCCCGAACTGCCAACGCGACCTGAACATCCCGCTCCGCCTGCTCGGGCTGGACGTCGACTGCAAGCACTGCGCGACGACCTTCCGCGCCCCCGACGCCCCGACCCTCGCCCCGCGGCCCGTCCCGGCCGAGCCCGCCCCGATCGAGCCCCCGGTCGACCCCGAGCCGATCGCGGCCGAGACCCCCCACGACGGCGAGGCGGCCGAGCGGCTGGAACGGCTCCAGGCCCGCGAGCTGGCCCTGGAGCTCGAGCTCGACGCGGCCCGCGCCGAACTCGAGACGCTCCGGCCCCGGGCCGCGGCGTTGACGCGACTCGAGGCCGACCTGGCCGCCGGCCGCGACGAGGTCGCGCGCCGCGAGGCCGAGCTCCAGGACGCCCGCGACGAGTTGCAGGCCCTCCGCGACCGCCAGGCCGAGGCCGACCGCGCGGCCGAGGAACTCCGCGCGCTCGCCGAGGGTCGCGAGCATGACCTGGCCGACGCGACCCGAAGGCTCGACGGCCTCGCCGGCGAGGCCGAATGGCAGCGGGCCAGGCTCGCCGAGCTGGAGCGTGCCGTCGAGGAGTCGGCCGCCCGGCACCGCGACCTCGAAGCCGAGGCCCAATCGCTCCGTTCCCGGCTCGCCGAGGCCGAGGACCGCCGCGCCGAGGCCGAGGCGCGGCACGAGGAGCACTCCCGCGAGGCCGAGTCGCACCGCGGCCGGCTCGCGGAGCTGGAAGGGTCGCAAGCCGAGGCCGAGGGCCTCCGCGAACGGCTGGCAGCCTCCGCACACGCCGTGGCCGAGGCGAACGATCGCCACGCCGCGACGACCTCCGAAGCCGACGCCCTCCGGGCCGAGCTCGCCGACCTCCGCGGCCGGCTGGCCGAGAACGAGGCCAGGCACGACGCGGCCCGCATCGAGGCCGAATCCCTCCACTCCCGGATCGCCGACCTCGAAGGCCGGCTCGCCGAGGCCCGCGCGGGGCGTGAGGAGCGGGAAGGCGAGGTCTCAACCCTCGCGGGCCGGATCGAGGCCCTCGAACGCTCGCTCGCCGAGGCCGAGTCGGCCCGGGCACGGGTCGCCAAGCTGGAAGGGACCCTCGCGGAGGCGACGGCCCGGATCGAAGGGCAGGCGCGCGAGGCCGAGGCGCGTCGCGTCGCGATCGAGGAGGCCGAAGCCCGGGAGCGTGCCGCCGTTGCCGAGTCGACGGCGGCGATGGCCCGGGTCGCCGAGGTCGAAGGCGCCCTCGCCGAGGCGATCGCGCGATCGGAGGGGCTGGCGCACGAGGCCGAGTCGGCCTGCGGGCCGCTCGTTGAGGCGGAAGAACGTCGCCTTGCGGCCGAGGCGGAGGTCGATCGCATCAAGGCCCTCCTCGAGGATCGGGTCGCCCGGCACGAGGCCGACCTCGCGCGGGCCGGCGAGGATCATGAGGCCATCGCTTCCCTCCGGGCCGAGGCCGAGAGGCAGGGGCATGAGCTCGACGAGGCCCGCCGCCGGATCGTCGCCCTCGACCAGGAACGGGAACGCCTGGCCGCCGAGGCTCCGCTCGTCGCGGCCATTCCCGAGCCCGACTCGGCCCTGCGGCAGGAGAACGACCGGCTCAGGCACGAGCTGTCCCAGCTCTGGGCCGATCACCAACGCCAGTCGGCGAGCAACGGCGAGCTACTCGGCCAGGCGCTCGGTCTCCGGGCGGAGCTGGAGATCCAGAAGGGCATGCTCGACGCCGATCGCCAGGAGTCGCAGCGGGCCCTCGAGGCCGCCCGCCGCGAGGTCGAGGCCCTCAAGGCCCAGCTCGCCCAGGCCGCCAGGCCGGCCCCCGAGTCGAAGCCCGAGGACGTCCGCGACATCGCCCTCAGCCAGTACAACCCCGAGGGCCTCCGCCACCTGATCCAGTCGCGGCCCCGCTGACCCCCGCTTTTTGCCCTTGCGTCTTGACTCAGACAGTTGTCTAATGTCGGGACTCAAGGGCGACCGGCCAGGGACGAAGGCGGGGAGGGCGACCGTGGGCGCGACACGCCACCGACGACGGGCGGGGATGACTCGGCGGGCCTGTCTCGGCCGGTTCGGCGCGGGGATGTTGGCCCTCGCGCTGCCCGGCCGGGGGCGGGCCGGTGTGACGAATTCGGGCCGGATCTACCTCTTTGCCGGCTTCGGCCTGCGGCAGGATCGGAGGCTCGGTGTCTACGCGGTCGACCCCGAGGCCGAGACCTGGACACTCATCTTCGAGCAGCGTCGCGACGGCGACGGCTTCTTCATCATCAACGAGGCCCACGTCTCGCCCGACGGCACGACTCTCGCCTTCAGTCGATATGACAACGACGGCAATCCCCTCGGCGTCTGGGCCTGCGACACCCGGGGCGGCGACCCCCACCGGCTCCACAGCCACGCCGGCGGCATCCAGGACCCGCTGCTCTGGTCCGGCAACGGCAAGCGGATGATCGTCAGCCGCCGCGACTTCAACAGACCGGAGGACGCCGACAAGGTCGGCCACTGGCTCGTCGACCTCGGCGACGGCCGCGCCCGCAAGCTGCCGATCCCCGAGGCCGACGCGATCCTCGACTGGTCCGCCGACGGCCGCCGCCTGCTCGTCTCCTCGGCCCGCGGCCGGCGGGCGTCGGCGGACGAGAACGACAACGCCCGGCCGCTCTTCGTGATGGGGCTCGACGGCCGCGATGCCCGCCAGATCGACCCCGGCGGGGGCGTGACCTTCGGCCAGAAGTTCTCCCCCGACGGCCGCCTCGTCAGCCTCACCCGCGGGCCAGGCGACGACTCGGGCGACCTGGTCCTCGAGGTCATCCGCGTCGACGACGGCGATCGCCGCGTCGTCCTCCGCGAGCGCGAGTTCCTCGTCCCGTTCCAGGCCCTCTGGTCGCCCGACGGCCGCCGCCTGGCCGTGGTCGTCTCCGAGCAGCCCCGCAACGACAAGGGCGACCGCGTCGGCGGCAACGCCGGCTATCGCCTCCTCCTCACCGACCCCGACGGCCTCCATCCCCGCCCGATCCGCCTCCCCGCCACCGACTTCCTGCGACCGATGGACTGGCGTTGAATCGATCAGTTTCCAGGTGGATTACCTCAGCGCCGCCACGGCGTTCCGGAACAGGCGAAGGCCGTCGGGCTCGGCGTCGAGGCCGCGGCGGGTCCAGCGGGGGTGGTGGAGGGGGTCGGCGTGGCGCTCGGGGTGGGGCATGAGGCCGAAGACGCGGCCGGTCGGGTCGCAGAGGCCAGCCACGGCGCCGACGGAGCCGTTGGGGTTGGCCGGGTACGACTGGGTCGGCCGGCCGTCCTCGTCGACGTAGCGGAGGACGACCTGGCGGTTGGCCTCCAGGGCCGGCAGGTCGTTGACGTTGGCCGTGAGGAACTTCCCCTCGCCGTGGGCCACGGGCAGCTCGATCGGCCGGGCGTCGGCCAGGAACGGCGTGCGGCCGGGAGTGGGCAGGAGGCGGGCCCAGCGGGCCTCGAAGTGGCCGGAGTCGTTGTGGGTGAGCGTCGCCCGGACCCCCGACTCGGCCCCGGGCAAGAGGCCGGCGCGGACGAGGACCTGGAAGCCGTTGCAGATGCCCAGGGTCAGGCCGCCGCAGTCGTGGAACCGCCGGAGGGCGTCCCGCATCGCCGATTGGGCCCCCAGGCCGAGTCGGGTCGCCAGGATGCGGCCGGCGCCGAGGTCGTCGCCGTAGGAGAAGCCGCCGGGGATCGTCAGCACCTGGAACCGGTCCAGCGCCTCGGGTGCCTCGAGCGCCTGGTTGATGTGCCAGGTCTCGACCTCCGCCCCCGCCTTGGCCCAGGCCGCCGCCGTCTCCTCGTCGCAGTTCGTCCCCGGGGCCCGCAACAGGATCACGCGCGGCGTCGCCATCGATCGCCTCTTTTAGATATGTAGGGTCCGCTCTTGCGGACCGATCTCCTTGATTGACAAGGAGATCGGTCCGCAAGAGCGGACCCTACGAAGGGGAATCCGACCACTCGACTCAGACCTGGAAGGAGCTGCCGCAGCCGCACGACTTGACGACGTTGGGGTTGCGGAAGGTGAAGCCGCGGCGGCCGAGGTCGTCGTCGATGAAGTCGAGGACGGTGCCGTCGAGGTAGGGGTCGAACTTCTTCTCGACGGCGAGCCTGACGCCGTGGAACTCGGCGACGCGGTCCTTCTCGGTGGTCTGGTCGTCGAAGTTGAGGCTGTACTGGAAGCCGGAGCAGCCGCCCCCCTCGACGCCGACGCGCAGGACCATGCCTTCGGGCATGCTCTGCTCGGTCATGATCTTCTTGACTTCGGAGGCGGCCTTCTCGCTCAGGGTCACGGGCATCTCGATCGTCTCCTCTCCACGGAAGGTCGTCGTTGGTCCGGGGCAATGGGGCCGGGCGCTACCCGCCGTCGGAGTATTATACGCAGCCGGGCCCCGTCAAGTCGCCCCGAATCCGCCGGGACGGCTCAATGCAACGCGGGCGGGTCGTCGAAGTCGAGCCCGCCGAGGGCGCGGGCGCGGTCCTCGTCGCGGACGAGGTGGCGCGAGCCCCACCAGAAGGCGAGGCTGCCGAGGGCAAGGACCGGCACGATCAGGAGCATGCCGGCGGTCAGATTCGTGAGCCCCTCGCCGTTGGCGGCCGGCACGGGCACGGCGCCGAGCGCCTCGAAGGACCGGCCGATCGCCGAGGCGCGGGCCTCGGGCCGGCCGAGCCAGTCGGCGAGCTCGCCGATCAGGGGGGGCGAGGGGATGTCGCCGTAGAGGTGGAGCAAAAAGATGCTCAGCGCGAAGCCCGCGGACCGTCGGCTCGGCGGCACCACGGCGGCCGTCACCGCATTGCAGGGGCCCAGGCACGAGGTCGCCAGCACGCTGGCCACGAACAGGAACGCGATCGACGCCCAGTTCGGCCGCGCCAAGAGCCCCGCCACCCCGAACGGGATCGACAGCGAGACCGCGAACGCCGGCCAGAGCATGTAGGCCCGGCGCGTCCGGCGCAACAGGCGATCGGGCAACCACATCCCGATCAGGACCCCGAGCGTCCCCGCGACGGCCAGGGCCAGGCCGATCCAGAGCTTGTCCCGCTGCGGCATGCCCCGGACCCGCTCGTAGAAGTTCGGGACCCACTGGCCGACGGCACCGAGGGTGAAGGTCACGGCCGCCATGCCGGCGGTGTTCAGCAGGAAGCTCGGGGTCCGGAACAGGCTGAGGTAGTCGGCCACCCCGCGCCTCGGCCCCTGTCCTTTATGCCCCTCGGAGGCGCCCCGGCCCGGGTCGTGGAGGAGCATGCCCGCCACCGCCAGGAGTAGGCCCGGCAGGCCGACGACCCAGAACGCCGCCCGCCAGCTCCAGTGCGACTCGATGACGCCCCCGAGCCCGTAGCCGACCGCCGTCCCCAGCGGCAGGGCCAGGTAGAAGAAGCCCAGGACCCGCGCCCGCGCCCTCGGCTCGAACAGGTCGGCCAGCAGCGCCGGCGCCACGACGCCGTAACTCGCCTCGCCGACCCCCAGCAGGGCCCGCGCCACGAACATCTGGCCGAAGTTGGCGGCGAAGGCCGTGCCCACCGTCGCCAGGCTCCAGAGCCCGACGCCGAACGCCAGGAGCCGCCGCCGGTCGGCGCGGTCGCCGAGGTAGCCGACGACCGGCGAGACGAACGTGTAGACGACCATGAACGACGAGGCCAGGACCCCGAACTTCCCCGAGCCGAGGTTCAAGTCCTTCATGATCGCCGGGCCGACCGCCGCGAAGATGTAGCGGTCGACGTAGTTCAGCAGGTTCATGCTGAACAGGACGCCCAGCGCGAAGAGGGCTCCCCGGATCGTGATCGTTCGAGGCGATTCCTGCGCGGCGGCCGTGGGACGTGACATGGGGCTCGATCGTCTCTCTTGGCGAGTCTTCGACAGGTCAACCCTCCGGTTATACACGCGATCCCCGCGCCGGGCGAGACCCGGCGGCGTCACTCGCCGGGGTTGGCTCGCGACGGGGACTGGCTCCGAGTCCTCGAGGTGTCTGTCCCCGGCCCGGCCGGACCCGGCCCTCGCGCACCCCGATCGCCGCCGACCCTTTCAGATCGGTCTTCGCTGATGCATTGCGGTGCTCCAAGGCCCGAAACCGGGCCTCAGAACCGTCGCGGCGGGGCCGTCGGGGTCGTCGGCGCCACGCCGCCGACGACCGAGGACGCCGGCCGGGGCGTCGGGGACGCGGGCGTCTCATCCAAAACCATTTTGTAGTCGTAGGTTGCGTCATTCTTCGGTTCGTTCCGCGCCGGCGCTTCCGGGGCCGGCGGGGTCTCGGGCGGGGGTGTCCACGCGGGCTCGTTCTCGCTGCTGGAGAGGATGCGGCCGTAGAGCTTCAGCCGCGAATTCTTGCAGGCGATCAAGGCCGTCGAGAGCTGGCGGAAGGTGCGCTGGTGATCTTGCAGGTAGCGATGCCGCCGCGACCCCTCGTCCGACGTGTCCACCGCCGCGGCGTCCATGGATTGCTGCCGCTGCTCGGCCTCCTCGAGCTCCAGGTCCGGCAGGATCGCGTTCAGCGCCTCCAGCTCCGAGGCGATGATGGCACGCAGTCGCTCCATCGGCCGGTCCGTGTCGATGACCACGCCCCGCTTCAGCAGCTTGGCGTGCTCGTCGACCTTCGCCCCGCGCGCGACCTCCAGCGCCATGCCCAGGCCGTGGAGCTCGCGGGCGCGCTCGTCGAACAGGTCGTCGAAGCGGCAGCCCAGCAGCGTCGCGGCGCCCTCGCGCTCCTTGACGTCGAGGGCGCCGACGTGGTCCAGCCGCTCGTCGAGCCGCTGCCACAGGCCGATCAGCCGGCGGACCCCGTCGGCGCGCCCCAGCAGGATCGGGACCGCGCCGTATCGGCCGATGTCGAGGAGGTAGGCCGGCTCCTTCAAGCTCTCGGC
>DASZMJ010000197.1:0-2997 GCA_035551935.1 Isosphaeraceae bacterium
CCGTTCATCAGCGTCAGGGCCTGGAGGATCGACGTCTGGGCCTCGGTCGGCCGCTCGTCGCGGTCGGCGAACAGTTCAAGGAAGCGGGCGCGGATCTCGCCCGCGTCGCCGCCGGTGGCCTGGGCCAGGCTGTCGATGAACTGCCCGGGCGAGAGGCCGCGCACGGGCATGCGGGCGAACAAGGGCGGGGCGACCGACTCGGACGGGTCGGCCGCGCTGGTCAGGTTGTAGGCCCGCGTCGCCGTCAGGGCGCGGATCAGGTACTTCATGTCGTAGCCGTGGTCGCGGAAGTCGGCCGCCAGCTCGTCGAGCAGGCCGCCAAGCTCCGGCGTCTCCTCGGTGTCGAGGTCGTCGACCGGGTCGATCAGCCCGAGGCCGAAGAAGCGGGCCCAGACGCGGTTGACGGCCGCGCGGGCGAAGTAGGGGTTGTCGGGCCGCGTGATCCACTCGGCCAGGATCTCGCGAGTGTCGGCGCGGGGTCGCCACGCGGGCGCGGAGTGGTCGAGGTGGGAGGCCTTGACGACAGTCGCCGTCCCCGGAATCGTCAGCTCGCGGCGGTTGGCGTCTTCGCGTGCCATCCGAACCGTCCCGTCGTCCTGCTGCTGCGGGACGCCGGCGAAGAAGGCGGCATAGCCCCAGAACTCCTCGCGACGCCACTTGGCGAACGGGTGGTTGTGGCACTGGGCGCATTCGAGGCGGATGCCGAGGAAGGCCCGGGCCGAGTCGGCGGCGAGCGTCTCGGGCTTGCCCGCCTTGCTCGTGAAGAAGGCGGCGGGCGAGGGCTCGGTCTGCGGCACCTGCATCGCATCGTTGCGGCTGGCGAGCCGCGCGGTGAGGATCTCGCGGACGATCCGGTCGTACCCTGCTTCCGCCTCGACCTTCTTCCGCAGCCAGGCCTCGAGCCCGCCCGCGGCGACCCTGCCCTGGTCGTCGGACTCGGGCAGCAGGAGCTGGCGCCAGAGCATCGTCGCCCGCGCGGCGTAGGCGGGGCTATCGAGCAGGCGGTCGACCAGCGCAAAGCGCTTCTCGGGGCTGGGGTCGTCGAGGAAGTCGCGGGCCTCGGCGGCGGCGGGGATGCGGCCGACGAGGTCGAGGCAGGCGCGGCGGAGGAACTCGCCGTCGTCGGCCCTCGCCGCGGGGCGGACCTTCGCCTCGGCCCAGCGGGCGGCGAGCCTGGCGTCGATGCGGGCCCCGAGGGCCCGGGCATCCCGGGCATCGGCCGTTCGGTCGGGCCGGCCGCGGCCCACATCGCCCGCCGAGGCCTCGCCGATCAGGAGGATGGCGATGATCCAGGCTCCCAGGACGCGCATGGCCGCACTCCCCTTCTCACCAGGCACCGCGGACCCGAGCGTTGCGACTCCCATGCTAAGCTCTTCGGAGTCGCGAGTCCACGACAAACGTCGCGGTCGTGAGTCGGTTCGGGCCTCGGGGGGTGCGGGGCGGCGGCCCGAGGCGCCGGGCGAACCCAAGCCCCCGCGCCGACCGAACCCGAGCGTCCGCCTTTTGTTCGCGGCGGTGCGGCTTCGTGCGGCCCGGGCACCCGTCGACCTTCACTCGCGACTCGCCAAGATCGAGTGGAGCACCCAACGGCCCGTTACTCCGCCACGGCGACGAACGCGAACAGAGCCTTCGTGGCGGGATCGTCGGGCAGGCCGAGGTCGGCGTTGATCTTCCTGTGATAGGTCTCCCTGGCGCCGAAGACGGTGGCGGGGACGCCGGCGCCCTTCAGCGCGGCGGCCAGGCGTTGCGCCTGCGCGGCCGTGTCGGGGTGCTCGGCGACGTGGAGGATCAGGAACGGCGGGATGCCCTTGCCCGCGGCGACGTGCTCGACGGCGGAGAAGTCGCGATGCTTCGCCGGGTCGTTGCCGAACTTCTCGCGGTGGCCGAATTTCGCCTGCGGCAGCCCGTGAACCCGACACCGCGTCTCCGCCGTCTCGATGATGGCCGGCACGTCATAGGTGTCGCCGTCGACGGGCACGCAGCCCTTGATGATGGCCAGCGAGAGCCCCTCGGCCTTGAGGTAGCGATCGTCGGTGCATACCAAGGCGGCGAGCTGCGCCCAGGCGGAATGGCCCAGGACCAGGAGGCGGTCCGGATCGCCCCCGTACTCGGCGATGTGGTCGTGCACCCAGCGCACCGACTTCGCGACGTCGCGGACGATGGTCGCCATGTCGACGGCCGGCAGGAGCCGGTAGTTCGTGGAGACGAAGACGAGCCCCTTCTCCACGAAGGCCCGCGGCTTCACCTGGACGTCGGCCTTGTCGCCGGTCTGCCAGCCGCCGCCGTGGATCCAGAAGACCACCGGGCGGCCCTTCGCACCCGGGGGCGAATAGACGTCGAGCACCTGCCGCTCGTGGTCGCCGTAGGGGATGTCGCGCCTGACGTCCTGGGCTTGCGCCTCGGACAGGAGGGCGAAGGCCAGGAGGAGATTGGCGGAGCATTTCGCGGGATTCATGGCGGCGTTCCTCGACCCGGTTGCCTCGAAGGGATTTCATCCGGCGGGCCGGGCCGGTTCAAGGAAAATGTGCGGAGATGCCGCCGTCGAGGAATTGCTGGTTGCGGACGTCGAACGGCCCGCGCGTCGTGATCCGGAACTCGGGGATCACCGGCAGCGCCAGGAACGAGAGCGTGCCGAACGGCGCCGCGAGCGGGCAGCCGAGGGCCCGCGCGACTGCGTGGACCTCGTCGAGCCCGCGGCAGACCTCGTCGGCCGTCTCCGTCGAGAGCAGCCCCGCGACCGGCAGCGGCAGCAGGGCACGGACCTCGCCGTCGATCGCCGCGACGAACCCGCCGCCCGAGTCGGCCAGGGCGCGGGCGCAGGCGAGCATGTCGCGCGGGTCGGTCCCCGCGATCACCAGGTTGTGCGAGTCGTGCGCCACCGACGAGCCGATCGCCCCGCGCCGCGTCAGACCGAACCCCGCGACGAGCCCCAGCCCCATCCGGCCGCTCGCCCGGTGCCGCTCGATGCTTGCGATTGGCACGATATCGCGCGCGGGA
>DASZMJ010000198.1:0-2212 GCA_035551935.1 Isosphaeraceae bacterium
GGGACCCGACGACCCGATCGCGCTCGAGGCGGCCGACCGGCTCGGCGCGCTGCTCCGCAAGTCCGGCAAGCTCGACGAGTCCGAGCCGCTGCTCCGCGAGGCGCTCGCCGCCCGCCGCCGCGTCCTGCCGACGGACCACCCCGACACGCTCCGATCGGTCCGGAACCTCTGCCTGCTGGAGGTCGCCCGGGGCCGGCTCAAGGAGGCCGGCGCCCTGGCCGACGAGTACGAGCGGGGCATCCGCTGCGCCCGCGGCCCGAAGCATCCCGACAACGTGGCGGCCCTCTCCAATCGCGGGCTGATCCAGCTCCTCCAGGGCAAGCCGGCCGAGGCCGAGCCGTTCTATCGCCGGGCCGCGGAGGAATCGGCGCGGATCCTCGGCGCCGACCACCCGACGACCCGCGCCGCCGTCCTCGAGCACGCCCGCGTCCTCCGCGACTCGGGCCCTGCCCATCCCTGAATCCTCTTCCCCCCCATTGCGGCCCCTATGAACGCGGATCGACGCGGATTCACCCTGATCTAGCTGCTCGTCGTCATCGCCATCATCGCCGTCCTGATCGGCCTCCTGCTGCCGGCCGTGCAGGCGGCGCGCGAGGCGGCGCGGCGGATGCAATGCACCAATAACCTGAAGCAGGTCGGCCTGGCGATGCACAACTATCACTCCGCCTTCGACTCGTTCCCGCCCACCGGCGGGATCGACGCGAGCGGCAACACCGGCGGCAGCGGCAAGGTCCCCCAGACGGCGTCGGTCCACATGCGGCTGCTCAATTATCTGGAGCACATCGACGTCTACAACGCCTACAACTTCAAGCTCGGCGACGTCCTGGGCGGCTCGGCCGTGGCGGCGCAGACGACGGTGATGTCGACGAACATCCCCGGCTACCTCTGCCCCTCCGACGCCAACCCGGGGACCACGGGCAACCTCGCCGGCGGCTTCAGCTCGCAGGTGACGAACATCAACTATTCGATCAATGCCGGCAACAACCGCCAGAACGTCGGCGGCCGGGTCAACGGCGTCTCCTGGTGGCTCGGCGGCAACGCGACCTACGGGGGCCTGACCACCCTGGCCACGATCACCGACGGCACGAGCAACACGGCCGGCCTCGGCGAGTGGGTCAAGGGCAAGTCGGGCGCGCTGACCCCCGGCACCAACCTCGTCTACTCGATCGCCTCGCTCGCCAACGGCGGCGGCCAGGCCGATTACAACGCCTGCGCCGCCTCCACCACCCCGCTCTGGGACAACAAGGGCGAATACTGGACCCTCCAGGACACCGGCCGCGGCGGGCCGTATTACCACGTCATGACCCCGAACAAGCCGGGCTGCGGCGTGAGCGCCGCCTTCGGCACGGTCGACTCGTTCATCGGCGCCGGCTCGTCGCACCCCGGCGGCGCCAACGTGCTCCTGATGGACGGCTCGGTCCGGTTCGTCAAGGACGCCGTCAACCTCACGACCTGGCTGGCGCTCGGCTCGCGCAACGGCGGCGAGGTCATCAGCGCCGACGCCTTGTAATGCGGGTATTTGCCAAGTTCTCGTCCGATCTTCGCGCCGATGGCGATGCCTATGCGGGACCGATCGCCCCGCGGTGCCGACCCGACGCCGGTCGGCCGACGGCGGCCGGTGTTCCGCGAGGATCGGCGGAAATGTGCATCTATCTGATCGCGATCGACGAGGGCCCGAACATCCCGCTGGGTCCGTCGCCGACGGTCGTCGGACGCCACCCGGGCTGCGACGCCTGGCTCGAGTCCCGGCGGGTCTCGCGGCGGCATTGCTGCCTGGTCCGGGCCGAGGGCGAGGTCTTCGTCCGCGACCTGGGGAGCACCAACGGCACCTGGATCAACGGCCACCGCGTCGACGAGGGCCGGCTCCGCCCCGGCGACGAGCTGGCCGTCGGCGGCGTTCGCTACCGGATCGAGGACGGCTCGGCCGCCGCGCCCACCCATCGCGGCGCGATCCTCTGAGGACCCGTGTGAGGAGCCCCGGGTTCCCGGCCCTCGGTCGGCCCGCGCCGAGCGAACCCGAGAGCCGCCTTTCGTTCATCTTTGTGCGGCCCCGTGCGGCGCGAGGGCTCGGGCCGGCGCGCCAAGCCGAACGGGTGCGGACAAATCGGGATTGGCTTCGTCTCGGCGGCCGGGGATTGGCTTCGTTTCGCAGGCCGGATTGAAGCTATGAGAGAGGAGGTCGAGCCGACGGTCCGCGGAGGCCCTGAGCTGT
>DASZMJ010000199.1:0-17609 GCA_035551935.1 Isosphaeraceae bacterium
GCGGGCACGGTGATCCTCCTGGATGCCTCGGGATCGAGGAGGATTACCAGAAGCCGGGTCCGCCCACCACCTTCCGCCGTCACATCAGAGTGCCCTCATGGTGCTCCGACCCTGCGATGGCCCTGGCCTCGGTCGCCGCCCAGAGGCGTCGAGTCCGCTCGTTCATGACCGGCTTCAAAGCCTCGAACTTGGCCCGGATCACCTCCACCGATGTGCTTGCCATGCGCAAGACGATAACGAGCCGAAGGCCAGATCCGATAGATTTAGGAGTTACGCAGTTGGCCGTTCGACGGTATTGTCCAGGCGTCCACTGGGCCGAATAATTCGGTCATGAACGCCCCCCGCTGTGACGAGTTCGACTACCTCGACTTCCTGGTCGCCGCCCCGGGGCCGGTCAGCTGTACGGAGGCCGCCCGCGTGCAACCCGATCGCCCCGCCGCCCCGGCCCACGACGCCTTCACCCGGCTGCTGACCCACCTGGAGCCCGACCCCGACGCCCTCTGGGGCGAGGCCGAGCCGCTGGTCGACAAAGGCCGGCGGCGTGCTGGTCATCGACGACAGCACCCTGGACAAGCCCTATGCCAAGAACATCGAGCTGGTCACCCGCCACTGGTCGGGCAAGCACCACGGCGTCGTCCGCGGCATCAACCTGATCACCCTGCTCTGGACCGACGGCGACCGCAAGATCCCGGTCGACTACCGCCTCTACAGCAAGGCCGACGGCCTCAGCAAGCACGACCACTTCTGGGAGATGCTGCTGATGGCCGCGGCCCGCGGCTTCGCGCCCGCCTACGTGCTCTTCGACGGCTGGTACGCCAGCCTGGAGAACCTCAAGCGGGTCCGCGACCGCCGCTGGCGGTGGCTGACGCGGCTGAAGGGCAACCGCCTGGTGACGCCGGCCGACCGCGTCAAGCGGACGCTCGACGAGGTGGCCATCTCCGCCGCGGGCACGGCGGTGCACCTGCAGGGCTACGGGATGGTCAAGGTGTTCCGGATCGACGCCCCCGACGGCGACGCGGAATACTGGGCGACCGACGACCTGGCGATGGAGGCCGGGATGCGGCGGCACTACGCCGAGCTGGGCTTCGCGATCGAGAACTACCACCGGGAGCTGAAGCAGAACTGCGGGGTGGAGCGGTGCCAGGCGCGTTCGGCGCGCGCGCAGCGCAACCACATCGGGCTGGCGATCCGGGCGTTCTTGCGTCTGGAGTGGCACTTCTTCCGCACCGGGGTCAGCGGGTTCGAGGCGAAGCTGCGACTGATCCGCGAGGCGGTTCGGAGCTACTTGGCCCGCCCCTTCATCACCCTGACAGCAACGCCAACTGCGTAACTCCTAAGATTATTCTTGCGAGACTCCTAACGGAGTCGATCGGGCAAAGGGTCCAGGATTCTGTTCCCATCGATCGGAGTGCCGGGCGAACCGGTGCATCCGGCTCGGCGCTTGTGGTCGGCGGGCCGGTCTGTTACGAAAGCAAGGCGACGGAGACGTTCGGGAGAAGTCGAGCGGAGGGACGGGGGCGATGATGAACCTGTCGCGCAGGGAGTTCCTGGCCGCGTCGGCGATCGCGGCGGCGATGGCGAAGGGGGCCGCGGCGGCGCCGAGGAGGAGGGTGGGGGCGAACGAGAAGATCACGCTGGGGTTCATCGGCCAGGGGGGGATGGGGAGCGGATTGCTGAAGATCTTCAAGGGGTTCGGCGACGTCGAGGTCGCCGCGGTCTGCGACGTGTATGAGCCGCACAGGCTCAAGGCGAAGGAGACGGCGGGGGGGAAGGCGCAGGAATATAAAGACTTCCGCGAGGTGCTCGACCGCAAGGACGTCGACGCAGTCGTGATCGCGACGCCGGACCACTGGCACGCGATCCCGACGATCCTGGCGTGCCAGGCGGATAAGGATGTTTACTGCGAGAAGCCGCTCTCATTCCGGATCGCTGAAGGAAGGGCGATGGTCGAGGCGGCGGCGAAGCACAGGCGGGTCACGCAGATGGGCAACCTGATCCACGCGACGGAGAACTACCATCGCGTGGTCGAGGTCGTCCGCTCGGGCATCCTCGGCACGATCGCCAAGACGCGCGTCTGGATGGCCGCGGACCGCTCGGGGCTCGGCAAGCCGGCCGACTCGGACCCGCCGGCGGGCCTCGACTGGGATTTCTGGCTCGGACCGGCGCCGAAGCGGGCGTTCAACACGAATCGGTTCCTGTTCCACTGGCGGTACTTCTGGGACACCGGCGGCGGCATCCTGATGGACTTCTGCTGCCACATCGTCGACCTCGTCCACTGGGCGATGGAGGTCGACGCCCCCGAGACCGCCTGCGCCACCGGCGGCCGCTACGCGCTCGACGACAACGCCGAGGTGCCTGACACGCTCGAGGTCGCCTATCACTACGCCAAGGGCCCCAGGGGCTTCGACATGGTCTGGAGCCAGACCGACTTCAATGCCCACGGCCTCGAGGGCATGGGGCTCGGCATCATGTTCCAGGGGACCGAGGGCACCCTCGTCGCCGACTACGGCGGCTACCGGATCATCCCCGCCAAGGGGAAGGAACTCCACGATAAGGACGTGCCCAGGACCCTTCCGCGCTCCGTCGGCCACCACCGCGAGTGGCTCGACGCGATCAAGAGCCGCGACGAGTGCTCGTGCCGGTTCGCCTACGGCCATCGCCTGTCGAGCGTCGGCCACCTGGGCAACATCGCGTTGTGGACCGGCGAGAAGCTCCGCTGGGACGCGAAGGCCGAGCGGGTGACGAACCACGACGAGGCCAACCGCCACCTCGCCCGCCTCGAGGAGCGGGCGCCGTGGACGTTGCCAAAGGTTTGAGAGGTCGGAACAATGAAAGGGACTGGTTCCGATTCTTCGAGGTGCCAGTCCCTTTCATTGTTCCGACCTCGGAAGCACGATCGGTTGACCGGCCGCGAAACGGGGACCGCGCCATGATCGAGTTGCTCGCGCTGCCCTCCTGGAACACCCCGCCGCGGTCGCTCGACGACTGGTCGGCCGCCTTCGCCGAGCGCGGCTATCCGCCCAGGAGCGCCCGCGAGGACGCCGACGAGGTCTGGCTCGAGGTGCCCGCGCTGCGGGTTCGCGGCCTGGCCGTGCTCGAAGGGCCCCACGTCACCGCGATCAACTTCGAGCTCCACGACCCCGACCCCGACGCCGCCCGCCTCGTCGAGGACACCGCCGCCGCCCTGGGCTGGGAGGTCCACCCGGATGAGGAAGACGAGGACGTCGAAGAGGATTGAGGGGTAGAGGGCAGAGGACAAATGGCAGCGGGCAGATTTCGAATGGGAAAGTGCAAATATGTCCTCTGAACTCTGCCGTCCGACCGATTCCGCAACCGACCACGAGGAGCCAACTCCATGCGAAGCCTCCGACTGACCCTCCCCGCCCTCGCGGTCGCGGCCCTGGCCGCGGCGGGGGCGATCGCGGGCGAGCCGTCGTGGAAGAAGCACACGATCAACCCCGACAGCGCCTTCGAGGCCGCGGGGGTCTTCGACGTCGACGGCGACGGCAAGCTCGACATCCACTCGGGAGGCTTCTGGTACAAGGCGCCGGGCTGGGAGAAGTTCAAGGTCCGCGACGTCAAGCGCCAGGGCACGTACTTCAACGACTTCGCCACCTTGCCGATGGACGTCAACGGCGACGGCAAGACCGACGTCGTCACCTGCTCGTACTTCGGCCAGGACATGGGATGGGTCGAGAACCCGGGCGTGACCGGCAAGGAGTGGACGTACCACGAGATCGACAAGCCCGGCTCGAGCGAGGCGGCCGTGATGGTCGACCTGACCGGCGACGGCGTGCCGGATTTCCTCCCCAACTGCGTCAAGTCGGTCGTCTTCTACGCGCTCGTCAAGAAGGGGCCGACGCCCGAGTTCCGCAAGTATGACTTCGGCTCCGGGGCCGTCGGCCACGGCGTCGGCTCCGGCGACGTCAACGGCGACGGCCGCGTCGACCTGCTGACCCCCAAGGGCTGGTTCGAGGCCCCCGCCAATCCCGCCGAGGGCAAGTGGGCCTGGCACCCCGACTGGAGCCTCGGCGCCACCGGCATCCAGATCCTCGCCAAGGACGTCGACGGCGACGGCCTCGCCGACCTCATCTGGGGCATGGGCCACGCCCGCGGCCTCTTCTGGATGGCCCAGGGCAAGGGCGTCGACGGCAAGGCCACCTGGACCAAGGGGGTCATCGACCCGCAGGTCACCTCCGTCCACACCCAGCTCTGGGCCGACATCGACGGCGACGGCAAGGCCAACGAGCTCGTCAGCGGCAAGCGCGTCTACGCGCACGAGGTCGAGGAGGGGGACACCGAGGCGTCGCTCGTCGCCTGGTACGACTTCGACAAGGACTCCAAGGCCTGGCGCAAGCACGTCGTCTTCCAGGGCGAGCCCGCCACCAACGCCCCCGACCGTGCCCACGTCGGCCAGCGCGACGCGATGAAGGACTTCCCCAAGGGGACCGCCGGCACCGGCCTCCAGGTCACGGCCGTCGACATCGACGGCGACGGCGACACCGACCTCGTCTGCCCCGGCAAGAGCGGCCTCTACCTCTTCGAGAACCTCTCGAAGAACCCTCAGGAGCGCGCGAGGTAGATGCCCGGCGGGACGCGGCCGGCGCCGGCGCGGCGGTCGAGGATGAGGCGCAGGAGCAGGGCCTTCTGGAAGTGGAGGCGGTTGGCGGCCTGGGGGACGATGAGGCTGCGGGGCCCGTCGAGCACCTCGGCCGTCACCTCCTCGCCGCGACGCGCCGGCAGGCAGTGGAGGAAGACGGCGTCGGGTCGGGCGCGGGCCAGCAGCGCGTCGTCGACGCGATACGGGGCGAAGATCCGCCGGCGCTCGTCGGCCTCGGCCTCCTGGCCCATGCTGGCCCAGACGTCGGTGTAGATGACCTCGGCCCCCGCGACCGCACGCGCCGGGTCGGGCTCGTTGGCGAGCGGCAGGCCGGGGAAGGTGGCCGCGAACCGGGCCCGGAACGCGGCCGGGAAGTCGTAGCCGGGTGGGCTCGACAGCACGAAGTCGAGCCCCAGGTGCGCGCAGGCGACCGCCAACGACCGCGCCACGTTGTTGCCGTCGCCGACGAACGCCAGCCGCACGCCGTCGAGCCGGCCCAGCGCCTCGCGGACCGTCAGCAGGTCGGCCAACGCCTGGCACGGGTGGGCGTCGTCGGACAGGGCGTTGATGACCGGGATCGTCGCGTGCCGCGCCAATTCTTCGATCGTCGCGTGCGAATACGTCCGGACGGCGAACGCATCCACGTACTGGCTGATGACCCGGGCGAAGTCGGCGACACTCTCGCGGACGCCGAGGCCGACGTCCTCGCCTCTCAGCGCGATCGCGTGGCCGCCGAGCTGCGCGACGGCCGCCTCGAAGCTGACGCGGGTGCGCAGCGAGGGCTTCTCGAAGAACATCCCGAGGTTCCGCCCGGCCAGGAGCGCCGGACGATCGCCGCGGCGGTCGTCGGCCTTCAGCTCCAGGGCCAGGTCGAGCAGGTCGCGGCAGTCGTCGGCGTCGACGTCGAAGAGGTCGAGGAAGTGTCGGTTCATCGCGGGGAATGTCCCTTTCTCGGCCCGGTCAAGCCGCGAGCCGCCGGAGCACGTCGGCCAGGATCGCGCACCCCTCGTCGACCTGCTCGTCGGCGATCGTCAAGGCCGGCAGGAGCCGGACGACGTGCCCGTGCGTCGCGTTGACCAGGAGCCGTCGCTCCAGGCACGCCGCCACCACCGGGCCGGCGTCGACCGCCAGGTCCAGGCCGATCATCACGCCGAGGATGCGAACTTTCTTGATCAAGTGAGGGAGCTCTTTCCTGAGCGCCTCGAAATGGCCGCGGAACCGCTCGCCGAGCTCGCGGCCGCGGGCGAGGAGGCCGTCGGCCTCGATCGTCTCGACCGTCGCGATCCCCGCGCGGCAGGCGATCGGGTTGCCGCCGAAGGTGCTGGCGTGCATCCCCGGCTGGAGCGCCGCGGCCAGCTCCGCCTTCGCCATCATCACCCCCGCCGCGACCCCGCCGGCCAAGGCCTTGGCGCAGGTGAGGACGTCGGGGGTGATCTTCGTATGCTGATACGCGAACCACTCCCCCGTCCGGCCGAGGCCGGTCTGGACCTCGTCGAGCATCAGCAAGGCGCCGCGCTCGTCGCAGGCCTTCCGCAAGCCCTCAAGGTACCCCGGCGCGGGGACGTTGATCCCCCCCTCCCCCTGCACCGGCTCGACCAGGATCGCCGCCGTCTCGCCGTCGACCGCCGCGGCGACGGCGTCGAGGTCGTTGTAGGGGACGTAGACGAATCCCGGCACCATCGGCTCGAAGCCCGCGTGGTACTTCGGCTGCGCCGTGGCGGTCAGGGCGGCGAAGGTCCGGCCGTGGAAGCCGCCTTCCATGGTGACGATCTTATATCGACCACTCTTATGGCCATACGCCCTGGCGAGCTTGATGGCCGCCTCGTTGGCCTCGGCGCCGCTGTTGCAGAAGAAGCACTGGCCGCCGAAGGAGCGGTCGGCGAGCGCCTTGGCGAAGTCGCCCTGCGCCTCGATGTACCACGTGTTCGGCACGTGGATCAGCCGGCCGACCTGGTCGCGGACCGCCTCGACGACCCTCGGCGGGCAGTGCCCGATCAGGTTGCACCCCCAGCCCGGGAAGAAGTCGAGGTACCTGTTCCCCTCCGCGTCCCAGACCCACGACCCCTCCCCCCGGTCCAGGCAGACCGGGTACCGGCGGTAGTTCGGGACCACGTACTTCTCGAACGTGGCGATCGTCTCGGCCGAGGAGGCGTGCGCGAGCTGGGTCAAGGCAGGGGCTCCGGTGAGAAGGTCTGAGGAATGATCTTATTGACTCATCGTTCGAGTTGAGCGACCGAGCGACTCCGGTTCACTCCGCCCACACGTCCCAATCGGCGGAGCAGAAGCCGCTGACGAAATCCATGACCTCGAGGATTCGATCCTCGAGCACGTCATCGCGGGCGTTTTCGCGCAGGGATTCGAGGAGGGCATAGACTTCTTGGCGCGAGACGCCACGGTGCTTGAATTCCCGGAGCTGCTCCACGATCTTCGGCAGCGCCGCGTCGGATTCGACCGCCGACGTGAGTTCACGCTCCCTCTCGGTGGTCATGTGACTTTCTCCCACGATGGGGCCGTGTCGGCGAGTGCCCGCTGGAACGTATCGGACGTCATCTCGCGGGCAGGTTCGATCAATCCATGTTTCGGCTTGTCTTGGCGGAAGGTCAAGCCCCCTCCGATCCGGTCGATCGCGATGGACCACACGGCGTCTTTCCCGATACCGCCCAGCGACGGAGGGAGTCGGTGGGTCGGGAAGTTACCGGCGTCGTCCGGGGCGACCGAGAGGCCGCCGGTACCGGATCGGACGAGGCCGCCGAAGACGGGGAGGTCGACATTGGGTCGAACGCCGAGCGTCCGCGCCGTCGGCCCGACTTCGGGCTTGCCGTCGGCCGCCACGCGTGGCTCGGAAGACACGACGCTGCTTCGATGAGGCGATATCCTCCTCTCGCGGAGCCTGGGACGATTCCCCCGAACTCATGGCCGTCCTTCCACCCGCCCGAGATCGGGATCAATGCCTGGCCAGGACGGCGCGGCGGGCGTGGTTCTCGTCGGCGCCGGGTTCCAGCGCGATCTCGGTGCCGATGCCGATGTGGGTATACATCTCGAGCAGCAGCGCGTGGCGGAGGCGGCCGTCGATGATGTGGATCTTGCGGACGCCGGCCTCGAGGCTGGCCAGGCAAGCCTCGACCTTGGGGATCATGCCGCGATCGATGATCCCGTCGGCGACCAGCGACCGGCACTCGTCGGGGGTGAGGCCTCGGATCAGGGACTCGGGGTCGTCGCGGTCGCGGAGGATGCCGGGGGTGTCGGTCAGGAAGACGAGCTTCTCGGCCTTGAGCGCCGTGGCGACGGCCGCGGCGGCGGTGTCGGCGTTGACGTTCAGGAGCCGGCCCTCGTCGTCGAGGTCCTCGGCGAGCGAGGGCAAGACGGGGACGAGGCCGCCGAGGCATCGGCTCTCGATCGGCGCGGTGTCGACCTCGGTGACCTCGCCGACGCGGCCCAGGTCGATCGGCTTGCCGTCGGGGCCGGGGAGGGTCAGGCGGCGGCCGAAGAGGCACTGCGCCGCCGACTTGTGGTGCAGGCCGTCGGCCAGGCCGCCGAACTTGTTGATGTGTCGCACGATGTCGGCGTTGACCTCCTCGGCCAGGACCCGCGCCACGATCTCCAGCGTCGCGTCGTCGGTATAACGACGCCCCAGCTCGAACCGAGGTTCGACCCCGGCCCTGGCCATCGCGGCGCTGATCGCCTTGCCGCCGCCGTGGACGACCACCGGGCGCATGCCGACGGTCTGCATGAAGACGACGTCGACCAGCAGGTCGCGGAGCGCCTCGGGGTCCTCCATCACCGAGCCGCCGAGCTTGATGACGGTGAACCGGCCGTGGAACTTGCGGATGTAGCCCAGCGCCTCGATCAGGACGTCCGCCTTGCGGATGGCTTCCTCATGCACGTCGCCCGCCCTCGCCTTCACCGCCCCGAGACCACCCCGGCCCCCGCCGAGGAAACTACCACTTTTGGGCCGCGCCGCGGCGTTGTCAAGCTCAAAATCGATGCCCAAGTTCGAATTCCCTTCATTTGCTGATGTCATGCGGATTCCGCCGGACCCGCGGCCCGATGTCCCGTTGTGCCGGGCCGGCCGAGGCCTTAGAGTGTCCCGCGAGCCCCGAAGGACCCCGGAGGCGACCCGCCATGAGCCGTGCCATCGCCATCATCGTGACCCTCGCCCTCGCCGGCCTCGCCGGCGCCGTGGCCGCCCGGGGCGACGCCGACCGGCCGCCCAACGTCGTCATCATCTACGTCGACGACATGGGCTACGGCGACCCCGGCTGCTTCGGCGCCCGGGGGAACCCCACGCCGAACGTCGACCGCATGGCCGCCGAGGGGCGGAGGTTCACCGACTTCTACGTCGCGCAGGCCGTCTGCTCGGCCTCGCGGGCGGCGCTCATGACGGGCTGCTATCCCAACCGGATCGGCATCCTCTACGCGCTGCTGCCCGGCTCGAAGATCGGCATCAACCCCGACGAGACCACGCTCGCCGAGCTGCTCAAGTCCCGCGGCTTCGCGACGGCCGCCTACGGCAAGTGGCACCTCGGCGACGCCCCCAAGTTCCTGCCGACCCGCCACGGCTTCGACGACTACTACGGCCTCCCCTACTCCAACGACATGCTCCCGTCCGGCCGCAGGCTCAAGGACGACTACCCCGACCTGCCGCTGCTCGACCGCGAGAAGGTCGTCGCCCTGAACCCCGACCAGAGTCGGCTGACGACCGACTACACCGAGCGCGCCGTCCGCTTCATCGCCGCCAACAAGGCCCGGCCCTTCTTCCTCTACATGCCGCACACGATGGTCCACGTCCCGCTGGCCGTCTCGTCGAAGTTCCGCGGCAAGTCGCCCAACGGCCTGTACGGCGACGCGGTCATGGAGGTCGACTGGTCCGTCGGCCAGGTCCTCAAGGCGCTCAAGGACAACGGCATTGACGAGCAGACGCTGGTGATCTTCACCTCCGACAACGGCCCCTGGCTCTGCTTCGGCGACCACGCCGGCTCGGCCGGCCCGCTGCGCGAGGGGAAGATGACGACGTTCGAGGGGGGCCACCGCGAGCCCTGCGTCATGCGCTGGCCGGGCCACATCCCCGCCGGCACGACCTGCCGCGAGCCGGTCATGACCATCGACCTCTTCCCCACCATCGCCCGCCTCGTCGGCGCCGGGGTCCCAAAGGGTCGAAAGATCGATGGCCTCGATATCTCTCCCCTGATCCTCGGCAAGCCGGGTGCGAAGTCGCCGCACGAGGCGTTGTACTTCTACTGGGACAACGGCCTCGAGGCGATCCGTTCCGGGCACTGGAAGCTGCACTTCCCGCACGACTTCCGGAGCCTCGGCAACCAGCCCCGCGCCCACGGCGGCCAGCCCGTCCCCTACTTCCGCAGCCGGATCGTCCTCGCCCTCTTCGACCTCGAGACCGACCCCGGCGAGCGGCTCAACGTCGCCGACGACCACCCCGACGTCGTCGCCCGCCTCTCCCGCCTCGCCGACGCCGCCCGCGCCGACCTCGGCGACTCCCTCACCGGCGTCGAGGGCAAGGGCACCCGGCCGCCGGGGAAGCTGTAGGATGGCAGGTGTCGCATGATCAACGGCAGATGTCCGATGCAAGATCCCCCTTCCGACCGTGCGGATCCGCGGTAAGGTCCGGTCGGTTCCGCCGCGGGACAGTCCGACGAAAACCGATTCGGGCGTGGGAGGTTGCCCGCTGATGGATGCGAACGAGGTCGTTGCGGGGCCGGCCCCGACCGACTCCGGCGATGCGGAGTCGGAGACGCCGCGGCCCGGTCTGTTGCGGGCTTCATGGGGCGGGGCGAAGGCGGGATTCCGGCGGATGTCCTACGTCGCCGGACCGCTCGCCGCCTTGGTCCTGATCCCAGGCCTCGCCCTGACCGCGTTCGGCCTGGGGAGCGGCCGCGGCTGGGGCGTGCCTTCGATGGTGCCCGGCGCGGTCGCCTTCTACCTCGTCCTCGCGCTGTGGGGCGCCCTCTTCGGCGCGGCGTTCGGGCTGATCGGCGGCCTGGGACGGCGCGCCCGGCCGGGGACGACCGCAGCGGCCTGGTGGGCGACGGCCAACCGGCCGATCCGCCTCCCTGGGCGCAGGACAGGCCCGGCCGCGCTTGACGAAATCCCGACCCCGCCGAGCCGGCGGCTCTGGCCCTGGCTGGTCGGCGTGCCGGGGTTGATTGCGCTCGTCGTGCTCGCGGCCGCCTTCGCGGCCGGGGTCTCCCTCGGGCGGGCGGTCGACCACCGGCTCGCCGCCGCGGTCGCCGCGGCCGACCGCGACGACCCGGCCTGGCGGCTCGACGACCTCATGGCCCGCCGCGACCCGGTGCCCGACGGCGAGAACTCGGCCCTCGTTGTGGTCGAGGCGCTCGCGCGGCTGCCGGCCGACTGGCCCACGGGCCCACCGCCACCGCCCGGGATGTCACGCCCGCCGAACGAGGTGATGGACGCGTTGGATGCCCTGGGGAAGACGCCAGACAACGTCCAACTGGACGACGCGACGGCCGCCATGCTCCGCGGCGAACTGGAGTCGCACCCCGACGCCGTCGCGCTCGCGCGGACGGTGGCCGACTACCGGCGGGGTCGGCACGAGATCGCGCTGGGGCCGGCGCTGATCGACACCCCCCTGGGGGAGACGCAGGCGGCCCGCAACGCGGCCCGCCTGCTGACTGCCGACGCGGCCATCCGCGCCCGGGACGTCGACCCCGACGGCGCGCTCGAGTCGTGCCGCGCGATTCTCGGCGTGAGCCGGTCGATCGGCGACGAGCCGTTCTTGATCTCCATGCTCGTCCGCATCGCGATCGGCCGGGTCGCGATGAATTCGGCGCGGCGTGCCCTGGGCCAGTGCGAGCCGTCCGACGAGGCCCTGGCGAGGCTCCAGGCCCTCCTCCTCGACGAGATGCATCAGCCCCTGCTCCTCCAAGGCGTGAAGGGGGAGCGGACCTCGATGTTCGAGATGATCCGGCGGGTCGGGTCCGGCGAGGTCCCGATCGACGCCCTCAGCGGCGGCTGGCAGCCCGACGGTACCCGGCACGCGATCGCCCCTTGGGGCAAGCTCATGTTCGACAACCAACGGGCCGTCGCCCTGGAGTGGATGAACGCGGCGGTGGCCGCCGCGCGGCGGGTGGTCGCCGAGCAGCCCGCGCTCTGGCGGGCGTGGGAGGACGAGGTGGAACGGGTCAAGCACCTCTGGCGCGCGAAGTACAGCGCGACCCTCCCGGTCCTGCTCACGCCATCTATGGATCTCGCGTGGAAGGCCCACGCGGAATACCAGGCCCAGCTCGGCGCGACGGCCGTCCTCCTGGCCGCCGAGCGGCACCGCCGCAAGATCGGCGACTGGCCGGTGTCGGTCGCGGCCATCGACCGCGCCATCCTGCCGGACCCGCCGACCGACCCCTACACCGGCCAGCCCTATCACGTGGGGCGGCGTGAAGGGAAAGTGTGCATTTACTCAATCGGCCTGAACCGGCGGGACGATCGCGGCGTCTTCGACCGGAAGCGGTGGGCGAAAGGCGGGCCGGACGACATGGGCGCCACCGGGTGGGACGTCCGCCTCCGCCGTCAACCGCCCGCGGCGGAGGGCGAATGACCCCAGTCCGCAAACCCCATGTCGCAGGGTATTGTCGGATCTTGTAAGGATTCCGCCTCTGTCCTCTGCCGCCTTCTATCGGTCCTCCGTCCTTTGCCATCTGCCATCTGCCCTACTTCTTCTCCAGGAACCCCTGCCCCTTCAGCCACGTCGCGCAGAGGGACGGCCAGGCGGCGAAGGCGGGGTCGGGCCGGATGCCGAAGCTGCGGGCGCCGCCGCCGAGGCCGAGGCCGTGCGGGCCCTTCTCGAAGAGGTGGAACTCGACCGGGACCTTGGCGGCGCGGAGGGCCATGACGAAAAGGAGGCTGTTCTCGGGGGGGACGGCCGTATCCTCGTTGGTGTGCGCGAGGAATGTGGGCGGGGTCTGCGACGTGACCTGGGTCTCGTTCGAGAGGCTATTCAAGAGCTCCTTCGAGGGGCTGTCGCCGAGCAGGTTCCGGCGCGAGCCGGCGTGGCCGTGGGGGGTGGCCAGGGCGATGACGGGGTAGATCAGGATCGCGCGATCGGGCCGCGAGCTCTGGCGGTCGATCGGGTCGGGGGCGTCGGGCTTGCCGTCGTCGAAGTGGGTCGCGGCGGTCGAGGCGAGGTGGCCGCCGGCCGAGAAGCCGAGGATCGCCACCCGCTTCGGGTCGAGGTCCCAGTCCCTGGCGCGGGCGCGGACGGTCCGGATCGCGCGCTGGGCGTCCTGGAGCATCGCGGGGTGGTGGTAGCGCGGGCCGAGGCGATACTTCAGGACGACGGCCGTGACGCCCAGGCCGTTGAGCCACTCGGCGACCTGCTTGCCTTCGTGGTCGATCGCCAGGCCCCCGTAGCCGCCGCCGGGGCAGACGACCACCGCCGCGCCCGTCGCCTTGGCGGCCTCGGGCCGATAGACGGTGATCGACGGCACGTCGGCCTCCGTCTTGCCGACCGCCCCGGGCGCCCCCTCGGGCCAGAGCGGCAACGTCTCCGGCCCGCCGTCCGCCGAGCCGATCGCCGCGCAGCCGACCCCGACCCCGATCGCGATCGCCGCCAGGGCCAGCCGGCCCCTCGTCTTGCCGTTCATCGGGCGATGTCCCCCTTCGAGTTTCGACCCCTCGCCCCCACTCTGCCGGCCCCCGCCCCTCGTGTCAAACCCCCGGCCTCCGGCGGCGGGCCGTTCGGATCGTCCCTCTTGCGCCCGGACGGCGTGTTGCACACGCCCTACGACTCAGGAGCCGGGGGGCGGCTCCGGGTCGCGCGGGCGGGGAGGCGGCGGGTCGGGCCCGACGGGGAGCCAGGGGTGGGCCGCGGCGCGGCGGAACTTCTCCTTCAACTCGGCGTGGTAGGCGGCGTCCCGCAGCAGCGCGGGGACCTGCTCGTCGTAGGCGGCGAGCTGGCGATACCGCTCCCGCTGGCGGGCGAACCCGGCGGCGTCCACGCCCGGCGGCGCGCCGTCGCCGAACCGCTCGTAGGAGCGGAGGATACCGCGCGCGGTCTCGCCGGTGGCGCGGGCGTGTTCGGCGAGCCGCCGGGCCTCGGCCTCGAGGGCGCCGTGCCGCTCGGACGTCGCCTGGAGCGACGCCCAGCGCTGCCAGGCCCCGAGGGCCAGCGCGATGACCGCGACCCCGATCATCGCCGTGCGGAGCCGCCAGTTGAGCCGCGCCAGGCGCGCCACCGAGCGCCGGCCCAGGCCCGGCCGGGCCAGCAGCAGCACGAGGGCGACCAGTACGGCCACCGATGCCGCGGCGATCAAGGCGTCGGGCAGCCAGAGCAGCGTCAACAGGGTCGCCGGGGTGCGGTCGCCGAGGTCGCCGCGGGCCCAGGCCGCCAGGCGCGGGATCGGCGCGTCCGCCGGCCGGCCCTCGAGCCCCCAGACGTACGGCACGCTCGGCGGCCGGTAGGCCCACACGCGCAACGCCACCAGGACGGCGACGATCGCGGCGACGAGCAGGACGGCGCGGATCCAGGGCTGGGACCGAACTCCTCGCATGGGTCGGGTCCTCCGCGGCCAGCATATCACAACCTCATTGATGCCAGCCATCCGATGCCGGATAATCCACGAATCCACCCCCGCACCGCGAGACCCGGAGGGACGTGCGATGGGCACGACCGACCCAACTCCCCGCGACGTCGCCGCCGCGGACCGGCCACCGTCCGATGTCCAGCCGTCGGGGAAGGGCCCGACCGCCGGTCGCCGAGGGCGCCGGGTGGTGGCCCTCGCGGTCGTCGCGATCGCGGTGCTCGCCCTCGTCGGCGTCGGGGCGGCCGTGATGTGGCGGCGCCAGGCGGAGCGGGAGCGGCGGGCGGCCGAGGATCGGGCGGCCGTCGCGCGAGCGGCGGCGCGGAAGGCCGCGGCGCGGGGCCAGGCGGTCGGCGAGGCGGGCCGGCCCGATCGGGCGCAGCTCTGGCTGGCGGAGGCCCTACGGCTGGCCCCGGCCGGCGACGAGGCGCTGGGCCGCGCCCTCCGGCACGACCTGGCCGCCTGGGCCGCGCGGTCGCCGAGCTTGCGGGCCGTCGTGGCCGTGCGGGGCGTCCCGCTGGCGTTCCGGCCCGACGGCAAGGTCCTGCTCGTGGCCACCGAGGCCGGCGCGCAACTCGTCGACCCGGCGACGGGCCAACCGCTCGGCCCCGAGATGCCGCAGCCGGGCGCGGTCGCCGCCGCCTTCGAGCCCGACGGCGCGGCGTTCTGGATCGGCGACCGCGACGGGTCCGTCCGGCGCCGGTCGGCCGCCGACGGCAAGCCGCTCGGCTCGGCCCGGTCGGTCCCCGGCAAGGTCCTCGGCTTCGAGCCCGGCGGCCGGGTCGTCGCCACGCTCGTCGACGCGGCCATCCAGCTCCGCGACCCCGCCAACGGCGCGGCGGTCGGCGCCCCGATCCCGCGCGCCGGCGACGCGACGGCGCTGGCCTTCAGCCCCGACGGGGCGACCCTGGCCGTCGGCGACAAGGACGGCGTCCGGCTGGTCGGGGTCGCCGACGGCGCGGCGGTCGGCCGGCTGATGGCGCTCCCGAAGCCGGCGACGGCCGCGGCCTTCAGCCCGGACGGCCTGCTCGTGCTGACCGGCGGCGAGGACGGCGAGGCCCGCCTCTGGGACGCGGCCACCGGCGCCCCGATCGGTCCCCCCCTGCACCACCCCTGGCCGATCCGCGCGGCCCTGTTCGACCCCAACGGCGACGCGGTCCTCGTCGCCGGCGAGGGCGTCGAGGCGCGGACGTGGGACGTCGTCGCCCTGGGCGCGGGGGCCCAGTTGATGCCCCACCGGCTCATCCGGCCGGAGGGCCCGAACAAGTCGCCGCTGGCCGTCGCGCTGCGGCCCGACGGCGAGGTGGTCCTGACCGGCGGCGACGACGGCACGGCGCGGCTCTGGGAGGCGGCCAGCGGGCGGCCGATCGGCCATCCGCTGGAGCACGGCTTCTTCGTCCAGGCCGTCGGCTTCAGCCCCGACGGCCGGGTCGCGGCCACCGGCGGCGGCGACGGCTCGCTGCGGCTCTGGAACCCCGGCAACGGCGAGCCGATCGGCCGGCCGGGCTGGAACGCCGGCCCCATCACGTCGCTGGCCTTCAGCCCCGACGGCCGCCTCGTCTTGGTCGGTTGCGCCGACGGCAACGCCCGGTTCTTCGACGCCACCGTGGGCTACCAGGCGGCCGGCCGGCCGATGTTCCACGGCGACGGCCGCGCCGCCAGCTCGGTCTGGACCGTCGGCTACGGGCCCGACGGCCGCACCGTCGCCACCGCCGCCAGCGACGGGGCCATCCGGCTCTGGAGGCCGCCCGGCACCCAGGCGCTCGGCCCCCCGTTGAAGAGGCGCGGGCCGGTCTTCGCCTACAGCCCCGACGGCAAGCTCCTCCTGACCGGCGGCGAGGCAGGCGCGGCCGGCGTCACGCTCTGGGACCTCGAGACCCAGTCGCCGGCCCGCACGCTCGCGCCCGAGGCCTCGGCGCCGCCGCCTTCGCGCCCGACGGCAAGGCGGTGCTGATCGCGTCGGGCAACTCCGCCCGGCTCTGGGACATCTCCACCGGCGCCCCAATCGGCCCGGTCTGGTCCCATCAGGGGCCGATCACCGCCGTCGCCTTCGGCCTCGCCGGCACGCTCGCCCTGACCGGTGGAAAGGATGGATTCGCCCGGCTCTGGGACGTGCCCACCGGCCTGGCGATCGGCCCGCCCCTGCCCCACCGCGCCGCGATCGACTCGGTCGCCTTCCGGTCGGACGGCCGGGTCGCCCTCACGGCCGCGGACGCCGCGCGGCTCTGGGTCCTCGCCGCGGCCGAGCAGGGGCCGGCCGAGGCGGTGGTCGCGCGAGTCGAGGCGCGCACCGGGCAGACGCTCCACCCGGAGCCGGAGACCTTCCTGACCCTGAACGCCATGGCCCTCGCCCGCGAGTCGGGCCCGGCGGCCGGCGGGGTCGACCTCGCGGCGAGGCGGCGCGATTGGCACGTGCGGCAGGCCGCGCAGGCCGAATGGGACGGCCGCTGGCAGGCCGCCCGCTGGCACCTCGGCCACCTGGTCGCCGCCCGGCGGCGCGACTGGACCCTCCTGGCGCGCCGGGCCCGGGCCGCGCGGGCGGCCGGCGACGCCAAGGGCGCCGAGGCCGACGAGGGGCGGGCCCTGGCGATCGCCACCCGCCCCGAGTTCCTCGACTGGCTCGTCCACGCCGAGTACGAGGCCGAGGCCCGCCGCGACTGGCAAGCCGCCCGCGACGACCTCGACCGGCTGCTCGTCGAGCAGGACGCCCCCCTCAACCTCCGGCTCCGGCGGGGGACGGTCCGCGCCCGGCTCGGCAGCTTCGCCGACGCGGCCGAGGACCTCGGCGTCGTCGTCGCCGCCTCGCACGCCGGGCTCGTCGCCTTCGACACGGCGTTCGACTACCACCGCGCGCTGCTCCTGATCCGCGCCGGCGACCTCGAAGGCTACCGCGCCTCGTGCGAGGCCTTGCTGGCGATCCCGCGGCAGAACTTCCGCCCCGAGGCGGTGAACCTGATCGCCTGGTGCTGCGCCCTGGGCCCCGGCGCCGTCGCCGCACGCGAGACGCCGGTCGAGCTGGCGGAGGCGGCGGTCGGGGCGACGCCCGCCGATCGCCGCGCGCCGACGCTGAACACGCTCGGGGCCGTACTCTACCGGGCCGGCAAGCCGGACCAGGCCATCGACCGCCTCAAGGAGGGCATCCGCCGGAGCGACGGCCAGGGGACGGCGCAGGACTGGGCCTTCCTGGCGCTGGCCTACCTGGCCAGGGGGGACGCCGAGGGGGCCCGGCCCTGGATCGACCGGCTGGCCCGCCGGCAACCCTCGACCGACCCCGTGCAGCTCTGGGACGAGCTGGAGATCGAGGTCCTCCGGCGCGAGGTCGAGGCCGCCGGCAAGGCCGCCCCGGTGCCCTCCGGGCGGGCGTCCTGTGCCGCCCGGCGGCGGGGCGGCACAGGTCAGGTTAGGTCAGGTCAGGTCCTACCGAATCGCCTGGAGGTTCGTCGTTCGTAGGGCCCGCCGTG
>DASZMJ010000200.1:0-4310 GCA_035551935.1 Isosphaeraceae bacterium
GGGGCAGCGCCTGCCGCAGGTCTTTGGGGGTCATCGACAGCCTCCCTGTCGGCTGGGAATCGGATCCGTCGGGCTCCGTGGCCCACCCAGCTTATCTATACCCCCCATGCGGAGTCTGATCAAGTCCCTTGCGCTGTACTACTAAGAAACGCCTTGTCCCGGCCGTCGCGGTATTTCATCGTTGTCCCTTTTCGCAGGACATGCGGGGATCGGGCCCGTGGCGGTTATTCGAAGTCTGACCTCGGACATTCACTCACCCTCGGCATTTCGATGAACCACCTCCGGACGGACCTCCCGCGATCCCCGACCGTCGGCCGCCTCGCCCCGTCGCCGACGGGGGGCCTGCACCTCGGAAACGCCCGCACGTTCCTGATCGCCTGGCTCGACGCCCGGAGCCGGGGAGGGGAGGTCGTCCTGCGGATCGAGGACATCGACGCCTCGCGCGTCCGACCCGAGGCGATCACCGGGGCCGTCGCCGACCTCGCCTGGCTCGGCCTCGATTGGGACGACGGGCCCATCCTCCAGTCGTCGCGACTCGGCCACTATCGTGAGGCGCTGGACCGCCTGCGGGTTCGCGAGCTCGTCTATCCTTGCACCTGCACCCGCGCCGACATCGCCCGCTCCGGCTCGGCCCCGCACGCATCGGACGAAGGGCCCACCTATCCCGGTACCTGCGCCGATCGCTCGGCGGGTGACGCCAACGCCCTCGGAGACCGCCCTTTCGCCTGGCGGTTCCGCGTCCCGCAAGGGTCGGTGGACTGGGACGACCTGTATCTCGGCCCGATGGCCCTCGACCCGTCCCTCGTCGGGGGTGACTTCGTTGTCGGCCGCTCGAACGGGCCGCCGTCCTATCAACTGGCCGTCGTCGTGGACGACGCCGCGATGGGCGTCAACCGGGTCGTCCGGGGCGACGACCTGACGACGAGCACGCCCCGGCAGATCCTCATCGACGACGCCCTCGGCCTACCGCGGCCCGACTTCGGCCAAGTCCCCCTCGTCGTCGAGCCTGACGGCCGTCGCCTCGCCAAGCGCGATCGATCGATCAAACTCGCGACGCTCCGCGACCGTGGGGTCGATCCCCGCCGGCTCGTCGGTTGGCTCGCTCGGTCGTGCGGCTGGTCGGCCGAGATCGAGCCCTCCAGGCCGGCCGATTGGATCGATCGATTCGACTGGCGAGCCATCCCGAATGAGCCGGCAGTGCTCCTGCTGAATGACCTTGCTGGGCCGGACGATCGCGGCGCCGACACTTGACGAGGCCCCCGGTGTGCCGGAAGATCGGGCGGATTCGGATGATTTCCTTCGGGGAGGAATTACGACATCCTCTGGGGAGCTTCGCCATGGTCCGCGCACGGGTCTCGATCGCGGGGTTGCTCACCGTCGTACTCGTCTCGGCGGTCGGCTTGGCGGCCCTCAACTCGGCTTCGGATCTCTGGACGAGCCTCGTCACCACGGGGGCATTTGCCGTCCTAGGCTACGCCTTGGTGGGCGCCGCGGTGGGACACGGGCGATCTCGGGCCTACTGGATCGGCTTCGCCATCTTTGGCTTCGGCTATCTCGCGCTGGCCTCGGGCCCCGAGTCGCGCCGCCGGCTGATGACCACCCGGATCCTCGATTCCGTGGCACGGTTCCGCAAGGAGATGCCAAAGAATGCGGGCGACCGCCTCGTCGCCGAACGGCAGGGAGAGACGCTCGGGGCAACCGTCCTCGAGGTCAAGGATGGGAAATACAAGGTGAACTTCGACGGTTGGACGTCGTACTACGACGAATGGATCGGCCCCGATCGGATCAGGGCGTTCGTTCCGGACCTGCCGAAAGGCAACGGCAAGTCGATCGTCGTCGGCGAGTTCGAGGGGAACCATCAGGTCATCGGCCACGCGCTGTTGGCCCTCGTCGCAGGCGCCCTCGGCGGTTGGCTGGCCATTGCAAGAGCGCCAGAACGCAACAATACAGCCACTTTCGGGGGAACGAGTCGTATCGCCTGAACGACTCAGCCCCGCCCATGTGCCTCGAGCGCGAAGAACATCCGGAATGTCGGCCGCGGGGACGACCGCGCGTACATCAGGCCTAGGTACAGGCCCGGGGCGACCTCGCGGATCTCGTCGCGGACGCGGGCATAGACGAGCGAGGTCCGGCTGTAGTCGAGGATCAAGGAGGGGCGGCCGTCGAGCCAGCTCGGGCCGACGGAGGTCTGGCCGCGTACCGCACGGACGCCGAAGAACCGGTTGACCGCCGTGGCGTCCTCCGGGCGGAAGACCTTCCCTTGCCAGAGGATTCGTGCCCCGCGCGATAAGGTCGGGCCGATCCGCTGTCCCGGCCGGACGATCGCCCGCCCGCGCACCTTGCCCGCCGGCATCGCCCCGACCCCGGCCCCGCGATACAACGCCTCGAGCTCGGCCGGGCCCATCCGTACGAGCCGATCCATGGTCAGCGGGGTATTGGTCTGGGCCGACACGCCGGCTCCCGAGAAGACATGTAAGCCGAGGGCGAGCGTAAGGAGGGGGACGATGCGGCGCGGCATGGCTCGTGGTCCCGAAGGGGCGGGAGGGTCTCTCCTCGGGACATCGGCCGGCGGTCACGCCGGGCTTGAGTCGGATTCGAGCCGTCCTATGCCGGTGACCAGCCGGGGGCGAGGCCCGGCTCGGGGGCGCCGTCGGGCCGGGCGGCGGCGAGGGCGTCGGCGACGACATTCTCGAGCACGTTGACGTACTCGAGGAACCGACGCCGGCCCTCGGGGGTCAGGCGGCAGAGCGTCTGCGGGCGGTTCCCCTTCTGCCCCTTCCAGACCTCCACGAGCCCGGCCTCGTGCAGGACCTGGAGGTGTCGGCTGAGGTTGCCGTCGGTCAACGAGCAGAGCTCCTTGAGGTCGGGGAAGAGGATGCCCTCGGGGTGGGTCGTCAGCGAGGTCATGATCCCGAGCCGGGCCTTCTCGTGGATGACCCGCTCGAGCCCCTCGTAGGCGAACCGCCCGGACGGCCCGTCGCCGTCCCGGCGGCGGTCCTTATCCTTCGGTCGGATCGACATCGCCGCGCTCCAGGTTCCAGTACAAGACGGCCGACGCCAGGAGCTGGCCGACGCCGAACGGCACGCCCATCGCCCACGGGGACAGCGCCCGGCCCTCGCCGGCCAGGGCTAGCACGACCACCCCCGAGGCGAGGTAGAACGCCGCCACCCCGACGATCGCCCTCGGCAGGAGCCGGCAGGACGCGAAGATCCCGAGGCTGAAGAGGATCTGCCAGAGCCCCGGCAAGAGCCGAAGCTGCTCGGGCGCCGACCGCACCAGGGCGGCCGTCAAGAGCGCCCCGGCGACCACGCAGGGCAGGAATTGCTCGACCGCCAGCCACGTCAACCGTCGCGCCCACGACGCCCCGACGAGGCGATTGCGGACCACCATGCCCACACCGGACACCACCGCGGCGATCGCCGCCGCCCCCAGCCAGAGCCCGAGATACGCCCGCTCCTGCCGCGCCGGCTCGGGCACCCACGCCTCCTGGACCGCCGCCGCGGCGAACGCCAGGAGGCCCGAGAACGCCACCGGCGCCGCCCGGTAGCCCCGGAACACCTCCGTCCGCGCCAGTTGGCTCCGGATCGCGGAGATCTGCGCCAGGGCCTCACGCAGCTCCATGGGTCGTCGCCCCCCTCCGGCTTTACCACGCAAAGTCTAACAGCTTCGAGCCGGAACGTCAACCGGCGCGGTGCTTGATCGGCGCCGGCTGTCGAGCTATGGTGAGGTCGAACAATCGTGGGGCCGGCGCGGCGTGGTCCGCGGCGCCGGCCGAGTGAACTCGCAACCGAGGAGCCCGCCTGATGTCGCGCAAGTGGTTCGCGCTGGCCGCCGCCGTCGGCTCGGTGATGTTCATCGCCGGGATCTCGCCCGCGCAGGACGAGAAGCATTCCGAGACCCACAAGCTGATGGAGAAGATCAGCAAGAAAAACAACGAGATCAAGAAGGACGTCCGGACCCCGGCCAACTTCGAGAAGGCCGGCGCCAAGAAGGTCGCCGGGAAGGCCGACGACCTCATCAAGCTCCTCCAGGATGCGCGCAAGCAGAAGGAGTCGGCCGAGAAGCAGAAGAAGTCCTACGACGACTGGACCAAGCTCACCGACGCGACGATCACCGCCGTCGAGGACTTCAGGAAAGTCGCCGAGAAGGGCAACCAGGCCGAGGCCAAGAAGGCGTTCACCTCCTCGGTCGGCGCGAAGTGCTCCGACTGCCACAAGGTCTTCCGCGTCGAGGACGACGAGTAAGGCCGTTTCGACCGACGGTCGGGTCCGCCGTGCGGACCGATCCCCTTAAGATAACAGGGGATCGG
>DASZMJ010000201.1:0-2641 GCA_035551935.1 Isosphaeraceae bacterium
CCGCCGCGTGCGAGTCCCCCCGCGCCCGCGCCTTCGAGATCCCATCCACGAACCAGCGCCGCGCCAGCTCGACCTCGCCCGACTCCGCATACGACTGGCCGAGCTGCTGATACGCCGCGACCTGATCGTCGGGATGATCAACAACGAGCGCCTGCAACCGCTGGCGGCCCTCGGCGGTGTCGCCCTCGCGGAGGCATTGGAGCGCAAGCCCATACCGCAAAAACGGATCGGTCGGATCGGCCGCGAGGCTCTCCTCGAGCCGCAGCCGCCGCGGAGACTTCTCGATCATCGGCGGACACCTCCACTGCTCGCACGTCCCAGGGCCTACCCTAAATCTTTCGCACAACGCCTGTCAATCGGCGTGGCGGCGCGGCATCAGCCGCACAATCCGCACGTCCGGAATGTCAACATGGGGGGAGATTGACGGTCTTTCGGGAGAGTAGGCAACCGGGGTTGGCTGCATGCGACGGACCTCAAGCCGGCGATTTGGCGAGGCCGATGGAAAGGGCGTCAGACGCCATCCGCCGGGGGGCTGGGATGCCGCCGAACGACGAACGGGACTCGAGCCCGGCGCGTCGGGATCGCAGGCGATGCAAGGCCCGGGGCCCGGTGGATCGACGGTGGTTCTCCACACCGGATGAGGGCCGTAACGTGCCGCTGCCCATGTCGCGACGCCTGTTCCTCGGCCTCGTAAGTCTGACCCTCTCGACGCACCTCACCGCCCCTGTCCCGGCGAAGGCCGCCGGGGATCTCCGCAAGACTCCGGTCGTCAAGGCCGTGGCGCGGGTGCAAGCGAGCGTCGTCAACATCTCGAGCGAGAAGAAGGCCGGCTCCAGCAGCCGGTGGCCCTTTTCGGCCGAGGAGAGCGCCCGCCCTCGCGTCAACGGTATGGGCACGGGCGTCATCATCGACGGCCGCGGCTACATCCTCACCAATCAGCACGTCGTCGATAAGGTCAACACGATCGAGGCCCACCTCGCCGACGGCACCAGCTATCTCGCCCGGGTCGTCCAGCAGGACCGCGAGACCGACCAGGCCCTGATCAAGATCGAGGCCGGCCGGCCGCTGCCCGCCGTGCCGATCGGCGTCTCGGGCGACCTGATGGTCGGCGAGACGGTCATCACGATCGGCAACGCCTTCGGCTACGAGAACACGGTCTCCGTCGGCATCATCTCCGCGCTCAAGCGGAACGTCACGCTCTCGGACGACCAGGTCTACCGCAACCTGATCCAGACCGACGCCTGCATCAACCCCGGCAACTCGGGCGGCCCGCTGATCAACATCGAGGGCGAACTGATCGGCATCAACGTCGCCACCCGCTCCGGGGCCCAGGGCATCGGCTTCGCCCTGCCGATCGACGACGTCAAGCGCGTGGCCGTCGAGATGCTCAGCACCCGGAGCCTCGCCGGCACCTGGCACGGGCTGGTCGCGGGCGAGGTCGTGACGGGCGACGACCGCAAGGTGCTGATCCACGACGTCCAGTCGGGCAGCCCCGCGGCCGACGCCGGCTTCCTGCCGGGCGACGAGGTGGTGAAGGTCGGCGACTTCGAGGTCAAGAACGCCCTCGACATCGAGCGGGGCCTGCTCGACGTCCGCCCCGGCCAGCCGACGCGGGTGGCGATCGTCCGCGAGGGCAAGCCGGTGGAGGTCGCGCTCGACCTGCGTGCCGCCGACAAGGCCGACATGGCGCGGATCGCCGCCGACTCGGCCTCGGCGCTGCAACGAGTCCTGGGCATGAAGCTCGTGCCCGTATCCTCGGAGTACGTCGCCGCGGCGTCGAAGGACCTGCGGGGCGGCCTGTACGTCCTCTCGGTCGTCCCCGGCAGCGCGGCGGCCCGGGCGAACATCCAGAAGGGCGACATCCTCGTCGGCGTCAACGTCGGCGGCCGGCACTGGGAGACGACCCGGGCCGACACCGTGGCCTACACACTCCAGCAGCCCGACGTCTCCCGCTCGCACCTCCTGCCGTTCTACATCGTCCGGCGGAACAACATCCACCAGGGCGAGCTGAACTTCGCCACCGAGTCCGCCGCGGCCGAGCGGACGCCGACGGCCCGCCGCTGAGCCCGACTTGGCCAACGAATCAGGAACGTCTTCGTTCCCAGGGCGTGCCCGTGAGCGATCACTCCTTCACCGGAGGGCGCGCCGGGTACGCCCTGAGCCGTTTGGGATCGGGTAACATGCATCGTAACTGGGACGGCCGTGGACTCGGCTCATGAAGATCATCCTCGCCCCCGACAAGTTCAAGGGCAGTCTCCCCGCCCCCGATGCCGCCCGCGCCATGGCGCGCGGCACGCTCGCGGCCTGCCCCTCGGCCGCGCTCGATCTCGTCCCGATGGCCGACGGCGGCGAGGGCACGGTCGAGGCCCTCGTCGCGGCCACGGGCGGGGCATTCCGCGAGGCGACCGTCACCGGGCCGCTCGGCGAGCCGGTCGTCGCGCGGTTCGGCCTGCTCGGCGACGGACAGGCGGCGGTCATCGAGATGGCGTCGGCCTCCGGCCTGGTCCTCGTCCCGCACGAACTCCGCGACCCCCTGCGGGCATCGACGTTCGGAACGGGCGAGCTGGTGCGCGCCGCGCTCGATCTCGGCGCGACGTCGATCATCGTCGGCATCGGCGGCAGCGCCACGAACGACGGCGGC
>DASZMJ010000202.1:0-4030 GCA_035551935.1 Isosphaeraceae bacterium
CCGATCCCCTGATGCTTCAAGGGGATCGGTGGGCGGTGCCCACCCTACGAAGAGCAACGGTTCCGGGCGATCCCGTATCAGGCGGTGGGTGGCAACGCCCTGCCAGGGCGTTGCCACACACCGGCGGTTTTCAGGCGGCGCCGGCGGTGGGGCGGGAGCGGCGGAGCTCGTCGAAGACGGCGCCGTGGAGGGCGGACTCGACGTCGGCCAGGCGTCGGGCGACGTAGGCGCCGTCGAGGACGCGGTGGTCGTAGATCAGCTTGACGACGACGCGGCCGTCGGCGGCGATCGGGCCGTAGGTCAGCGTGGTCGTCAGCGGCGAGATCGGGTGCAGGCTCTCGGCCCCGAGGGCGCCGTAACTGGTCAGGCCGAAGGTGCCGAACCGCTTGGCGCGCTTGAAACCGGAGAGCTCCAGGGTGCTCCACCAGAGGAGCCGTCGCAACGGGGTCGGCGCCCGGCTGATCCGCAGGGTCTGGCGGAACAGGCCGACGCGCTCCAGCGGCTCGGACTTGTAGAAGTCGAGCGCCTCCTGGAGCTGGGCCAGCGACTGTTCCTCCGGGGCGCGGAAGAGGCCGACGAAGATGCCGGGCTCGCCGTCGTGGATGCGTTCCAGGGCCAGCGCGCAGGTGCTCTGGGGGTGCTCGTAGAGCCGGGCCCAGGGGAAGCCGAGCATCGCCCGACGCAACGGGGGGTTGGCGGCGGCGACCAGGGCGTACGCCTTCATGAAGACGACCGCCCACGACGGCCGCGCGGGGTGGTCGAGCCGGGGACCGGCCAGGCGGCCGACGTCCATCGGCCGGCTGACCGGGACCGTCGGCAGCCGGCCGGCGAAATGGACCATGTCGCCGATGAACCGTCGCGGGCCCGAGATCGGCACCGCATGTCCCTTCGGCTCGTGCATCCTTGCACCTCGGCTCGGCGATCGGGGCCGCCCGCCCGGCCGGACCGGACGGCCCGGGCCGGTGAAGGTATCGGAAAACCCCCGGCCGGGGAAGTCGAAGCCGCCCGCCCCACTCCGCCAGCGACCGGCGCGGCCGGGTCGGCCCGCAACGGCCTCTATCGGTCGCGACGCCCCCCCGCCTCCAGCCCTTCTCGCCCCGAACGTCGCGGCCACGCCCCGCGTTTTGCCGGCCGCACTCCCGTCGCAGGCACGCTCCGCGTGCCGTCCGCACTCCCACAAGGTTCATGGGTGATGGCGGACGGCACGCGGAGCGTGCCTGCGACGGGAGTGCGGCGCATCGGTCCCATGAAGCCGACACCACTCGAAGCGTGGCTGCGACGTTGAAGGCATGTACAAACTCGACGGCGCCGGGGTGCGGGGAATTGCCTCGGCACGGTGACTCTGTTTAATATAAGCAAGCGGCCCGACGGGAACGGGCCGGCAATGCCCCGACAAGGGACCACGTCGCCGACGACCACGACCGACCGCGCCCCGGGCCAAAGCCGCCGGGCGCGGGGCACGCAACGACCAGGACCCCGACGCCGCGAGGCCGCGGCGGGGGTCGACCGGAACGGATCCACCAACCAGCCAGCACCATCGCCGTCACGTCGTCACGTCATTGCGCCGCGATCGACGGCCGCGCCCGCCGAGGAGGCCGGCGCGGGCCCGTCTCGGGAACCGAGACCTCGGACCATCTGCGAGGATCGTCCATGCACCACGACGAGCACGAGTCGTTCGCCGACGACCCGGAACGCGTCGCGACCCTGACCCCCTGGGGCACGACCGACCGGCCCCCGCCGGAGGTCCCCGGCTTCGAGATCCTCCGGCTCATCGGCAAGGGGGGGATGGGCGAGGTCTACGTCGCGCAGCAGGCGACGCTCCGGCGGCTGGTCGCGCTGAAGTTCATCGGCCTGGAGGGGGGCCCGTCGCCGGAGGAGAAGGCGGCGCGGTTCCGCCGCGAGGCCGAGATCATGGCCAAGGTCTCGCACCCGAACGTGCTCGCCGTCTTCGACTACGGCGTCGCCGAGGGGCGGCCGTATCTGGTCCTCGAATACGTCGAGGGGGGCGACCTCCGGCGCCGATTGCGGCCGGGCAAGCCGCTGCCGTTGGCCGAAGTGCTCGAGGTCGTCCGCCCGGTCGGCGAGGCGCTGGCGCACCTGCACCGGCAGGGCATCCTGCACCGCGACCTCAAGCCCGAGAACATCCTGATGCACGAGCAGGAGAACCCCAAGGTCGCCGACTTCGGCATCGCCGTGCTCCGCGCCGGGGCCGGCCCGAGGGCCGAGACGACGCAGGTACTCGGCACCGTCGGCTACGTGGCGCCGGAGCAGCAATATCACCTGAAGGTCGACGAGCGGGCCGACCAGTTCTCGCTGGCGGCCATCGCCTACGAGATGCTGACCGGCCACAAGCCCCTCGGGATGTTCAAGCCGCCGTCGTCGCACAACCCGAAGCTCGGGCCGGCGGCCGACGCGGTGCTGTTGCGGGCCCTGGAGGAGGAGCCGAAGGACCGCTTCGCGACGGTGCTCGACTTCGTCGCGGCGCTCGAGGGGGCCTTGCGGGGCCGGCGCCGGTCGCGACGGGCCGAGGCGGCCTGGATGGTCCCGACCCTGGGGTCCTGCGTCGCGATCGCCATCGCCCTGGCGATGGTCCGGCCCGGGGCCGGTCCCCAAAGGCCCGCGGCCAGGGCCCCTGCGGTCGTCGCCCCGCCGAAGGCCCCGCAACCCGACCCGAAGCCGAAGCCGAAGCGGTCGGCCCTCTTCCTCAAGCTCACCGAGCGGAAGGCCGTGGCGATCTGGAAGGCGCAGGGCAGCCCCACCGGCGCCGCGGGCAAGGCGGTCGAGCTGGAGAACTGGTACGAGGCCGAGCGCCGGGTCGAGGACGAGGTCGGCAAGATCGCCTATCGGATCTGGGAGGAGCGCGGCCGCGCGACCGGCGCCGAGGGGGACGCGCAGCGGGAGGCCAACTGGGAGGCGGCCGAGCGCCGCCTCTACAAGCAAACGACCGGCGAGGAGCCGCCGCCCCGCGACCGCGCGGGCGCCGCGGCCCCCGAGCGCGGTGCCCCGTCGAGAGGACCCCGTTGAGCCCGCCCATGGACGCCGACCGGCACCAGGAGATCGCCCGCTGCCTGTTCCGCGAGGCGAACGACGCGCTGTTCCTGTTCGACACGACGGAGCACCGCGTCCTCGACGTCAACCCGGTCGGCCTCCGCCTGACCGGGATGGACAAGGACGTCGCCTGCCGGCTCCGGCTGCGCGACCTGTTCGCCGGCGAGGCGCCCGGGGCGATGGAGCGGCTGATCGAGGCGTACCAGCGGACCGGCTTCTACCACTCGCGCGAGGGCTACACCCTGCGACGCGAGGAGGGGCCGCCGATCCCGGTCAACGTCAGCGTCAGCCGGATCCACATCGAGCCCGAGCCGATCGGGCTGGTCGTGGCGCGCGACGTCAGCGGTCGTCGCAAGGTCGAGGAGGAGCTGCGCGCCTCGGAGCGGCGGTACCGGAGCCTCGTCGAGTCGACGGGGGTGGTCCTCTGGACGCTCGGGCCCGACGGCCGGATCGCGGCGCTGAGCCCGGCCTTCGAGGCGATCACCGGCTGGACCCGACGCGAGTGGGTCGGCCGGCCGCTGGCCGAGCTGCTCCACCCCGACGACCTGGCCCGGGCGCGCGACTTCCTCGGCCAGGCCGTGCGGGGCGAGGCGCCGCCGGTCGTCGAGCTGCGGGTGCTGGGCCGGTCGGCCTCGTACCTGATCCTCCACTTCATCCTGGCGGCGGCCGTCGGCGAGGGGGACGCGACCGGGGTGATGGCCGTGGCCCGCGACGTGACCGGGCGGCGGCGGTTCGAGGAGGCGGTGCGCGCCGCCGAGTCGCTCCGGCTGGCCAAGGAGGGCGCCGAGGCGGCCAACCGCGCCAAGAGCGAGTTCCTGGCCAGCCTCAGCCACGAGGTCCGCACGCCGATGACGGCCATCCTCGGCTACACCGACGTGCTCCTGGACGACGAGCAGGCCCGCGCCGCCGACCCGGCGCGGCTCGACGCCTTGCGGACGATCCAGCAGAACGGGGCGCTGCTGCTGAGCCTCGTCGACGACAT
>DASZMJ010000203.1:0-2368 GCA_035551935.1 Isosphaeraceae bacterium
GACGCGGGCCGTCAGCGGATGCTCGGGGCGGAGCAGCCACTGGGCCAGGCCGAGCCGGTTCCGCGGCAGGTCCGAAGGGAGCGGCGGCAGGCAGTCGGGCGTGTCGGCCTTCACCGAGTCCTTGCGCTTGTCGTAGTCGCCGCGGTTGAGGATGAACGCCATCGGCGGCTGGGGCTTCTCGTTCATCACGTGGGCGATGGTCCCCCGCGACTTGATCGCGGCCTCCTCGCCGTCGAGCTTGGCCTTGCGGGCGAGGAGGTCCTGCGAGGGCTTGTCATAGGCGCCGAGCCACCAGCCGAAGGTCTGGTCGACCTCGGCCGCCGGCCGCTCCTTGGCGGGCTTCGCGACGAGGTCGTACGTGCGGGTCGTGCCGAAGAGCGACTTCACCTCGTCGGGCGATAGGGTCCGGCCGAAGGCGCGGACGTCGTGGATCAGGGTCTCGTCGAGGAGCCGCGACGTCGAGTGCCGCTGGCCGACCTTGAGCGGGACCTGGGCCTTGATCGTCCCCTTCAGCGAGTCGGCCGTGACCTGCGTCTTCTGGGCCACGCCGTCGTAGTAGACCTTGATCCCGGCCGCCTTCGACGAGCCGTCGTACGTGACGAGGACGTGCGTCCAGACGCCGGTCTTGATGGGCGTCGTCGCGACCGCCTTGAGCGCGTCGTCTTGCCACTTGTGGATGATGTGCGAGCCGACCTTGCCGCCTTCGAGCCAGAGGTCCCAGCCGCGGAAGTCGTGCTGGTCGTCCATCCTCGCGAGGATCGCCCCGCCCTGGCCGTCCTTCGTCGGCCGGACCCACGCGCCGAAGGAGAAGCCCTTGTCGCGCTCGAAGTCGCCGGCTTCGGCAAGCTCGATCGCCGGGCCCGGGTCGCGCTTCGGCGGCTTCGTGGCGTCGCGTGAGTCGAGGGCGAACTGGAGCGTCTGGCCCTTGGTCGGCATCAGCCTCGCGATCGAGTCGGGCGTCGCGGCGGCGAGGAACTTGTCGAACTCGGCGCGGGCCGCGGCCTTGCGGGCGTCGACGTCGCGACGAGTCGCGTCGCGCTCGGCGGTCAGGCTCGACAAGCGGGCGCGGTCGGGCTCGGCGGGGACGAACACCGTGGGCGGCGTGTCCTTGATGTTCCCGTCCATCGCGGCCTGGGTCGTGTTGTTGAAGAAGGCCGCCAGCTCGTAGAACTCGCGCTGGCTCAGCGGGTCGAACTTGTGGTCATGACACACGGCGCAGCCGGCGGTCATCCCCAGGAAGACCTGCGAGACCGTCTCGGTCCGGTCGCGGGTGTAGAGGACGAGATACTCCTCGTCGATCGCCCCGCCCTCGTTGGTCGTGATGTTGCAGCGGTTGAAGCCGGTGGCGATCCGCTGCTCGAGCGTGGTGTTGGGCAGCAGGTCGCCCGCGAGCTGCTCGACCGTGAATCGGTCGAAGGGCACGTTCTTGTTGAAGGCGGCGATGACCCAGTCGCGGTACGACCACATCTCGCGGTAGTTGTCGATGTGGATGCCGTGGGTGTCGGCGTACCGGGCGGCGTCGAGCCAGTAGCGGGCGCGGTGCTCGCCCCAGCGGGGGGAGGCGAGGTACTTGTCGACGAGCTTCTCGTAGGCATTCGCCGACTTGTCGTCGACGAACGCCTCGACGTCGGCCGGCTCGGGCGGCAGCCCGGTGAGGTCGAGGCTCGCGCGACGGGCGAGCGTCCGCCGGTCGGCCTCGGGGGCCGGCCTGAGGCCGCGGCGTTCGAGCTCGGCGAGGATGAACCGGTCGATCGGAGTCTTGCCCCACGCGAGGTCCTTGACCTTCGGGGGCTCGGGCCGCTTCGGGGCGATCAGCGACCAGTGCGGCTCGTACTCGGCCCCCTCGGCGACCCACCGCTTGAGGACGGCCTTCTGCTCGGCCGTGAGCGTCTTCTTCGAGGCGGGCGGGGGCATCATCTCATCGCCGTCGGCCGAGTCGATCCGGGCGACGAGCTCGCTCTCATCGAGCTTGCCCGGGGCGATGGCGCCCGCGGTGATCGCATCCGCCCGCTTGTCGAGCCGGAGGTCGGCCTTGCGGGCGGCCGAGTCGGGGCCGTGGCAGGCGAAGCAGGTCTCGGAGAAGATCGGCCGGATGTCGCGGTTGAACTGGACCTTGCCCCCGTCGTCGGCGACCGCCGGGGCGGAGAGCAGGAGCGCGGCCGTCGCGGCGAACCATCCGGCGCGGCGTCCGCCCGGGGGATTCAGAGGGAGGCTCATCGGGGGCGTTCTCCGTATCGTGATCCGTCGGCCTCGGCCCCGCGGCCGGGTCATCCGGGGGATGCCGCGAGGGCGCGGCCGCCCTCAGCGGGTCGTCCGAACGGGGCGGGGCATAACCGGCGAGGTATAAGGCGCGGCCATCGGTGGGACG
>DASZMJ010000204.1:0-21372 GCA_035551935.1 Isosphaeraceae bacterium
ACGACCGAGGGGGTGATCCGCTCGCTCTCCTGGTTCGGGACGATCACCGGCTTGCCGTGCTCGTCGACGTAGGCGATCGCCGAGTAGGTCGTCCCCAAGTCGATGCCGTATACGCGCTTCAGGGCGTCGCTCACGTCAGGGGCTCCCTTCGCTTGGGGGGGCTTCGTCGTCGTGAGTCCGGGTAACAACGAGACCATTCGGGGAGATGCGTGGACCCGGCGAGTTCTTCGCCCGTCCCTCCCTCTTATTGTTCGCCGCAAGTCGCCGCGACGCAAGCCATTGCCCGACCCTTCCGGCTGCCCCGGCACCCTGGGGACGTCCCCTTTTTCAACGATTCTCGGTTTTTCCCGCCGGTTTTCCGCGCCAATTCCAACTCAGGGGTAGAGAAGGCTCCTCGCCGGGAGGGGCCTGCTGCGCGCCGTCGTCCCTTCGGTCATGCTTCGATCGTCATGGAACACATCTCAAACGTCCTGCGAGGAGTCACACCACGCCTGCTTGCATCGAGTCGACGGAGCGGTTTCGTTCACGTTGCGGGGAGAATCGAGTCCCGACGCCGACGATGCCGAATCCAACCCCCTTGGGCCGGCCTTGCGCCGACAAAACGAACCCAATTTCGTGGGGAGGGGCCGTGGTCCGTGGTCCGGGGCCCGGGACGACGGGAGGGGCGAGCATCGGCCCCCGGCGCGGAACGAACCGAACGGGGCATTGGGGGGCCTGGGATGTTCCTGACGCGGCGAAGGCCCGGCGCGGAACGAACCGAACGGGGCATTGGGTCGTCCGGGCAAGGCGTGCGGTGGATTCACGCCCGCGCCGAACGGACCCACACCGGGAGGATCGGCGGTGAAAACGAACCCAATTCCCGCCGCGGCGCCACCAAAACGAACCCAATCTCGGCCCGTCGGCGCCGGACGAACCCAAGGGCCAACCCGGCCCCTGGCCCCCGACTCCCGTCCCCTTTCCACCCAACGAGCCCCGGCCATCTTCGTTCACATGGCGGACGTGTCGAATCGGCGAGGCCCCTCGAGCATCTAAGGGGAAGGGGCCCGAAGACGTTGAGTAGGGAGGGACGGTCGATCGGCCGACTTCCACCCGAGGAGGAAGGATTCGCCATGCTCTCCAGAACGCGCAGAACATCGATCTTGGCGCTGGCAGTCCTGGCGGCGCTCGGAGCCATCCGTCCGGCGGCCGGTCAGGGGATCATCATCGACCGGCGGCCGAACATGCCGCTGGCGCGGACGTTCGAGGTCCGGGAGGTCGCGGTCGATGCCCGGGTGCGCGACCAGGTGGCCGAGGTCCGGGTCTCGCAGACGTTCCACAACCCCGGCTCATTCCCGATCGACGCCGAATACCTCTTCCCGATGCCGGATGAGGGGGCGATCCAGGACTTCGTCCTGATGGTGGATGGACGCGAGCAGCCGGGGCGGTTGCTGCCGAAGGACGAGGCCCGGCGGATCTACGAGGAGATCGTCCGCACCAAGCGCGACCCGGCCCTCCTCGAGTACATGGGACGGGGGGCCTTCCGCACCAGCGTCTTCCCGATCCCCGGCAACTCGGATCGGACGGTCACGCTCCGATACACCCAGGTGCTCCGCCGCGATAAGGATGTCATCGAGTTCGCCTATCCCTTCGGCACGCAGAAGTTCACGGCCAAGCCGATCCGTCGGCTGAGCCTGGACGTCCGCATCGAGGGGAAGGACCCGATCAAGTCGCTGTACAGCCCGAGCCACGACGCGACCATCCGCCGCGACGGCGACCGCCGCGCCTCGATCTCGCTCGTCGAGCACGACGTCATCCCCAGCCGCGACTTCCGCCTCCTCTACACGCTCGCCGAAGGCTCGATCGGCGCCACCTTGCTCAGCTATCGACCGAGCGAGGGGGACGACGGCTACTTCCTCCTGCTCGCCAGCCCCGAGGTCCGTCGCGACGACGTGAAACCGCGCCCGAAGACGGTCGTGTGCGTCCTCGATCGCTCCGGCTCGATGGCCGGCAAGAAGATCGAGCAGGCCCGCAACGCCCTCCAGTTCGTCCTCGACAACCTCCGCGACGACGACCTGTTCAACATCATCGCCTACGACGACCGCGTCGAGACCTTCAAGCCCGAGCTCCAGCGGCTCACCAAGGAATCCCACGACGACGCCCGCCGGTTCGTCGACAACATCCGGCCCGGCGGCAGCACCGACATCGACGCCGCGCTGAAGTCGGCGCTCGACATGCTCCGCGACGACTCGCGACCCAGCTACGTCCTCTTCCTGACCGACGGCCTCCCCACGGCCGGTGAGACCCGCGAGACCGCGATCGCCGACGACGGCCGCAAGGCCAACAAGGTCCGCGCCCGCGTCTTCGCGTTCGGCGTCGGGTATGACGTCAACGCCCGACTCCTCGACCGCCTCTCCGGCGGCAGCGGCGGCACGAGCGAGTACGTCAAGCCCGACGAGGACATCGAGGCCCATGTCTCCCGGTTCTACGCGAAGCTGACCAGCCCCGTCCTCACCGACATCAAGGTCGAGCTGGCGCGCACCGACGTCAACTCGACCTATCCGCGCGACATCCCCGACCTCTTCGAGGGCGGCCAGCTCATCTGGGTCGGCCGCTACCGCCAGTCCGGGCCGACGACTGTCCGGCTCTCGGGCAAGGTCGGCGACGACCGTCGGAGCTTCGACTTCTCGGCCGACCTGGCCCCGTCGGGGCGCGGCTCGAATTACGAGTTCGTCGAGCGCCTCTGGGCGATCCGCCGCGTCGGCTTCCTGATCGACCAGATCGATCTGCACGGCCAGAGTCGCGAGCTGGTCGACGAGCTCGTGCGCCTGAGCACGCGCTACGGCATCCTGACGCCGTACACGTCGTTCCTGGCCGACGAGAACCAGAACCTGAATCGCCCGGTCCAACTCTCGCTCCAGGCGGGTCGGGAGCTTGAGCAGCTCCAGCGGGCCGAGGGCCAGGTCGGCGTCGCCCAGCGGGCGGCGAAGCAGTCGTACATGCAGGCCGATCGCCTCGCAGAATCCTATGCGCCGGCCGCCGCCCCCGTCGAGAGATTCAGGTCCATCAACGGTGCCCAGGCCCGAGGCTACGCGGGCCGGGCCGGCGGCGGTGCGGGGATGATGGGCGGCGGCATGAGCGGCGGCTATGGAGCCGGCGCCCGGGGCGCCGTCCCGGCCCTGGCCAAGGACGCCAGGGGCAACGACGTCGCCGTCGGCACCGTCCGCCACCTCGGCGCCAAGACCTTCTACCGTCGCGCCAACCGCTGGGTCGACTCGACCGTCACCCCGGACGACGAGGCCAAGGCCGTCGCGCTCGTCCAGTTCTCCGATGCCTACTTCCGGCTCGCCCGCGACCAGGCCGCCGACCAGAACCAGTACCTCACCTTCGACGAGCCCGTCACCGTCAAGCTCGCCGGCAAGGTCTACAAGATCGACCCGCCGAAGTGATGGAGGGGATTCTTGCCACAGAGGACACAGAGAGCACAGAGGAAGGGAAGAAAACAAGAATATTGAAAAACTATTTTCTTCCCTTCCTCTGTGCTCTCTGTGTCCTCTGTGGCAAGAATCCTCATTTCTTCACGCTATAGACGGATACCACTTCCGGCCGGATGACCTTATCGCCGGCCTGGAAGCCCTTGCGGTGGCGGGTGGCGATGGCCTTGTTGAGGGCGGGGTCTTCCGTCGGCACGGCGGCGACGGCGCGCTGGCGGCGGGGGTCGAAGGTGGGCTCGTCGAGCGCGAAGGGCTCAACCCCCTGGCGATAGAGGATGTCTTCAACCCCTTGTTGGAGCGAGACCAGCAGGCCCGCCGCGTCCTCGCCCGCCGAGGCGGCCATCTTGCCGATGTCGTCGTGGAGCTGGATCAGGTCGACGAAGACGGGCCGGAGGATCTTTAACAGCAGGTCTTGCTTATATTCCTGGAGTTCCGCGTGGAGCCTGTCCACCACCCGCTCCCGCGTCGCCTCGGCCCTCAGCTCGCGCTCGAAGAGGGTCTGCAACTGGTCCAGCCTCTTGCCGAGCGCCTTGCCGATTGCCTCGATCGCCTCCAGGGCCCTCGGCGACTCGGCCGGCGGTGGTGTCGCTTGAGCGATCGGCACGACCGCCGGGGTCGAGTCGGGCTCGCGGACCTCCTCGACCCCCGGCCCCTGGCCCCCGTCCCCCGACCCCTCCGCGGCGGTCGTGGCGACGGCGACATACTCGGCGGCGGGTACGACGTACGCGACCTCGGGCACGATCTCCGGCGGCCCTTCGGGCGTCGGGGCCTGGTCTTCGGGGAAGGCGGCGTCGCTCATCGATTCGGTCCTCGCGGCTGGAGGGTCACGACGGGACGTGACGGAACGGGGATGGGGCGATCGGACGCAACGGACGGGCGGCGGCTGCGCCAACGATCGACGGCGATGACCGCCAGGATGCCGAGAAAAGTGGCCACTGCGGCCCACAGGAGACGGGAGGCGGAGTCCTTGACGCGGTGCGGGTTGGCCGGGTCGGTCGCGAGGATGGACACGTCGAGTGCGTTGCAGAGGCCGAACGCGACCAGCATCATCGCCCCGGCGAGTTCGGCACAGGTCCAGCGCGACCTACCGCGTCGGAGGGCGTCTCGAATTGCCGTCAGGGACAGCGCGGCGATGAGGACACCGACCGGTAGCCATGTCGATTCGATCGGGCCAAGCCAACGGAGCGCAGCGGCCCAGTCGTGCGGCGGCGCGTCGAAGACCAGGAACGCATGCGCATCGCCCGGAATATTGCTGGTCGTCCCGACGACGATCGGCGTCATCCAGCGATCGCGGAGGACGGCAAGGGGGCTGTTGAGGATCGTGAGCAAGAGGCCGGCCCAGACCAGCACGCGTGCCGGCACCGGGGCCGCCCTCGGGTCACGCAGGCAGACCAATGCGGTGAAGCAGCCCGCCGTGAGCAAGCCGAGGGTGGCCTTGCCCACCTGATCCCAGACCACACCGATCGCGATCAGTGCGAGCGATGCAACCGCTGCAAGCAGTCGGACCGTGCCCGGGGCCGGGCGATGAGCGGGGGCAAATGGTTTCGATGCGATGGTCATCGTGGCGACGACCAGTCCCGAGACGAGTGCGGCGAGGGCCCACAAGCCGGCGTAGGTCAGGAGATCGATCTCAGGATCGATCCCCGTGCGGGCGCGTCGGCTTGCTTCGGCCAGCATCACCGTCAGCAAGGCCCACTCCACCGGGCCTGGCATGCCGCCGAATTGGAGCCTTCGCACCCCCAGCATCAACACGACGCAGAGCCCGAGCGCGACCAGCAGGCCACCCGCGCTCTCCGTCATCGAGAGGTACTCGACGCCGTAGGGAGTCGTCGCCGTCCTCCGGAAAAGGTCGAGGTCGAACCACGCCAGGACGAGAGCGACCCCCGCGACCAGGACGAGCAGGTCGGCCAGCATCGGCTTGCGGGGCTCGGGCTTCCTCGTCGAGGGCGTCGGGGTGTCCACGGGGGCCCTCCGCAAAGGCCGAGGTCACAAGATCCCCTGGCGATTCAGGAGCCACAAAACAGGCCGGTCGACGAGCAAGGGGGTGGGGAGCGGCTGGGGGACATCCTCGCGCTCCTGGGCGGCGTCGCCGAGGGCGGAGCAGGCGAAGAAGCGGTGCTCGGGGAAGTTGGTGGAGACATGCTCGAGGAACCCGGTCGCTCCCCAACGCCGAAGGGCGGACTGGACCTCGTCGTGGACGCGGGCGTCGAGGCCGGGGTCGGTCTCGTCGACGACGGAGCGGGCGAGGTCGTGCAATGCCGTGCCGGGCTCCATCAGGTGGCCCCAGCGGTCGAGCTTGTTCAGGCAGATGGCCAGCGGGGTCTTGATCGGCACCTTCGGGAAGAAGCTGGCGAGCTTGCGGGCGTCGTTCAGGTAGTCGGCCGCAGGGACGTGCCGCTCTTTTTCCGTCAGGCGAAGGCGGCGGTCGTGGGCGACCTGCCGGATGCGGAGGGGGTCGATCAGGAACAGGAGGCCCTTCGCCAACCTGAGGTAACGCGCCTCGCCGCGGAGCAGGTCGATGTTCATCTCCCAGTCTTCGCCCGCGGTGTCGAAGAACGAGAGCAACGTGCTCTTCCGCCCCCCCTTCCGGCGCGTGAGGCGGTAGACGAGCGGCTGGAGGACCCCTCGGTTCGTCTCGATGCTCGGCGTCGCCGAGTGGCTCCGGCGATCGACGTAGCCGTTGACCTCCTCGCCGACGCCGAACTGGCCGACGCCGTAGGTCAAATCGTGATACTCCCGCTCGTAGCGCTCGCGGATCTCGTCGGTGAGCGGCTCGAGGATGAACCCCTTCTCCGGGCCGACGCGGTGGTCCAGCTCGTGGAGCAAGACGGTGATGAACGTCGTCTTGCCGACCGATTGCGGGCCGAAGATCGCGATGTGGCCGGCGTCGAGCGCGACGACCGAGTCGGGGAGCTGGCTGTGGCAACGCGGGCAGAGGCGGAGGTCGGTCGCCTTGCCGCAGTTCGGGCAGTCGAGGGCGCCGGGCAGGACCATCCAGTCGAGGAACCGCCGCACGCCTCGCCTCGGGTCCTTGCCCGGGTCGACCCACCACGGGCTCCGCAAGGTCGAGCCGGCGCCGGGCGTCCAGTTGCGGCCGTTGAGCGTGCGCGAGAGGATCGGGTCGTCGATCATCCGGGCGAAGTCGGTCTTGCAATAATGATCATTGCAGCGGAAATGCATCTCGTACGCGGCGAACCGCTCGAAGCAGAACGGGCAGCGGATCCGGCGCAAGGGGTCGAGCCGGGTCAACAGGTCCAGGGCCATCGCGCACCGATCGTGATCACGAAGACGAGGCGAAGCGTCGTGGACCGGACCACCCTCGGCGCGATCCACCCCGCTATCTTACCCCACGCGGGGCTCGCGACGAAATGGACCTCATGAGATGATCGCAGCCCCGGGCGTAATGCACGTCGTCCTCGTCCGGCCCGAGATCGCCGCCAACGTCGGTGCCATCGGCCGGACGTGCGTGGCGGCCGGGGCGACGCTCTGGCTCGTGCGTCCGCTGGGGTTCCACCTCGACGACCGCCACCGTCGCCGCGCGGGGCTCGACTACTGGGACAACCTCGACCTCCGCGTCGTCGATTCGCTCGACGAGGTCGTCGCCGAATTCGGGGCCGATCGGCTGTGGTCGTTCAGCACGAAAGCGGCACGTCTTTATACAACAGCCTCCTTCCGGGCCGGCGACGCCCTCGTCTTCGGGGCCGAGAGCCGCGGCCTGCCGCCGTCCTGGCTCGAATCGGCCTTGCAAACCGATCGCGCCCTGCGCATCCCGATGCGACCCGAGTCCCGCAGCCTGAACCTGGCCAACGCCGTCGCCATCGGCCTCTACGAGGCCCTCCGCCAGGTCGGCCCGCCCGGAGCGGATTGAAGCACGAAAACCATCAGCCGAGCTGGATGTCTTCCGTGAGGAGGATGTGCTCGGCGATGGCCTCGACCTGGGCGCGGGCCGATTCGTCGCCCGCGAGGGCGGCGGGGAGGTGGTCGGCGGCGCGGGCGGCGAGGAGGTCGGGCAAATCGACTCGGGTCACCCGGGGGAGGAGGGTGGCCGACTCGTCGCCGGGGGCGTCCTGGTGGATCTGGATGTGGGGGTGCCGGGCGTTCCCGGCGCCGGCCAGGGTGATGGCGATCCGCATCAGCCGCTCGACGAGCCGGTAGTGCGTCACGGTCGGCTCGGCCTCTCCGGAGAGCAGGCGGGCCGCCAGGCGCCGCAGGGCGTTGAGGAGGATGATGACCGAGAAGGCCGTGACCGCGGGGTCGCCCGCGCCGGGCGTCGAGGGCGAGGATGCCTGGCTCATGGCGTTGGCCTCGGGATCAGAGGGAGATCGGGACGCGCAGCCAGTAGGTCTGCTGCCGGTCGCCTCGGACGCGGAGATCGTCGAGCAGGTCGACGGGGTTCTCCTTGACGGAGGCGCGGAAGACGACCCGATTGTTCAGCTTGATGAGGACCTTCTTCGAGCAGTCGACCAGGCGGGGGCTGATCCAGACGTCGAGCCGGGTGACGCCGTCGGCCCGGATGCTGAGCTGGTTGAGCTGCGAGCTGACCGACTGGCGGACCTGGGCCGGGTTGAGGTTCTCGCCCTTTTCCGACACGGCCCCCGGCAGGGGCGTGGTCCGGCCGTTGGCGAACTGGCGGATGACCAGGCCATAGAAGCGGTCGTCGCACTCCCGGGCCGACACGAACTTGAAGGCCCGCGGGTCGGTGACCCGGCGTCGCGACGCCATCCAGTCGAACGCCGCCGGGGCGTCCTCGGGGAAATCCTCCTGGCCGCGGCTGATGTACTGGGTGATGACGACGTCAAGATTGTTCGTCATATAGGGTTTCATGATATAAGAGCGAATGAACTCCTCGCCCGGCGCCATGGTGCCGAGGGTCAGGTAGAGCGGCATCCAGGGGGTGTCGTTGATGGCGCGGAAGACGTACTTGAAGGGACGGCCGGAGATGGCGACGATGCCGGCGAAGTGGTCGGGGTGGCCGAGGCCGAGGTCCCAGGCCATGTCGGCGCCGTTGAGCTGGCCGCCGACGAAGACGCGGTCGCTGTCGACGGCGAACCGCTTGCGGGCGTCGCGGAGGGCCAGCACGGCGGCGGCGTGCTCGGCGGGGGAGTGGTGATACTCGACGCCCTTGTCGCCCGCGACGTACTCGGGGGCGATGACGATGTAGCCGCGGCGGGCCGCCTCGGGGCCCCACCAGGCGATCGCCGAGAGCATCCGGCCCTTCGCGGTCTCGCCGCGGCCCGAGTGCAAGGCGACGACCGCCGGGTAGCTCCGCCAGGGGCTGTAGTCGGGCGGGAGCTGGACGGCGTACTCGGTCGGGACGTTCCTCGGGTCGTCGTCGAGGACGCGGAGGATGGTCGCCTTGGTCGGGGGGGCGTGGTCGCTGGCGCGGGGGGGCGGCAGGTGGCGGGCGAGCCGATCGATCGTGTCGAGGTCGAGCGGCCGGGCGGCCTGGCCCGCGGCGGCGGGCAGCTCGAGGGTGCGCAGCTCGTCGAGGATCGAGGCGCGGTCGGCCTCGTCCTCGTCGCGGCTCCGAAGGTAGCCGAAGACCAGTGAGCGGGCCTTCCAGAGGGCCTCGGCGGCGGCGAGGTCGGCGACGGCCTTGTCGGGGCCGAGGGCCCAGCCCGACAGCGCCAGGGCGAGCTTGTTCTCGGGCGTGGTGGCCGCGGGGGCCTTCTCGAAGGCGGCCAGGCGCGGCCGGGTCGCGTCGGGGGCCCCGGCGAGCCCCTGGAGCAGCTCGACGAGCGGGGCGCCGACCCGCTTGCGGACGTCGGAGGGGAGCCGCTCGGCGGTCGCCGACAGGGCGTCGGCCGCGGCCTTGTCGGCGGCGGCGCGGGCGGCCTCCTGCTCGTTGAGGTCGCGGACCCGCTTGAGGATCTCCGGGCCGAGCCCGCGGGTCGGGAAGGTCTTCAACAGGGCCCGGACCTCGCCCGGCTGCTGGCCCTTGCGGCGGACCTCGATCTCGGCCAGGATCTCCTGGGCCTGGAGCGAGCGGACGAGGTCTCGGGCACGGCGGGCGCGGTCGCGGACCTCCTTGTCGTTGAAGTCCTTGATGAGCCGGTCGAGCTCGGGCAGGGCCTCGGCATACCAATGCGCCTCGATCAGGAACCGGCAGACCTTCTCGCGCTGGGCGAGGTCGGTCTGGTTCACCCGGGCGAGGATGCCCAGGATCACCGGCCGGGGCACGCTGTCGATCGACAGCAGGCCGTCCTTCCAGAAGCCGTCGACGCCCCGGAAGCGGACCTTCTGCGGGTCGATCTCGTTGATCGCCTGGGTCATCGTGATCTTCCGACCGATCCTGCCCTCATCGTTGGCGCCGACGTAGCTGAAGGTGCGGCGGCCGTGCCGGTCCCAGGGCGTCGCGTTGGCCTCGAGGATGTACTTGGGCATCGTGCCGACGTGGACCTGGAGCGGCTGCTCGAGCTTGAAGACCTCGGGGACCGGCTCGTTGGCGTCGGGGTCGCGGCGGGCGACCTTGGTGTTGTGGAAGATCACCCGGCGGAGGCCGTCGAAGACCGACCAGTCGGTCGTGTCGCGGTCGAGGCTGCCGCGGTAGACGACGCCCCCCTTCATCGTGATCGTGTCGGCCCGCCCGAGTGCCGCGCCGATGGCCAGGGCCGCCAGCGTCACGGTCGCGGTCGTCGCCAGTATCAGCGCCAGGGTCCGTGCCCGGCCGCTGGATCGCTCGCGGTGGATTTGCATGCTCGGGCATCCCGTCGTCGGAGGGGCCGCCGTTCCCGGACTTCGGGGGGACCCCTCCATTCTGACCGATCCGGCCGGCCCGTCAAGCGCCCCGGGGCCTGGCGACCGGGGCCCGTCGGCCAGTACGCTGGGACGTCCGGAGGGTTCGAGGGACCGTCGATGCCGCCACCGGCCGAGCCGATCCGATTCCGTTGTTTCCATTGCGGCGCCCTGCTGGGCGTGGTCCGCTCGAAGGCGGGTTCGGTCGTCTCGTGCCCGCGGTGCGGCCTGGGCCTGATCGTGCCGCCGCCGGCCGGCGCGGCCGACCCGCCGACGACCTTCGAGCTCGAGGTCTCGGGCGGCCCGAGTCCGCTCGAATCCACCCCGTCTCCTGCCCCGGCGATCGACCCACCCCCTGCCCCGGCCCCCGACCAGCCCATGCCGGCGGCCGACCCCGCGGGCGCGGCCTTGCCGTTCCGGGTCGAGCCGATCCCGCTCCACGCCGAGATCCCTTCGCTCCTGGCCGACCGCCGCGCGCCCCGCTCGCGGGACCTCGTGACGCTGCCAAGGGCCGCCATCCTCGCCTGGTCCCTCTTCGCCAGCCTAGCCCTGGCCATGGCGTTCGTCGCCGGCATGATGGTCGGCCACTACCTCTGGACGAAGCCCTGATCGCGGCGATCCTGGCGGCCCGGCGGCGTGGCCTGTTAGGATGGGTCGTCCACCACCATCGAGCACGACTGTATATCGAAGAATGCCAATCCGTATCGATAAACTGGTATCCGAGCGCTTCGCCCTGTCGCGGCGGGGGGCGCAGGAGGCGATCCGCAACGGCAAGGTGGACCTCGACGGCGAGCGCTGCGACGAGCCGGGACGGGTCGTGGCGGAGGACGCCGCGGTCGCCTTCTTCCCCGCCCGCCCCAAGGCCCGCCGCGTCCACGGCGGCCGGCTCCGCGTCCTCCACGAGGACGCTCATGTCTTGATCGTCGACAAGCCCGCCGGCCTGCTCACGCTGCCGACCGCCGCGCACGAGCCCGACACGCTCCTCGATCGCGTCGGGCAATACCTCGCGCTGCGGCACGGCGGCCGGCCGTACGCGGGGATCGTCCACCGGCTCGACAAGGAGACCTCCGGCGCGTTGGCGTTCGCCCGGTCGGTCGAGGCCCGCCGGCTCCTGATCGACCTGTTCACCGCGCACGACGTGGAGCGGCAGTACCTCGCGGTCGTCGAGGGGGCCGTGGCGCGGCCGGAGGGCGAGGTCCGGCTCAACCTCGTGACCGACGAGGGGGGCCGGCGCCGACGGGTCGCCCACGGGCCCGACGAGGGGCGGTCGGCGGTGACGCATTATCGCGTGATCGAGCGATTCGGGGTCGAGGCGACCCTGCTGGCCTGCTGGCTCGAGACCGGCCGCACGCACCAGGTCCGCCTCCACCTGGCCGCGATCGGCCACCCGGTCGTCGGCGAGCCATTGTACCGCCCGCGGTCGCAACCGCGCTCCAAGGCCCGGTCCCACCGCCAGGCCCTGCACGCCCAGGTCCTCGGCCTCCGCCACCCGATCACCGGCCGCCCCCTCCGCGTCGAGGCCCCCGTCCCCGACGACCTCGCGGCCTTGATCGCCGACCTCCGCAATCGCTTCGGCCTGCCGAACGCCGGGGGATGAGGGGATTCTCATAAAACCGTGAACAAGATCACCTGCGCGATGCGGATCACCGTCGTCCGCTCGTCGGCGGTGATCGTGCCGCGGGCGATGGCGGCGTCGAGGGTGCGGAGGGCGCGGTTCATGAGGAGGAGCTTGGTGGGGCCGATCTTGAAGTCGTCGCGGTGGTCGAGCAGGGTCTTCAACACGTCGCGCACCGCCTTCGGCTCGTCGGCGGCGAATTCGGGCGCCTCGACCCATTTCGGCAACGTCGGCGCGACGGCGGCGCGGCCGAGCAGGGCGATGATGAGGCGGCTGATCGCCTCGAACTTGGGGTAGTCCAGGGTCTCGGGCGTGTCGCGGGGGGTGTGGTAGCGGGGGTTCTCGCCGGTGCTGAAGAAGAGGTAGGGGACCCGCCGGCGCTGGAAGGGGCCGTAATCGCTGCGGTCGAGGATCAGGAAGTCGGTCCCGAGCAGGCCCAGCTTCAGCTTGCTCCCCGTCTCGGTCGAGGCGGCGATCCAGGGGCGGAGGCCCGGCGCGTGCTCACTTCCGAAGACGAAGACGTACGGCTCGCAGACCCCGCCGAGGGCACGGCTGATCATGTCGGCGGTGATGAATAATCGGATTTTCTCGATCGGCACCGGCGGATTCCGGACGAAGTGGCGCGAGCCGAACAGCCCGATCTCCTCGAGGTCGAAGCCGAGGAACATGACGCTCCGCTTCGGCCGGGCGTCGCCCGTCGCACTCGCGAGGCAGCGGGCGGCCTCGAGCACCATGGCGACGCCCGAGGCGTTGTCGTCGGCGCCGGGGTAGAGGACGCCCTTGCGGACGCCGAGGTGGTCGTAGTGCGCCGCGAGGATGATCCACTGGTCGCGCAGGTCCGGGTCATTGCCGACGAGCCTCGCGCCGACGTTGCGGCCGGGGGTCTCGCCGGGGATCTCCTGGGTGTACGAGCCGTCGAAGAGGGGTTCGAGCTTGAGGGCCTTGAACTCGGCGACGAGGTACTCGGCCGCCTTCTTCCCCCCCTCGCCGCGACGGCCGGCGAACTCGGGAGATGCAAGGGTCTCGACGTGTCGCTTCAGCCGCGACAGCTCGGGCCGGGGCAACGAGCCGTCGTCGGCTCGGGCCGGGCCATTCCAGGCCGCCACGATCGTCAAGGCGAGCACGGCCCGCGGCATCACCCTCGGCATCGCACGCCCGGCGACCGGCGCCGGCCTCCTGGTCTTCGGCGTTGTTGGCGACGGCCCGGCCGTCGCAATCGCGCCCCGGGCCCGAAAAAAAAGCCGACCGCGGCCGGCGCGGGCCGCGATCGTGTGGCAAAGTCGTGGATGTTCGGGAGCCTCGTCTCGACAGGGAGGTGGATCGTGTCTCGTGGCAAGATGCTCCAGGCCCTCGTGATCGTCGGCGCCCTCGCCGGTGCCTTCGGGGCCAAGCCCGCCAGGGCGCAGGACTGGACGAATTACCTGCAATGGCCGTACACCCCGCCCCAGGTGCCGGGCAACGGGTTCCAGTATCAGCCGTTGTATGACCGCTGGTACCTGTACCCGCGCGACATGCGGATCAAGCCGCAGATCCAGGGGCCGTACTACCGGAACTGGTACGGCGGCAAGCGCATCCTCGGCATCCGGAGCCCGCACGGGCTGCACGACTGGTACGACTCGAAGAAGTTCTACTACGGGTACCACTTCGCCCTCGACGTCTTCTGAGCGGCCGCCGCGCGGCGAGTCGACCCGGGCACGCCCCGTCAACCGCGGGCCCTCGACGAGGGGGCCTCGGCCGGCGGGGCGTGCCCGCTGCCGTCCTATCCCAACGCGCACGCGATCTCGTAATAGACCCCCGCGGCCTGCCGGACCTGTTCGAGCTCGACCCATTCGTCCTTGGTGTGGGCCTGCGCGATGTCGCCCGGCCCGAGCACCAGGGCGGGCAGGCCGACCGCGGCCAACGGGCCGGCGTCGGTGCCGTACGGCACGCCGACGACCGCCGGCCGCCGCCCGATCGTCGCGGCGATCGCGTCGGCCACCAGCGGGACCCACTCCGCCGCCGCGTGCGGTGCCAGGGCCGGCATCTTGACCCAGGGGGACAGGAACTCGATCGACCCTTGATCGGCCGCTCCGACCCAGGGCCGCGTGCGGACGAACTCCTCGGCGAGCGACTGGCAGGCCGAGGCGTCCTCGCCGGGGATCACGCGGCGATCGACCTCGATCTCGCAGGAGTCGGGGACGATGTTGACGCTCTGGCCCCCTTCGATGCGTCCGACCGACAGGCTCGGTGGCCCGAGGACCGGGTCCGGCGGCGATTCCCTCAAGTCCCGGGCGTGTTCGGCCAGGGCGCGGAGCACCAGGGCCATGCGGTCGATGGCGTTCTCGCCGCGCCAGGGGGTCGAGCTGTGGCAGGCGACGCCCCGGGCCCGGACCTTCCATCGCACCGCCCCCTTGTGGCGATCGACGAGGTCCAGCCCGGTCGGCTCGGCGACGATCGCCAGGTCGGCCCCGTGCGGCCAGGAGGCCAGGGCGGTCGAGCCGATGTGCGTGAACTCCTCGTCGACGGTGCAGGCCAGGACCACCGAGGCCGACCCCTTCGGCCGCTCGCGGACCAGCCGCGCGAAGGCCGAGAGCATCGCCGCCATCCCCCCCTTGATGTCGCAGGCCCCGCGGCCGAAGAGCCGGCCGCCGTCGATCGCGGCGCCGAAGGGGTCGATGGTCATGCCGTCGGTCGGGACCGTGTCCTGGTGGGCGTCGAACAGCAGGGTCCGCCGGGCCCCGGGCGCCTCGTAGCGGGCGATGACGTTGTCGCGTCCCGGCGCGATCGGGATCCTCCGGCAGTCGACGCCGAGCCCGCGGAAGAAGCCCTCGAGGTAATCCGAGATCCCCCCCTCGAGGACGCCCGGCCCGGCCAGGGGCCGGCCCATCGGGTTGACGCTCGGGATGGCGACGAGGTCGGCGAGCAGTCGGGTCACGTCGTCCAAGGTGCGGGCCCCTAGCGGGCGTCAGTTCCGGCGAGATGGCCCGATGATAACCGGGCGGTGGCGGGGAGTCAGCGGGCCAGCGGATTCGGGGGCGCCGAAGTGTGCTAGATTAGCGGTTGAGTTGCCCGCCCGCCGAGGCCCCAACGCCCTGGGCGACCCCTCCCACCGCCGACCGGCACGGGGCCATCGGGCCGACGACTCGAGGCCACGACGATCGCGCCCGGCGGCCCGACCTTCCCGGTTTCGCCGATTGGCATGAAGATCGCTGTGGGCGCGCGACGATCTTCCCGATGAGTTGGCCTTGTCGGGAGCCCCCGAGTCCCTAGAATCCCCATGATCCGGCCGCCGGCCGCTTCCTCCAGGCCCACGCTCCTCCATCTCTCTTGGGAGCCATGACCGCGATGGGCGATCCCACCAGCCCCCAGGGCACACTCGTCGCCGCCGGCCTCGGGGTCAAGCTCCCCGACGGCGACGAGCCTCCCAGTTTCGGCCCGAACCCGAACCCGGACGCGACCCCCGCCACGACCGCGACCCCCGCCCGATCCCCCCGCCACCCCGCCTGGGCCGACGTCCCCGACCGCGACTGGGGCGACTGGCGGTGGCAGTCGCAGCACGCCGTCCGCACGCCCCGGCAGCTCGCCGAGCTGCTCCCCTTCTCCGTCGACGAGCGGCGAGCCCTCGACCGCCTCCAGGCCGAGTACAAGCTGGCGATCCCGCCGTATTACTTCTCCTTGATCGATCGCTTCGACCCCGCCGACCCGATCCGCCTCCAGTCGGTCCCCTCGCCGCTCGAGCTCGCCGGCGCCGTCGGGACCGAGGAGGACGACCCGCTCGACGAGGACAAGGACGCGCCGGTCCCCGGCCTGACCCACCGCTACCCCGACCGCGCGCTGCTGGTCACGACCCACGTCTGCACGATGTACTGCCGATTCTGCACGCGCAAGCGCGCGACGATGAAACGCGGCGGCTGGGACGCGGTCTCGCGCGACGACGTGCGGATGGTCGAATACGTCCGCGACCACCCCGAGATCCGCGACGTGATCGTCTCCGGCGGCGACCCGCTGACCTTGCCGATCGAGAAGCTCGAGTACTTCGTGACGCACCTCGCCGCGCTCGACCACGTCGACGTCATCCGGATCGGCACCCGCGTCCCCGTCACGCTCCCGCAGCGGCTCGACGACGACGAGCTGATCGCGGTGCTCGGCGCCTCGGACAAGGTCTGGATCCAGACCCACTTCAACCACGCGCGCGAGGTCACGCCCGAGGCGGCGCGGGCCTGCAAGCGGCTGCGGATGGCCGGCCTGCCGATCAACAACCACGCGGTGCTGATGAAGGGGGTCAACGACTCGCTCGCCGCCCAGCGCGACCTCTGCCGGGCCCTCCTCCGCGTCAAGGTCCGGCCGTACTACCTCTTCCACTGCGACCCCGTCACCGGCGCCGGCCACTTCCGCACGTCGGTCTGGAAGGGGATCGAGATCGTCGAGGGCTTGCGCGGTCACATGTCCGGACTCGGCGTCCCGACCTACGTCGTCGACGCCCCGCGCGGCGGCGGCAAGATCCCGATGATGCCGAATTACCTGGTCTCGGCCGCCGACGACGCGGTGGTCCTGCGGAACTACGAGGGGATGCTCGTCCGCTACGACCCGACCGGCGTCCCGCCCGAGGACCGCGGCGCCGTCGCCACGCAAGGCGTCAGCGCCCTGCTCGCCGGCCGCGCCGAGGCCCTCGTCCCCGAGGGCAACCCCCGCCACCAGCGCCGACGCCCCAAGGCCGAGGCCAACGGCAACGGCAACGGCAACGGGTATCTTCACGCCAACGGGAATGGTAAGTCGAACGGGAACGGGAACGGCAAGCGGAGGCCGTCGCCTTGAGGATCGGCATCGCCTTCGACCTCCTCCCGGCCGATCGGGCCGCCGTCGGCGGCCCCGACGACCGCTTCGAGGAGTTCGACAAGCCCGAGACCGTCGCCGCCATCGCCGACGTGATCCGCGGCGAGGGGCACGACGTCTCCTTGCTCGGCGACGGCCCCGAATTCCTCCGCAAGGTCCTCGACGACCCGCCCGATTTCGTCTTCAACATCGCCGAGGGCCAGGGCGTCGGCCGCTGCCGCGAGGCCCGCGTCCCGGCCGTCCTAGAGATGCTCGGCATCCCGTATTCCGGCTCCGACCCGCTGACGTTGAGTGCGGCGCTGGACAAGGACGTCGCCAAACGGCTCGTGTCCGCATGCGGCGTCAACGTCCCCGAGGGGATCCTCCTCTCGAACACGATGCCGATGGATGAGGCGCTCGACGAGGCGGCGCGGCTCGGCCGTCGCGTCGGCTATCCCTTGATCTTGAAGCCGGCGTACGAGGGGTCGAGCAAGGGGATTCGCGGCCGTTGCCTCGCCGACGACCATTTCGAGGCCGAGGCCCTCTATCGGCGGCTCCGGGAGGACTACGAGCAACCCGTCCTCGTCGAGCGATTCATCGCCGGGATGGAGATCACCGTCGGGGTGATCGGGAATGGCGATGAGGCCAGGTCCCTCGGCATGCTCGCCATCCTCCCCAAGGAGCCGACCGATCGATTCGTGTACTCGCTCGACGTGAAACGCGATTGGTTGCGCCGTGTCGATTATCGTCTCTTGCAATTCTCCGGAGATACGCTCGACGGGATCGCGACCCAGGCCCTTTCGGCCCATCGCGCCCTCGGCTGCCGCGACGTGGCCCGGATCGACTTCCGGCTGAAGGGAGAGGCCCTGTACTTCATCGAGGCCAACCCCCTCCCCGGCCTCGCCCCCGGCACGAGCGACCTGGTGATCCTGGCGGAGAAGTACGGCCTCAGCCACGGCGACCTGATCCGGCGCATCTTGAACACGGCCCTGGAACGGGTCGGACTCTTGCCCGCGGGGGCGGTTGCCTCGTGAGCGGCAAGAAGGATCGGCCCCGGGTCGCGGTCCTCTTCAATGCGCCGACCTTGCCGCGCGAGCACCCGGAATACGCCTCCGAGGCGGGCGTCGTGGCCGCGGCGCGCGGGGTCGCCAGGGCCTTGAAGGAGCACGGCTTCAAGGCCTGGCCGCTGGCCGCGAAGCCGCCGTTGGATCGGCTGGTCCGGCGGCTCCGGCGACAGAAGCCGGAGGTGGTCTTCAACCTGATCGAGGGGTTCGGCGGCCACAGCGGCGGCGAGGCCCACATCACGGCGTTGCTGGAGTTGATGGGACTGCCCTATACCGGCTGCCCGCCCGAGGCGCAGGCACTTTGCCGCCACAAGGGGGCGACCAAGGCCCTCCTCCGCGGCTTCGGCCTGCCGACGGCCCCGTTCGCCGTCGTCGGGCCGGGCGACCCGTTGCCGGGCGACCTCTGGGGCGGGCCGGTCGTCGTCAAGCCCGAGGCGGAAGACGGCAGCCTCGGCATCGATCAAGGCAGCGTCGTGGCCGACCCGGCCCGCCTCGCGGAGCAAGTGGGGAAGGTCCGGGCGGGGCATGCGGGACGGGTCTTGATCGAGAAGTATTTATCGGGGCCGGAGTACAACGTCGGCGTCGTCGAGATTGATGGGCCGGTCGCCTTGCCGGTCGCGGAGGTGGTGTACGACGTGCCCGAGGGGCAATGGCCGATCCTGACCTATGCCGCGAAGTGGGCCGAGGGGTCGGCCGAGGACCGGGCGAGCCCCGTCCGTTGCCCGGCCCAGGTCGAGCCGGCCCTCGCCGATCGGCTCTCGGACCTGGCCCTGGCCGCGTTCCGGGCCACCGGCTGCCGCGACGTGGCCCGGGTCGACTTCCGGCTCGACGAGTCGGGCATGCCGAACATCCTCGAGGTCAACCCCAACCCCGACCTCGACCCCTCCGCCGGCTGGGCCCGCGCCCTCAATGCCTCCGGCCGCGAGTATGGCGAGACGCTGGCCGGCCTCGTTAGAAAAGTGCTGAGTGCTGAGTGCTGAGTGCCGAGTCTGGTCCGAGGAGATCAGGCGAGGCTCGTTCGATCCCGGCAAGACGACTCAGCACTCGGCTCCCGTCCCTCAGCACTTTTCTCGGAAGGTCCGAATGTTCCGAATCAGCCACGTCATGGGGACGCACCGCGAGCACGACCGCCGGTGCCTCGACGAGATCCAGGAGCTCTTCCGCGCCGCCTTCCCCGAGCTGGCCGAGGACGGCGAGTACATCACCCGCAAGCTCGACGAACAGGCGGCGCGGGGCTACCCCTGCATCCTCCTGGCGGCGCACGGGCCGGGCGATCGGATCGTCGGCTTCGCCCTGGCCGACTTCTTCGAGTCGATCGGCTACGCCTACCTCGACTTCATCGTCACCCAGGCCGAGCTCCGCGGCCGGGGCCTGGGCGGGGCGCTGTACGAGGCCCTCCGAGAGGACCTCGAGGCCCGGGGCGCGCGCGGGCTGTTCCTCGAGGTCCCGACCGACGACCCCGAGCAAGTGCCGAACCCGGCCCACCTGAAGGCGAACAAGTCCCGCTTGAAGTTCTACGAGCGCTACGGCGCCCGGCCGATCCTGGGGACCCTCTACGACCAGCCGATCCGCCCCGGCAAGCCCCCCGAGCCCCGCCTGCTCTACGACCCGCTCGAGATCGACCGCCCGCTCGAGGCCGCCGAGCTGCGCAAGGTCATCAAGAGCATACTCACGTTGAGGTATAACTACGCGGACAACGACGCGTACGTCCGCAAGGTCGTCGCCTCGGTCGTCGACGACCCGGTCCGCATCCGCCGGAGCACGTACGTCGGCCCGGGGGAGAAGCGGTTCAAGGTCCCCCGGCGGCTGCACCCGTTGAAGGTCTTCTGCTCGTCGCGACACGCCTTGCACCACGTCCGCGAGCGGGGCTACGTCGAGCGGCCGGCGCGGGTCGACGTGATCCTCAAGGCCCTGGCCGAGCTGCCCGACGTCGAGCGCCTCCCCGTCCGCAACTTCGGCGAGGGGCCGATCCGGGCGGTCCACGACGCCGACTTCGTCAACTACCTCCGCAACGTCTGCCAGGACCTCCCCGACGGCGAGATGGTCTATCCCTACGTCTTCCCGATCCGTCGCATCGACCGCCCCCCGCACGACCGCAGCATCCGCGCCGGTTACTATTGCATCGACACGTTCACGCCCCTGAGCCGCGACGCCTACAAGGCCGCCCGCGCCGCGGTGAACGTGGCGCTGTCGGGGGCCGAGGCGATCCTGGAAGGGCACCCCCTGGTCTACAGCCTCTGCCGGCCGCCGGGGCACCACGCCGAGCGCGACACGTACGGCGGCTTCTGCTACTTCTGCAACGGCGCCATCGCCGCCGAGTACCTCTCGGGCCGCCTCGGCGGCCGGATCGCGATCCTCGACGTCGACTACCACCACGGCAACGGCTCGCAGGACATCTTCTACAACCGCTCCGACGTCCTGACCGTCTCGATCCACGGCCACCCCAGCTTCGCCTACCCGTATTTCTCCGGCTTCGCCGACGAGACCGGCGAGGGCGAGGGCGAGGGCTTCAACGTCAACCTCCCCTTGCCCGAGCACGTCCACGACGCCCGCTACCTGGAGGAGCTCGACGAGGCGATCAAGCTCGTCCGGCTCTACAAGCCCGAGGCCCTGGTCGTCTCGCTCGGCCTGGACATCGCCAAGGCCGACCCGACGGGCACCTGGAGCGTGACGCCCGACGGCCTCTTCGAGGTCGGCCGGCGGATCGGCGTCCTGAAGCTGCCGACCTTGCTCGTCCAGGAGGGGGGGTATAACATCCGCTCGCTCGGCCGCAACGCCGCCCGGATGCTCGCCGGCGTCTGCGCCGGCGCCCTCAACCGCCGCAAGCGCCCCCGATCCTGACCCAATACCGTTGCGCTCCAGCCGGCTTTCGGGGGGAGGAGACGAACGGCGGCGGGTGCCACGGGTTCGGCTTCGAAACCGTGCGCCCGAAGTGCCGCCGGGGGCACGGGCTCGAAGCCGAACCCGTGGCACCCGAGGGGGACGTCCCAGGACGCTTGACACCATCCCCCCGGAATCCCGCGTGAGCGAACACTCTCAGGAGTCGATTCCTGGCCTCACCCGACCCCAGGAACACGGGTGGCACGCCCTGCCAGGGCGTGGTCGTGGCCGCGCCGGGGACCTGCCCTTTGAGGACTCAGGGCGTGCCACCCGAGGGCGGGGCACCCCATCGGGTGGCACGCCCTGCAAGGGGCCACGGTCGGGTGGCATGCCCTGCAAAGGGCGTGGGCGTGGTCGGTCCGGGGACCACGCCCTTCGAGGACTCAGGGCGTGCCACCCGAGGCCGGTCGCGAGGATTCCGCGAAAAAAAACCGGAATTCGCGAATACTTTTCGGCGCCGGAAACGAGATTAAAGGACAGGACGATCGCGACAGGGGCGACGACCGCCCGTTTCCAACCAAGTTCCCGGCACCTGGATTGAGGTCCGACGATCATGGCCACGACTTCGAAGACGACCACGACCAAGCTGACGCCCGCCCAGTTCGCCGCCCGACGCGCCAACGCGCAAAAGGCCACCGGGCCCCGCACCGACGAGGGCAAGGCCCGCGCCGCGAAAAATGCGCTCCTCCATGGCCTCTGCTCGCTCGCACCCGTCCTGCCGGGGGAAGATCCCGCCGAATTCGAACGGCTCCTGGCGAAATGGATCAAAGAGCAGCAGTCGGCGACCGAGGAAGAACGCAATCTCGTCTTCAACATG
>DASZMJ010000205.1:0-8910 GCA_035551935.1 Isosphaeraceae bacterium
GGCACAGGCGATGCTCCACGTCCGGGCTCTCTACCTCAACGACCAGTGGGAGGAGTTCCACGAGCACCGTGTGGAGAGGGAGCAAGCCCGACTGTACACGAGACCTGCGGCATAGCGCTCAGCGGGTTACGCCCAAAACAGATGCCGGTGCCGAGGTTGGCGTTCGGGTCGAAGTCGGGGAGGACGTAGACCATCCCCAGGCCGTCCCGCGACCGCGCGAGCGGTTGGCCGTCGCCCAGGACGGTCTCGGAGAAGATGGCGGTGTTGTTGGTGCCGTCGGAGATGTTGGCGAGGGTCAGCGTGGAGCGGATCTGGCTGTCCCAGCCGGGGAAGTAGGCGGGGCCGTCGGGCACCCAGCCGTTGTAGCGGCGGTTGGCGCCGACGTTGTTCGGATAACTGCTCGGGGCGCCGGCCGCCGGGCCGGGTGATGGGACGGCGACGGATCGGGGGTCGGAGGGACACAGGAAGACGGCGATGCGGGCGTTGCGGGCCGTCGCGTTGGCGGGCTCGAAGCCGCCGCGGCTGTCCCAGGTCGGGTCGAGCTGGAAGTTGATCGAATCGACCAGCGGCGAGCCCTTCGCCCCGTCGAGGTCGCCCAGGATACGAACCTTCATCGACCAGGCGTTCTGCCGCGGGCCGATCCCGCTCCGTTGCAGGCCGCCGGGGTCGTCGTCGCGCGAGCCGGACGGGGGCAGGGTGTCGAATGCGCTGATATAATTATGCATAGCCAGGCCGATGGACCGCAGGTTGTCCGCGCACCGCTGCCGCCGCGCCTCCTCGCCCGAGACCCCCATCAGCGGCAGGATCAACGCCAGCGCAACCGCCACGATGCCGATCGCCACCATCGCGTCGATGACGCGGAACCCCCGGCGCCTTCGCGACTCCATCGCTCCCTCCCGCGCGGTTCGCACGAGGACATGGCCCGATCTTCGGTCAATTGTAAGAGTTACCTGGCTTCGGGACAAGTCGCCGTTGACCGAGCCCCCGTACCCGCGAATCGAGGACAGGGCCCTTGCACTGACAACCGTCATGGATCGAAAATCCCACCCATTCGGCCCAGTTTCACGGCCCGGGAGGGACGAGAGGTGGCATCCCCGAGACAAAGAGTCATCCGACCGGCAGGCGGGCGCGAGGCGGAGCAGAGGCGAGTCGGCCGACGGTGTCGGCCGACGGTGGGGGGCCTGGAGCGGCTGGAAGAGAGGGCGCTCTTGCACGCCGGGCCGGTCGCGCGGCATGTCGCGGCGGCCGTGAGGGCGCCCCAGAATCCGCCAACGGCGCAGGGACCGAGCCTCCAGCAGGCGTTGCTGGAGTCGTACGCGTCGCCGGGCGCGTTCTCGAGCGTGGTCGTCCAGACGCGCGACGCGGCGATCATCGTGCCGTCGGGCCTCGTGCCGGGACGCAATTACCCGCTCGTGGTCGCCTTCGCCTGGAACGGCAGCCCGGGCGTCCCGTTCGAGGTCTGGCGGACGCTGGCGGAGCAGAACCACTGGATCGTCTACGGCTCGAAGGATTATCAGAACGCCGTGTTGCGCGCGGGGGTGGCGCCGAGCGTGAACCTGGCCCGCGTGGTCAAGGCCCAGCTCGACGCGCTCGCCGGCGAGCTGCCGATCGACACGAGCCGGATCATCTTCACGGGCTACTCGGGGGGCGGCAATTACGCCGAGTTCATGAACCTGGTCTATCCGGGATACGCCGCCGCGGTCATCTCCAACTCGGGCCGGATCCCCAGCGAGCTCTTCCGCCGCAGGCCGACGCCCGGCTCCCTGAGCATGCCGACCGCGGCGGACTACGCCGGCTCGCGCCGGGAGGCCGTCCTCATCGCCAGCCCGGGCGACAACCCGTTCTACGGGGACTCGCTGGCGAACGTGCATACGTGGGAGTCGCTGGGCTGGGACACGCTCTTCGTGAGCATCCCCGGCGGGCACGTCCAGGCCTCGCCGGCCACGTACGACAGGATCATCGCGTGGATCACGTCGCAGCCGTCCTGGACGGCCGGCGCTTGACCCGGCGCCGGTTTCGAGCCGCCGGGGCCACCCGGCCCGGCGGTCCGCCCCGGTCCCAGGAGGGTTGGGGGGCGCGGAGCCGGCGCAGTGGACTTTGCAACCCTCCTGGCCCCGGTCCCCCTTGGCTTGATGGCGCGAAGTTTGCAAAATAGCGGCGTGTTGCGATGGGGCCGGCCCGGTCGTGCCGGCCGTCCGAGCGCGGGCGGCGCGGGGCCGGCGGGGCGATGGCGAGGAGGAGCCCGCCGACGATGCCGTTCGATGCGATGCGATGGATCGTCTGCCGCTATCCGGGCCGGGTCGTGGCGGCCTGGTTGACGACGGCGGTGATCGTCGCCGTGCTGGCGCCGGACCTCTCGAGACTGGCGGCCGAGGGGCAGGCCAACCTGCTGCCGGCCGACATCGAGAGCGCCCGCGCCGCCGGCTTCCTCCGCGAGGCCTGGCCCGACCAGTGGTACGCCTCGATGGCCGTCGCCGCGTTGCACCGGCAGGGGGGCCTGGACGCCGCCGACCGCGCCTTCGCCGCGCGGCTGGCGAAGCGGTTCGAGGCGACCGAGGGGCGGCCGAGGGCGATCTTACGGGTCCTCGGCCCCGATGCGCCGAAGGTCGTCGCCGACCGGCTCATCAGCGCCGATGGGACGCTCGAGATGGTCGCGGTGCCGCTGGAGACCTCATTCGTCAGCCCGGCCAGCGAGAAGGCCATCGCCTGGCTCCAGCAGGCCGCCGCCGCCGAGCCCGCGCCGGCCGGTCTGGAATTGCTCTGGACCGGCGACGCGGTCATCGGCCGCGACTACATGGCCGACGTCGACCGCTCGCTCGACTACGCGGCGATGGCCACGGTCTTCCTGCTCCTGCTCGTCCTGCTCGCCGTGTATCGGTCATTCTGGCTGGCGCTGGTGCCGCTCTTGACGATCGGCGTGTCCTTGATCATCTCGCGAGGGCTGCTGGCCTGGCTGATCCGGGGCACCCAGGCACTGGCGGCGCGGGGGGTGCTGCCGTCGGGGTGGGACGTCTCGCCGCTGGTGGAATTGTTCCTGGTGGTGATCCTCTTCGGCTGCGGGACGGACTTCTGCCTGTTCCTGTCGTGGCGGTTCGGCGAGCACTGGAACGCCTCGAATCCCGCCGGCGCGATGCGGGCCACGCTCAAGCGCGCCGCGGTGGCCATGCTGACCAGCGCCGGCACGGTCATCGCCGGGCTCTGCCTGATGGGCCTGACCCGGTTCAAGCTGTTCTCGAGCACCGGCCCGAGCGTCGCGCTGGGCCTGGCGCTCACGGTCGCCGCGACGTTGAGCCTGACGCCGGCGTTGCTCGTGCTGCTGGCGCGGTTCCGTCCCAGGGCGTTCGCCGGCCTGACGTCGCCGACGTCGGGCTTCTGGGACGCCGTCGGCCACAAGGTGCTGGCGCGGCCGATCCTGACCTGGGTGGCGACGTTGCTGGTGATGGTGCCGGCGGCGGTCCTGGGCTTCAGCACCAACTTCATCCAGGACACGATCAGCGAGATGCCGCGGCAGACCCCGTCGGTCGAGGCCTTCCGGCTCGTCGGCGCGAAGTTCCGGCCGGGCGAGCTGTCGCCGTTGACGGTCGTGCTCAAGGCCGACGGCGACCTCCGGCAGTCGCGCGGCCTGGCCCTGATCGACGACGTGAGCCGGCACCTCCAGCACCAGCAGCACATCCTCGCCGAGGTCCGGTCGGCCACGCAGCCGTTGGGCAGCCCCGAGCCGTTCGAGCCGGCGCGCCTGGCGGCGCGGCTGGCGACCGTCGACGCCGGCTTCTCGAAGATGGCCGACGGCGCGCGGCAGCTCCGCGACGGCCTGAGCCAGGGCGCGGCCAAGCTCCGCCTGGCGATGATGATCGAGGAGCGCACCGGGCTGTCCTTGACCGGCGGGCTCCGCAAGGCCGACAAGCCCGCCGCGGCCTCCGGCGCCACGCCCGACCCGGTCCTCCACGGCCTCCGCGACGTCTCCTCGGCCCTCTTCGGCGGCCTGACCGAAGCGGCCGCGCCGGCCGAGTCGGCCGCCGAGAAGCCGAAGCCCGAGGCGACGTCGCCCCAGGGCACGAAGTCGATCGACCCGCGCCAGGCGATGCTCGCCGAACTCGGCCGCGCCGCCGACGGCGCCGACCAGATCGCCAACGGGGCGGCCCGCGCCCACCGCGAGATCGCCTCGATCCTCAACGACCCCGTCGGCCGACGGGCCCTGGACCGCCTGCTCATCACCCCCGAGACCATCCGCGAGCACCCCGACCTGCTCCGGAGTTTCGCCGCCTACATCTCGCCCGACCGCCGCCTCGCCCGCTTCGACCTGGTGCAGGACGCCCGGATGAGCTCGGCCGAGGCGCTCGACGAGGTCGGCGTCCTCCGCCGCCGGCTCAACGAGTACCTCGGCGAGCTCCGCGACGACGAGCTCCACCCCCGCGCCCTGTTCACCGGCGCCAACGCCGAGTCGGCCGACATCCGCGCGTTGACCCGCCACGACCAGGTCCAGACCTGGATCATCGTCCCGACCGGCGTCTTCCTGGTCCTGCTGCTGGCCCTGCGCGACCCGCTCGCCTGCCTGAATCTTGTCTTGACGATGATCTTGACGTATGCCTTTGCCCTCGGCATCACCCACCTCGTCTTCGTGTCGGCGATGGGGGCCGAGGGGCTGGACTGGAAGGTGCCGTACTTCCTGTTCGTGCTGCTGGTGGCCGTCGGGGTCGACTACAACGTCTTCCTGATGGCCCGGTTGCAGGAGGAGTCGCGCGCGCTGGGCCTCCGCGCCGGGATCACCCGCGCCGTGGCGCAGACCGGCGGCCTGATCTCCTCGGCCGCGGCGATCACCGCGTGCAGCTTCGCCTCGTTCCTGTTCAGCCCGCTGGTCTCGATCCGCCAGCTCGGCTTCGCGCTGGTCGTCGGCATCGCGATCGACGCCGCCCTGGTGCGCCCCGTGCTCGTCCCCTGCGGCCAGTGGCTCCTGAACCGCGGCCGCGACCGCCGCGCCAGCCCCCCGCCCCGCTCCTCCGCGACGCTCGCGACGATGGGGCGGGTGGCCGATTGATCCGTCGGCCCCGAGAATGACCGCGTGATCATCCCTTCCCGCCGTCACGCCCCCGCGCGAACGGGTCGGCGGGGAAGGCCAGGTCGCGCAGCAGGGCGCGGAAGTCGTCGCGGCCGCGGAGGGGGTCGAGGTCGGGGTCGGCGCGGAAGTTGGCGAGCGGAGCGGGCTGGCGGAAGAAGCCGAGGGCGTCGGCCTCGCGCAGGAGTGCGACGGCCCGGGCGGCGTAGGCGTCGGCGCGGCGGCGGCGGTCGGCCGGCGCCAGCGCGCCATCGGCGGCGGCGGCGGCCGAGGCGCGGGCGAGGACGCAGGCGCGATTGTAGCGGATCAGGCCGGGATTGGCCGGGTCGTCGATCGACTCGGCCTCGGCCGCCGCCCGCTCGTAATGGCCGGCCATGACGAGCAAGATCGCGCGCTCGCAGCGCAGCTCGGACTCGTAGTGGTCGCCCGACAATGACATCGCGCCGTCCAGGTCGGCCAGGGCCTCCGTAGCGCGGCCGGTCGCGGCCAGGACCCGCGACCGCTCCTGGAGGGCCTCGACGGCGATGGCCCGCGCGTTGACGTGGTCCGGCTCGGCGGCCAGGACCTCGCGCGCGGCAGCGACGCCGCGGCCGAGCGACTCGGCCGCGTCCGCGAGCTTGCCGGCCCTCGTCTGGGCGCGGCCGAGGTTCGCCCAGGTCGACGCCCGCGTCAGCGTCAGCCGGACGTTGCTCCGCCCCGATCGGGCCATCGGCTCGATCACGGCCAACGCGGCGCGGAGGGCCACCTCGGCGCGGTCGAACCGGCCGGTGGCCAGGTACACCCGGCCGAGCCCCCCCTGGGCCCGGGCCAACTCGTCCCGGCGGTCGACCTCGAACGGGTCGCCGCCTTCGAGCGCCCGCAAGGCCGCCAGCGCCGCCTCGAATTCGGCCTCGGCGACGTCCGTGCGCTTCTCGTAATAGGCCAACGTCCCCAGGTGATTGTGGCTGATCGCCTGGTAGAGCCGATATTCGCCGGTCGTCGGGTGCTCGGCGACCAGCCGGTCGCGGATCGCCAGGGCCTCGCGGTACTCGCGCTCGCAGCGGTCGAGTCGGCTGTTGAGCATATGGACGTGGGCCAACTCGTCGTGGCTGCGGGCCAGGTCGCGGCGGTAGTACGCCACCCCCGGGAACGATTGGACGAGCCCCCGGCGGATCGCGAAGGCCTCGCGGTAGGCCCGCTCGGCCAGGGCGAACCGGCCGTCCGATTCGAGCATGGTGCCGAGCAGGTCCTTGCAGTCGGACTGCCCCTCGAGCGCGGGGACGTCGCGCGGGGCCTCGCGCGCGAGGGCCTCGTAGACTTCGAGGGCGGCGCGGCCCTCGAGTTCACACTCGGGGAAGCGGCCCCAGGTGTAATGGTACTTCGCGAGCGACTGCCGGATGTCGGCGATCAGGTGGCGGATCGGCCGGTCGCCCGGGTGCTCGCGCTCCAGGGCCTGCGCCAGCTCGATGCCGGCGCGGAGGTGCCGCTCGGCGTCCCCGAGGCGGCCCGCGCTGACGGCGTATTCCCCGAGCCGGCCGCGGACCTCGGCCAGGAGGCCGCGGAGGTGGGCGTTCGACGGCTGCTCGGCGACGAGCCGCTCCAGGAGGGCCCGGGCCTCCTCGACCGGCCCGACGGCCTCCTCGACCGAGCCGACCTCGAAGGTGAGCTTGCCGATGGCGATCGAGGCCTCTGCCAGCTCGGCGCGGGCCTCGGGCCGGGCGTCGCCGTTGCGCTCGAGGTTCTCCTTGATCTGCCGGTAGAACCCCAGCGGCGCCGCCAGCAGCTTCCTGCGCAGGGCCGTCAGCTCGGGCTGCCGGAGCAGGACCTCCTCGCTGGCCCCGGTGTGGAACGCGCGGACGGCCTGCATGGCGAGCCGGTATTGGTCCTCGGCCTGGTGCCGCAGGCGAACCTCGGTCCGGTTAGCGAGGCCCAGGACGACGTTCACCGCCGAGAGGCCGACGATCGCGACGAGCCCCGACGCGGCCCCGGCTGTCACGAGCGTCCGGTGCCGCGACAGCCAGCGGCCGGCCCGGACCGTCCAGGGCTCGCGCCAGGCCGACACCGGCGCGCCGGCCAGCCAGCGCTCGACGTCGGTGGCCAGGGCACGGGCCGTCTCGTAGCGGCCCTCAGGCTCCGGTGCCATCGCCTTCAGGCAGACGGCCTCCAGCGCCGGCGGCACGTCGGGGTTGACGGCGCGCGGCGGCGGGATCTCGCCGCGGAGGACGCGATCGACCCCGGCCCTCGGATCCTCGTCGATGACCGGCGGCCGGCCGACGAGGAGGTGATAGAGCGTGGCGCCGAGGCTGTAGATGTCGCCGGCCGGGCCGATCCGGGCCGGGTCGCCGATGGCCTGCTCGGGGCTCATGTAGGCGGGCGTGCCGAAGACCTGCCCGGGCCTCGTGTCGAACGCCCCCTCGGGCGACGGCCCGGCCGAGTCGCCGTCAACCTCCACGTCCGGCTCGACGCCGGCGCCGCCCGCGCCGACGACCTTGGCCAGTCCCCAGTCGACGACCAGGGTCTCGCCGTACTTGCCGAGCATGACGTTGGCCGGCTTGAGGTCGCGGTGGACGACGTGCTTGCTGTGCGCGAAGGCGATCGCGTTGCAGACGGCCACGAACCGGCCGAGCAGCTCGCGGAAGGCCAGCGCCCGCGCCGCGGGGTCGGCCGTCCCGGCGGGGGCGTGGTAGCGGTCGATCGCCTCCTTGAGGCTCTCGCCGCGGATGAACCGCATCGCGTAATACGGGCGGCCGTCGCCGTGCCGGCCGAGGGCGTAGACCGGCACGATACCCGGGTGCTCCAGGGCCCCGGTGATCTCGGCCTCGCGGATGAACCGCGCCCGGCTGTCGAGGCGGTCGGCGTGCCGGCCCTGGATCTCCTTGAGCGCCACGCGTCGGTTCAGCTCGACGTCGTGCGCCACGAAGACCTCGCCCAAACCCCCGCGCGCGTGCGGCTTCAGGACCTGGAACCGCTCGCCCGGCGGCGCGACGCGGGGCTCGGCGCGGAACGTCCGGGCGGGCGGCATGGTCGCGCCGTCGGGGCCGTGCTCGGTGTCGTCCTCGCGGGACGAGTCGACCTCGGTGCCGATGGCGTCGAGGACGGCCGACGGCCCCGCGGGGTGCCCCTCGAACCGCCGGGCGAACTCGGCCCGGCTCGGCGCGTCGCCGAAGCGGCGGCGGACGCGGTATTCCTCGCCGATGAGCGACAGCGGCAACGCGCCCGGCGGGCCGAGTTCCGGGAAGCGCCTCACGTAGTCTTCCAGCCTCGGCCGCTGCGGCAAGGCGCCGACGTCCGTCGTCGTCTCGCCCGGCGACTCCGGGCCGGCGCCGGGGCGGTTCCAGCGGTATTCGAGGTCGATCTTGATGAGCTCGGCCAGGAGCTCGCGGCGCCTCCCGGGGCCGTCGGGCGTGCCGGGGGCGGTCGGGCCGGTCGTGCCGAGGAAGTCCTCGATGTTCGGCGGCAAGCCGCGCCGCCAGGCGACGTCGAAGTCGTCGAGGCGGTCGAGGACGTCGATGAGCACGTCGGAGTCGGTGCGGGTCCCGCCGCCGATCGCTATCGCGGGGCGCGTCATGGCCTCTGACCCCCTTCCGCGCGGGCCGGCGCTCAGGCGGCCGAGCCGTCGTGCCGGCGCTGGCTGAGCTCGCGCTTGACCTGGTCCAGCACCCGCCGCACCAGCCGCTCGGAGCGGCCGGTCTCGGCGGCGATCTCGTCGATGAGGTGACCCTGGAGCCGCAGCTCGACCATCCGGCGGTGGTGCGGCTTGAGCGGCTCCATCACCCGCTCCAGCTCGTCGACGACCGCCACCGCCTCCGACGGCGACGGCCCCCGCGCCATCGCCTCGTACTCGACGCCCAGGCCCGGCTCGCCCGCCGGCGGCTTCC
>DASZMJ010000206.1:0-20787 GCA_035551935.1 Isosphaeraceae bacterium
CGTTGGCGAGGTTGACCGGGCGGAAGAGGGGGTCGGTCGAGCGGATGAACTCGGACCTGGGGTAGGCGTTGCGGAGCTGGGTCAGGCCGTCCTTCACGACGATCTTGGCGCGGCGGACGAGGCGGCCGACCGGCTCGGCGAAGACGAGGTCGCCGCGGAGGTCGGCCGGCAGGCGGTCGGCGCGGACGATCTCCTGGCCGCAGGTGGCGGTGAAGTGGTTGAGGGTCTGCTCCTTGATGCGGAGCCGCATCGTGCCGCCCTGCGCGTCGCCGATGCCCGGCGTCGCCGGCCACGTCTCCTCGAAGCCGTCCTCGAACTGGTCGGCGACGCTGAAGGCGCCGTAGACGATCGGCGCCTGGAAGTTCAGCGGCCCGCGCTCGCCGCCGCCGTCGACGAACCACATCTTGCCGAAGTCGTCCTGCGCCAGGCCCCACTGCCCGCCGTTGGGCGCGGTCGGCTCGCGGACGACGCCCTTCGGCGTCCAGCGGAGGCGGAAGGCGTTGTAGGTCGTATAAATCCAGTTATCCAGGCCCCAGACCATGCCGCTCTGCTGATGCTCCAGGTTGCCGCGCCGGCCGACGCCGACGGTGAACAGCTCCTTCGTGTCGGCCACGCCGTCGCCATTCGTGTCGGTGTACTTGAAGACGTCGTCGGCGTCCGTCTCGATCGCCAGGACGCTGTCCCCCTGCCACGGCAGGACGAACCGGGGCAGGACGAGCTTGTCGACGAAGATGGTGTGGCGGTCATACGTGCCGTCGCCGTCGGTGTCCTCGTGGCGCGAGATCCGGCTGATCGGGTCGTGCTCGTTCTTGCCGTCGATGTCCTGCATGTAGGTCCGCATCTCGGCGACGTACATCCGGCCGTCGCCGTCGAAGGCCACGGCGACGGGCTCCTCGACGTCCGGCTCGGCCAGGACGAGCTCGAGGCGGTAGCCCTTGGGCAGGAGGAACCGCTTCGCCTCCTCGGCGGGCGACAGGGGCTTGATCGGCTCCTTGGGCGTGAAGTCGGCCCCCTTGGCGACCTCCTCGTCGAGGGCCTTCTCGGCCGCCCGGGCGCCGGCGCCCCGGCCGAACCGCGTCTGCGGCCAGGCGCGATCGAACCCCGCGTGGAGCGCCGCCTCGTCGAGCGTGCCGGCCTTGGCGGCGTCCCAGCGGTCGAACCAGCGGCCGAACGTCCCGACCAGCTCGTCGCGGGTGAGCCTGCCGTCCTTGTCGACGTCGCTGGCCGCGAACAGCCCCGGGCCGACGAACAGGGCCGGGCCGAACCCCTGCTGCGACCTCGGCAGGATCGCGCCGAACCGCGGCGTGAAGTGGTCGAGGCCGACCGTGCCTTCCGTGTCGGGGTCGAGCTTGTCGAACCAGGCCTCGGCCAGCCCCGTGAATTCCCGCCTCGAGACCTTGCCGTCGCCGTCCTTGTCCCCTTGCGCCACGACGACCGGCGCCAGGGCCGTGCCGCCGGTCGGGATCATCGCGTTGTTGCCGCGCCCCCTGGCCTGCGCGCGGCCGTTCTGGGCCGGCAGCCCCAGCGCCCAGCGGATGCCGCCGAGCAGGTGCCGCTGGTACGCCTCGGCCACCTCGGGCGGATTCTCGCGATGGCCGTTCTGGTCCTTCCACGACGGGTCCCAGACGTCCTCGCGATGGCCCAGCGACGTGTAGAAGACCCGTCCCTTGCCGTACTCGCGCGTCCACGAGACCGGGTAATGCCCCGGCTCGCCGGTGTTGGGGTGCTCGTCCATGTCGAGGAGGTCGTGGACGTTCTTCGGGTCGTAATTCTTGTAGAGATAGACTTCCTCGAAGACCGTCAGCGTGTTCCCCAGCCCTTGGTTCGCGGGGTGGCGCGGGTCTTCGTTCTTGATATCGACCTCGACTTGCGCCTGGTGGTTGGCGAACTCGCCGCCGAGCATCTTCGCGTAGCCGGGGTCGCCGTGGAGGGTGTCGGCGGCGGCGTGCATGCCGATGAAGGCGTGGCCGTCCTCGACCCACTTGTAGAAGGCGTCGAGGTCGGGGATGGGGAGGTCGCCGGTGGTGTTGAGGAAGATGACGCCGTCGTAGCGCCTGAGGGCCTCGGGGCTCATCTTCTCGGCGAGGACCCGCCGGATCGCCTCCTCGGCCTTGGGATTGCGGCCGAAGCCGGGGATGTTCGGCCGGGGCAGCGCGGCGTTCAGGCCGTCGCGCAGCTCGGTCTCGCTCAGGATGCCGTCCTTGTCGGCGTCCCAGGCGGTCGACCACTTCGAGAAGGCGACCCGGAGTTCGTCGCGGGTGAGCGTGCCGTCCTTGTCGGCGTCGAGGGCGGTGAAGAGCCCGCCGCCGATGAAGCCGCCGAGGTTCATCGGCGGGGCGCTGCGACGGACGCGGTGCTGTCCCTTGACCGTCGCGGCTTGCTGGCGATTCGCCGCGCCCGGGGGCATCAGGAGCTCGCCGATCCGCGCGGTGAACTCCCGACGGCTGAGCTTGCCGGCCTTGTCGGGGTCGAGCTTATCGGACCACGCGCCGGCGAGGGCCGCGAATTCCTGCTTCGAGACCTTGCCGTCGCCGTCCTTGTCCGCCTGCGTGCGGATCGGCGTCAGCAGGATCGACGCCGGGCCGAAGCCGCCGCCGGGCCGGGCGGGGGCGTTGGCGGGCCGATTGGCGCGGGCGGCCTCGGCCTTCCTGGCCATGTCGGCCTTCTCGGCGTCGGTCAGCGCGTACTTCGGGTCGCGGGGGTCGACCGAGGCGAAGTCGAGGGTGATGTCGCCCGACTTCGCCGCGAGCTCGCGGAGCACCTTCTCGCCGACCTCGATCGAGCTGTGCCGGAAGCCGGTCGTCACGTCGACGACGAGCACGTGTTTCGTGCCCGACGGCGCCGCCCGCCGCGGGGCCGGGGCCTGCCCCTGGCCGATCGCCCACGAGACGAGGCCGACCAGACCCGCGCCGACACAAAGCACGAACATGCGCGCCCGCAACATGGCACGAACCTCCGACCGAGCCGAGTTGTGCGTCGAGAGACGAGATGTAAGAGCGTCTCTACCACGACCGCCGTCCGAAGAAAAGCGGGCACCGGCGGCCGCTTCACGCGCAATCGGCCCGGGCACGGCGGCGGGGGGCCGAGGTCGGGCCGTATTCGACGCGGACGAGGGCCGCCGGGTCGATGTGGCGGCGGGCGGCCTGGCGGACCTGGCGGGGGGTGACGCGAGCGATCCGCTCGGGCCAGCGCAACGGCTCGTCCAGCGGCAACGACCACCGCTCCAGCTCGAGCAGCCGCTCGGCGCGCTGGCCGACGGTCTGATAGTCGAAGACCCAGGCGCCGGCCAGGTAGCGACGGGCGCGGTCGACCTCCTCGTCGTCGAAGGCGCCGCGGTGCACGGCCCGGATCTGCTCCAAGGCCGCGGCGACGGCGCGGTCGGCCTCGTCGGGGCCGGTGCCGATGTAGATCCGGAAGAGGCCCGGGGCCAGGTCGGCCGAGTCGGTCATGCCGCCGCCGACGGTGTAGGCCAGGCCCAGCTCGTCGCGGAGCGTCCGGCTGAGGCGGTCGGCGAAGCCGGGGCCGCTGCCGAGGATGTGGTCGAGCACGACGAGCGCGTCATAATCCGGGTCGTCGCGCGCGACGCCCAGGTGCCCGAGCAGGATGTGGACCTGCGCCCCCTCGTGCGACACCCGCCGCAGTCTCGGCCGCGACGCCCGCGACGGCCGCTCCGGCGTCGGCAAGGGACTACCGAGCCCATGCCAGGGGGCGAGGTTCCGGCGGAGCAAGGCCCGGAGCTCGCGGGGCTCGAAGTCGCCGACGGCCACGAGGAAGGCGTTCTCGGGCGTGAAGAACCGCTCGTGGTGCGCGCGGACGTCGTCCAGGCCCAGGCCCGCGAGCTGCCGCGCGCCGCCGCGGACGTCGCGGCCATACGGGTGGTCGCCGTAGACGACCGAGCGGAAGAGCAGGTCGGCGCGGAAGGCCGGGTCGTCGCGGTCGGCCCGCAACTCGGCGGCGATCCGCCGCCGAGCCCAGAGGAAGTTCTCGGCCGGGAAGGCGGGCCGGATCAGGACGTCGGCCAGCAGCTCGACGGCCAAGGGGAGGTCCTCGGCGTTGACCCGGACCGAGGCCCCGGTGGCGCCGATCTCCAGGGTCCCGCCCACGTCCTCGATCGCCTCGGCCACCGCGTCGGCCGTCCGCGTGGTCGTCCCCTCCTCGCGCATGCGGCCGGTCAGGTACGCCAGGCCCGGCTTCGCCTCGCGGAAGACGCCGGCATCGACGTACGCCTCCAGCGCCACCGTGCCGGTCCCCGGCCGGCGCTCGGTCAGGACGCGGAGGCCGTTGGGCAAGACCGTTCGGGTCGGCCGGTACGGCGCGACGCTGGGGGCCCGGCCGGGGACGACCAGGGGCACGGTCGGCCCGGCCGCGGCGTCCTCCGGGCCGATCGGCCAGGCCAACGGCCCGCCCCGCGAGGTCGCCGGCCCCGGCCGCTTGGCGTCGCCGTCGCGGCCCGCGACGACGACCCCCCGCGCCGGCCGGGGCAACGACCAGCCGGCCGTCAGGGCCGAGTCGACCAGATAGGTCGAGGCCACGCGACGGATGTCGTCGGCGGTGACGGCCAGGGCCGCGCGGTGCTGGCCTTGCCAGGCGCGCCAGTCGTCCCAGAGGGCGACCTGGCCGAGCCCGGCGGCGAGGCCGCCGAGGTCTTCCTGCTCCCAGCGCCAGGCGGCCTCGAGCCGGCGTCGCGACCGGGCCAGCTCGGCCGCGGTCGGCCCCTCGGCGGCGAGCCGGTCGAGCACGGCGCGGACCTCGGCCTCGACCCGGGGGGCCTCGACCCCGGGCGCCGCCTCGAGCTGGATGAGGAACTGCCCCGAGAGCCGCGCCCCTTCCTGCGCCGCGTCGATCCAGGTCGCGGCCCGGCGGCGCTCGACCAGGTGCTCCCAGAGCCGCGACCGCCGGCCGCAGGTCAGGAGGTCGGAGAGCACGTCGAGCGCCGGCGTGTCGGGGTGGCCGAGCGGGACGGTCCGCCAGCCGAGCAGCCCGCGGGCGACGCCGTCGGATTCCAAGAGCGCGAAGTCGCGCCGGCCGATCTGCTTCGGCTCGGGCGGCGGCGGGCCCGGCCGCTCGATCGGGCCGCGGGGCAACGCCTCGAACTCGGCGGCGATCCGGTCCAGGACCCGCCCCGGCTCGACGGCGCCGACGACGACCAGGACCGCCCCCTCGGGCCGGTAATGCAAGGCGTAGAAGGCCCGCAGGTCGGCCGCGTCGAGCCGACGCAAGTCTTCGGGCCAGCCGAGGATCGGGTTGCGATAGGGGTGGACGAGGTAGCTGACCGTCAGGTGCATCTGGTCGAGCCGGCCCAGGGGCGAGTCGAGCTCGCGGGCCCGCTCCTCGACGATCACCCGCCGCTCGGCCTCGACCTCGGCCTCGTCGAAGGTGGCGTTGCGCATCCGGTCGGCCTCGACGGCCAGCGCCAGGGGCCAGCGGTCGGCGGGGAAGGCGAACCAGTAGTGCGTCAAGTCCTCGGCCGTCTCGGCGTTGGCCTGGCCGGCGGCGGCGAAGGCGAGGCGGTCGATTTGCCCCTTGGGGAACCGCTCGGTCCCCTTGAACAGCATGTGCTCGACGAAATGCGCCAGGCCGGAGCGGCCCGGCGGCTCGTCGACCGAGCCGACCGGGTAGTACAGGTCGCAGACGACGACCGGGGCCCCCGGCCTGGGGAGCACCAGGGCCTTCAGCCCGTTGGCCAGCGTCCGCTCGAAGACCGGCAGGTCTCCCACCCAGGGGGGCGACGGCGGGGCGGTCAAGCGTCGGGCCATGGCTGCCCTCTCGGTCGGTTGGCCGGGATCGCCGCGCCGGGGCCGGTGGTCGCCGCGGTCGCGCGATCGATCGGGGCCGGGCCCCCTCTCCGGGCACCCCGCCCCGCGAAGTTTACCACCCCCGCCGGCCCCCGGAAGCGCCTCCCCCCCGATTCCCGGGGGGTCGTCGACCCGACGCGCCGGCAGGATCGGCCCCACCCTCATAACATGGGACGGGAACCACCCCCTCCATCGTCTTTCGAACCGGCGCCGGTCGCAAGGGCACTTCGCCGGGAACGCCCCCGCCGCGACCGCCTCGGCGCTGGTCAAACGGGGCGTCGGCCGCTACAATCGGCGGCCGAGGCCGATCGCGAGCTTTTGCACAGAGGAAGGACGGGTCCATGGCCGGGAAACCGAGAAACCGCCTCGAATTGCGCCGCCAGCACGACGCCGCCGAGCCGCTCGACCCGATGGAAGACGGGGCCGAAGACGTCGTCGACGAGGGAGATGAGGGGGAAGAGGTCGAGGCCAAGCCGAAGAAGAAGCCCAAGGCGCCGGCGAAGTCGAAGGCCAAGACCCCGAAGGCCCCCAAGGCCGCGGCGCGGATGCGGATCGTCTGGGTGGTCGTCAACGACGCCTTCAAGCAGGTCGCGACCTTCGAATACGCCCAGAAGGAGGCCGCCCACGCCCGCGCCGCCGAGCTGACGGCCAAGGGCAAGGGGACCCACTTCGTCCAGAAGGTCAAGGAGCCGATGCCCGACAACGCCCCCGGCCTCGGCGCCGTGATCCCCCGCACCGCCCCGGCCCCCGCGCCCGTCGCCGCCGCCATCGACGAGGCCCCCGCGCCGGAGGACGAGGAGGAAGCCGAGGAGGAGGAAGAGGAAGACGAGCCCGAGATGGACGATGAGGAGTGACCGACCTCGCGTCGCAGGCACGCGGAGCGTGCCTGCGACGAAGCATCGGGTTCAAGAATGGGCGCACCATGATTCGAACATGGGACCTCACCCTTATCAGGGGTGCGCTCTAGCCGACTGAGCTATGCGCCCAACGTCATCGGGGCTCGACGACGGACCCCATTGTAATCGACCGGTCCGGCCCGTCAACCACCCACCGCCCGACGGCTCCTCCCTCTTCACTCACCCGAAGCGCAAGCGAGGGCCTTCCTTCGCCCAACACGACGGGGAGGGCCGTCCCTTCCGCAGGAGACGACCGGAGCGAGTGGGATGGACGCCCTCGCTTGCGCGTCGGGTTGATAAAGAGCGGCGCGGAGGCGTCGGGAACGCGGCCCGCCGGACCGTTGCAATCGGCTCGGGCGTTGGCGCATAATGACGGCCCTATGGCGGCAGGAGGGTCGGCCGGCGCGTGCGACGACCGAACCGACGGCCGTCGGGCGTCGAAGTGAAGGGGAGGACGGTCCCCGGGTGCCGGACCCGGCGCGCGGGCGATCGAGTCCGACCCCGGCTAGCGACACGAGGGAACGCTCCCAACGCAACGCGAGGATGGCGCCAGGTATGTCCACGCCCGTGATGATCGAGGCCCGCAACCTCAGCAAGCAGTTCGGCTCGTTCCTGGCGGTGCGCGACGTGTCGTTCGAGGTCCCGCGCGGGCAGGTCGTGGCCTTCCTCGGGCCCAACGGCGCCGGCAAGACCACGACGATGCGGCTCTTGACCGGCTTCGTCGCGCCGACCCGCGGCACGGCCCGGATCGCCGGCCTCGACGTGCAGACCGACCGCATCGCCGCGGCCGAGCGCCTCGGGTATCTGCCCGAGAACGGCCCGCTCTACCCCGACATGACGCCGACGGGGCTCCTGGGCTTCTTCGGCAGGGCCCGCGGGCTGGGGTCGCGCCGGCTCAAGGACCGGATCGAGGCGGTCGTCGAGCAGTGCTCGCTCGGCACGGTCGCCTCCAAGCCGATCGGCAAGCTCTCCAAGGGGTATCGCCAGCGCGTCTCGATGGCGCAGGCGCTGCTGCACGACCCCGAGGTGCTGATCATGGACGAGCCGACCAGCGGGCTCGACCCGAACCAGATCCGCGGCGTCCGCCAGCTCATCCGCGAGCTCGGCCGGTCGAAGACGGTCCTGGTCTCGACCCACATCCTCCAGGAGGTCGGCCCGGTGGCCGACCGCGTCCTGTTCATCCACGACGGCCGGCTCGTCTTCGACGGCACCCCCGCGCAGATGGCGGCCGAGGGGCGATCGCTCGAGGACCAGTTCCACCGCCTCACCGCCCAGCCGGCGTGAGGCCCGCCCGAGGCGAGACACCGACCCATGGGAAAACGCTCGAAGCACGCCCAGCGCAAGAATAACCCGGCCCAGGGCGGCCGCCCGGAGGCCGGTCGGGACGCGTCGACGGCGACGACCGCCGTCGACGAGCGGGCCTCGGACATCGAGACGATCGAGGCCCAGGCGCTCGACGAGCCGCCGCCGCGCCGCGCGCCGGCGCCGTTGCGGCCGCACGTCGTCGCCGCGGTCTGCGGCCGCGACTTCCTCGGCTACTTCAGCAACCCGGCCGGCTACGTCTTCATCACGGCCTTCGTCCTCGTCAGCTCGTGGTTCGCCTTCTGCGAGCCGGCGTTCTTCGCCAACAACCTGGCCAACCTCGACTCGCTCAACGAGTGGATGCCCTACCTGCTGCTGTTCTTCGTGCCGGCCGTCACGATGAGCATGTGGGCCGAGGAGCGGCGGCAGGGGACCGAGGAGCTGCTGCTGACCCTGCCGGCCCGCGACGTCGAGGTCGTCCTGGGCAAGTACCTCGCGGCGCTGGGCATCTACACCGTCGCCCTGCTCTTCTCGCTGAGCCACGTGGCCATCCTGTACTGGCTCGGCAAGCCCGACCCGGGGGTGATGGCGGCGAACTACCTGGGCTTCTGGCTGATGGGGGCCATGCTGATCCCGATCGGCATGGTCGCGTCGCTGCTCTCGTCGAGCGCGACGGTCGGCTTCATCCTCGGCGCGGTCTTCTGCGCGGTGGTGGTCTTCGCGGGGCGCGTCGGCTCGCTGGTGTCGTCGTGGACGTGGCTGGCCGAGCGGCTCGGCACCAAGGTCGGCCCGCAGTTGCAGCGCCTGATCCAGGAGCTGTCGATCCCGTCGCAGTTCCGGCCGTTCGGCACGGGGGTCGTGCCGCTGTCGGGCGTCGTCTACTTCGCGACGCTGGCCGCGGGGGTCCTGTACCTGATGATGGTCCTGCTCGGCCGCCGGCACTGGGCCGGCGGCCGCCGCAGCGCGTGGCTCTGGGCGCATTCGACCGCGCGGGTCGTGGCGGTGGGCGTGGCCCTGGTGAGCCTCAACGTGCTGGTGGGCCGGGGCCTCTCGCAGGCGCGGGCCGACGTCAGCGTCGAGCAGCTCAGCACGCTCTCGCCCGAGTCGCGGAAGGTGCTCCGGGCGCTGACGGTCGACAAGCCGGTGGTCATCCAGGCGTTCTACAGCCCCGACGTCCCCTCCGAGTTCGTGCCGGTCAAGAACGAGCTGTTGAACAAGCTCCGCGAGTACGCCGCGCTGGCGGGCTCGGACAAGATCCGGCTGAACCTCGTGGAGACCGACCGCTACTCGCAGCCGGCGCGCGACGCCGAGAAGCGGTTCGGGATCGAGGCGCGGCCGGTCCGGGCGACCGACGAGGCCCGCACGACCGCGCAGGAGATCTATTTGGGCGCCGCGTTCACCTGCGGCCTGGAGGAGATCGTCATCCCGTTCTTCGACCCGGGCCTGCCCGTCGAGTACGAGCTGACGCGGTCGATCCGCGTCGTCTCGGGCGCGGGCCGGAAGAAGGTCGGCATCCTGAACACCGACGCCAAGATCATGGGCGGCTTCGACATGCGGACGATGGGCCGCAACAACGAGTGGCAGATCGTCACCGAGCTGAAGAAGCAGTACGACGTGACGAGCGTCTCGGCCGACGCCGAAATCCCCACCGACCTCCAGGTGCTCCTGGTGGCGCAGGCGTCGGGCCTCTCGCAGCGGCAGATCGACAACCTGACGGCCTACGTCCGCCGCGGCGGGCCGACGCTCTTGATGATGGACCCGCTCACGTTCATCGACCCGTCGCTCTCGGCCAGCGAGCCGCGGCAGCCCCCCGGCGGCCCGTTCGGCGGCGGCGCGCAGGTCGAGCCCAAGGGGAGCCTCGCCCCCTTGCTCCAGCTGCTCGGCGTCGACTTCCCGGCCGACCAGATCGTCTGGAACGCCTACAACCCGGTCCGCCGCGCCGACTTCCAGTACGAGTTCGTCTTCGTCGACAAGGGCAGCGGCGCCGACGAGCCGTTCAACCCCAGGCAGTCGGTCTCGTCGGGCCTCCAGCGCATCGTCATGCTCGCGCCGGGGCTGCTCCGGCCGCGGCACGACCCCGACGCTCCCAAGTTCACCCCCTTGCTCCGCACCAACGACAACGGCGGCGTCGAGTCGTGGGAGGACGTCGTGCAGCGCGGCATGATGGGCATCTCCGGCATGACCCGCGAGCGCCGCTACATCCCGACCCGCGAGACCTACACCCTCGCCGCCCTGATCCAGGGGAAGGCCCCGGCCGCCAAGGACGAGCCGAACGACGCGGACCCGGCGAAGAAGGCCAAGAAGGCCCCGGCCAAGCCGGCCGACCTGCGCGTCATCGCCATCGCCGACCTCGACATGATCTCCAACGAGCTGTTCGACGTCCGCGCCGCGAAGATCGCCGACCTCGACTTCGACAACATCACCTTCGTGCTCAACTGCGTCGACGTCCTGGCCGGCGACGAGGAGCTCGTCGCGCTGCGCAAGCGGCGGCCCAGGCACCGCACGCTCGAGGCGCTCGAGGGCCAGATCAAGGTCTTCGACGAGCAGCGCCTCAAGAAGCAGAAGGAGGCCGAGGAGGAGGCCAAGGCCGCCATCGACAAGGCCCAGAAGGAGCTCGACGCCAACGTCGCCAAGATCCGCGGGCAGAAGGAGCTCGACGCCCGCACCCGCGACCTGATGATCTCCCAGGTCGAGGCCGTCGAGAACCGTCGGCTGAACTCCGAGGTCAAGGCCAACATCGAGGACAAGAAGCGGCGCGAGATCTTCGACAGCAAGGCCGAGGCCGAGCAGGCCATCCGCCGCAAGCAGAACGAGGTCAAGGCGATGGCCGTCGCCCTGCCGCCGCTCTTGCCCGCCCTCCTCGGCCTCGGCGTCTTCGGCGTCCGCGTCGGCCGCGAGAACCGCGGCGCCAACCCCAACCGGCTCGCCTGAGAGGCCAGGGGACCGTGGGCCGATGACCGAGGGCAAAGGACAAAGCGGAAGAGGCGGGACGATCATGACCGGAGCCGATCGGCCGCCCACTCGCCCTTTGCCCCCCGTCCTCGGCCCACGGTCCCCTGGCCTGACCCATCACCCGCATCGCGACCCTTCGTCCAAGACGGCACGCAAACCATGAATGATTTCTTCACGCAAAACATCCCGGCGATCGTCTCGTTCGCGGTGGTGGCCGCGGCCCTGGCGGGGGCGGCCTTCGCGAGACGGGAGCTGCGGAAGACGCTCCTGTTCGTGGCCGGGGCGCTGCTCTTGACGGGCATGGCGGCGGTCCGCCTGCCGGGGCGCTCCGGGCCGGGCGCGTTCTTCGACGACCAGGGGAAGCCGTTCTTCCCCGCCTTCACGGACCCGCTGGCCTGCACCGGCATCGAGGTCGTCGGCTTCGACGCCGCGACCGCCGCGCCGGCGACCTTCGAGGTGAAGCTCGACCCGGCCGGCAAGGGGTGGGTCATCCCGTCGCACCACAACTACCCGGCCGACGCCAAGGACCGGCTCAAGAACACCGCCACCGGCGTCATCGGCCTGACCAAGGACACGATCCGATCGGACAACCCCGCCGACCACAAGGCCCTGGGCGTGCTCGACCCGAAGGAGTCGAAGTCCGTCGGCACCGAGGGGCTGGGCAAGCGGATCATCCTGACGAACAAGTCGGACGAGACGCTCGCCGACCTGATCATCGGCAAGGAGGTCCCCGACCGCCCCGGCCAGCGGTTCGTGCGCGTGCCGGGCAAGAACCGGACCTACGGCGTCAACCTCACGCTGGACCTGTCGACGAAGTTCGCCGACTGGATCGAGACGAACCTCCTGAAGCTCGACTCCAGCCGGGTGCGGCGGCTCGTCTTCGACCACGACAAGATCGACCTGCGGCGACGGCCGCCGCTGGTGCCCGGCGAGAAGGTCGCGATCGACCGCACCGAGGCCGGCGCCGGCTGGACGACCGAGGGGCTGAAGCCCGGCGAGGAGGTCAACCCCGACAAGGTCCGCGACGTGACGACGGCCCTGGCCGACCTGAAGATCGTCGGCGTCCGGCCCAAGCCCGAGGGGCTGTCGAAGGACCTGAAGGTCGCCAAGGACGTGCGCGAGGTCATCGAGAAGGGGATCGAGAAGGGGGCCGCGGGGGACCTCGGCTCGCTCGTCGCGCGGGGCTTCTTCCCGACCTCCGACGGCCGCCTCCTGTCGACCCAGGGCGAGATCCGCGTCGGCACCGACGAGGGGGCCGTCTACACCCTCCGCTTCGGCGAGGTCACCTTCGCCAGCGGCGACTCGCTGAGCTCGGGCGCCGACGAGGCCGCGGCCAAGGCGAAGGCCTCGGCCGCCGACCCGAAGGAGCCCGAGGGGGGCGTCGAGAGCCGCTACCTGCTCGTGACCGTCGGCTTCGACCCCGATCTGATCCCGACGCCGAAGCCCGAGCCCAAGCCCGAGCTGCCGGCCGACGTCTTCGCCTTCGACCCGAACAACACGAAGCAGGTCGCCGCCCGCGCCGCCGAGAAGGCCAAGGCCGACCGCGAGCGCGAGGACCACGAGCGCAAGGTCGTCGACGGCCGGAAGCGCGTCGACGAGCTGACCGACCGCTTCGCCGCCTGGTATTACGTCGTGCCCGGCGAGGCCTTCCGAGGCGTCAACCTCGACCGCGCCGCCCTCGTCCGCCCCCGGTCGGCCAACCCCTCCCCCTCGGGCGGCTTCCCCGGCCTGCCCCCCGGCTTCGGCGGCCCCGGCGGCCTGCCCCCCGGCCTCGGCGGCGGCCTGCCCCCCGGCCATCCCTGAAACCGTCGAGTGACGGCCGTCGGGCAGGGCTCGTGTCACCGGGCGGTCGGCCTTGCCCGCCGGCTCCGGTCGCGAGGCCTTGCCTCGCCGCAGGGCTGCCGCGTCGGCTATGGGTCACAACCGGTACCCCGAATCGACGCGGTGCCCACCCGACGAAAGGGGAGCGATCGACGCAATTCGGTATCTTTCCCACACGTAGGGCAGGGCTCGCCCTGCCTCTTCCTTCTTGAATGGAAGAGGCAGGGCGAGCCCTGCCCTACGGAAGAGGGTGGGGGCGATCACTCGATTATGTCGGCGTCGACGCGGTCGAAGGTCGGGATCGGCGAGACTTGAGAACAGGCCCAATCTTCGGGAAAGCGACCGAGCCGGACGTAGCGGTGGAAGGAGGACCAAGACCGATCGCGGGGCATGGGACATGCCCGTGCTTGACAGGATTGAAATGAATATATTCGATATGATGGATAAAATCGTCCTCGTCTCGGATGGTGTGCTCCATGAAACGAGGCTGCCAGACGCCGCGCCGCTGTTCGCGGCCCTGGCCCGGATGGACGGGCTGCTCGGGCATCCCCGAGGCCAGCCATTGCCGCGTGAATCGACCTTTGATCGCGGCCCAGCGCGTCGCGAAGTCGGAGTCGCCCTCCGGCAAGGACCAGATCGTATGGAAATGGTCGGGTAGGACGACGATCGCCTCGATTCGGAATCGCCGTTCACGCCGTTCATGACGGAGGCAACTGCCCAGCAGCGTGACGGCCTTCACGTCGCGGAAGATGGGCGCTCGGCCGGCGGTGACGACCGTGAAGAAGAACGTACCGCCGGGAACCCAGTTCCGTCGGTAATCGGGCATCGCTCGTTTCCGATCCCCCGTAGGTCAGGGCTCGCCCTGCCTCTTCGATTCCGAGGGGGATGATGATGGATCGAAGAGGCAGGGCGAGCCCTGACCTACGGGGAAAGCCCCGGCGACGACTCAGATGGGGAAGAGGTTCCCCAGCGACTCGCGGGCCTGGCGGCTGCCCTTGGAGGCCTTGATGAGCGGGAAGGTCTGGACCTTGCCGTCGACTTCGAGGGTCAAGAGGCCGCTGCGGATGACCGAGGTGGCCACGCGGACGTAGCGGGTCTGGCCGTTGGGCAGCCAGACGTGGATGCGCTGGAGGTTCGGCTTGAAGGTCCGGCGACTGATGCCGGTGGTCTTCTTGCCGACGCCGCCGAGGTACTTGGCCTTGCCGCGCGTCGTGACGTGGTTGCCGAACGACGTCTTCTTGCCGCTGACTTCGCACTGCCGTCCCATCGGGCCGACTCCTGACTCGTCTTCTCGGATCGCCTCAGGCGCCCTTCTTGACGGCCTGCGGGTTGTGGGTCTTGCTGCGCTGGATGTTGCCGCACTCGTGGACGAGGTCGCAGACCTTGTGCGGTGGGATCGCCAGCTTGCATTGCGGGCAGATGTTCAGGGCCGGCGCCACGAGCGCATCGTGGCTCCGCCTCATCCCCTGGGCCGACCTCGATTTCCTTCGTTTCGGGACTCCCACGACGCATTCCCCCGCGCTGGCCGCCGTCGGCGGTCGATCGACCTTGGAAAAAGGGAGATGTTAACCGCCCGCCGGTCCCCCTCGCAAGGCCGATCCGCGCCGATTCCGGGCGGCCTGGCGCGTCGGCGGCACGCGCCGGGTATCATCGGGCCCGTGTCGTGCCCGACCGACCCCCTTGAGCAGGAGCCTCCCGTGAACCGACCGACCACGTCCCGGGGCCGGCGCGCCGCCGCCGCCCTCCGCGTCCTCGTCGTCGTCGCTCTCCTGGCCGGGTCCGCCATCGCAGGGCCGCCGGCGAAGGGGCCGCTCCGCAGGCTGGAGTCGAACCCGAGGTACTTCACCGACGGCAGCGGCAAGGCCGTGCTCCTGGTCGGCTCGCACCAGTGGCACAACTTCCAGGACAACGGCCACCGCCTCAATGACAGTCAGGACCTGCCCCCGGCCTTCGACTTCGACGCCTACCTCGACTTCCTCGGGAAGCACGACCACAACTTCTTCCGCCTCTGGCGCTGGGAATCGCCGAAGTGGACCGACGAGCAGCCGAAGGGGGTGGTCAAGTATTGCCGGCCCCACCCCTGGCCGCGGACCGGCCCAGGCCTCGCCGCCGACGGCAAGCCGAAGTTCGACCTCACCCGGTTCGACCCCGAGTACTTCGACCGCCTCCGCGACCGCGTGACGAAGGCCCGCGACCGCGGCATTTACGTGTCGGTCATGCTCTTCGAGGGGTGGGAGCTCCAGTTCACCGACGCCTGGAAGACCCACCCCTTCCACGCGCCGAACAACGTCAACGGCGTCGACGCCGACCCCGGCGGCCGCGGCACGCGCTACAACGAGCTCCGCGACGACGCCAACGGCCGCCGCGTCCTCGAGCTCCAGGAAGCGTACGTCCGCAAGGTGATCGACAACGTCGGCGACCTCGATAACGTCCTCTACGAGGCCTGCAACGAGGCCGGCGCCCCGTCGAAGGCGTGGCAGTACCACATCATCGACTTCATCCATAAGTACGAAGCGGGCAAGGGGAAACGGCACCCCGTCGGCATGACGTTCATGTACGCCGGGGGCACGAACCAGGACCTCCTCGACAGCCCGGCCGACTGGGTCTCGCCGAACCCGGGCGGGCCGTCGGACCGGTACAACTACAGGTCCAACCCGTCGCCGAAGGACGTCGGCAAGGTGGTGGTCAACGACACCGACCATCTCTGGGGCCACACCGGCGGCGATTCCGCCTGGGTATGGAAGAGCTTCACGCGCGGCCTGAACGTGCTGTTCATGGAGGAGCTGACGCCCAGCCCCACCTGGCAGGACTCGGCCCGCGTCGCGATGGGCCAGGCCCGCCGGTTCGCCGACGCGATCGACCTGGCCCACATGCCCCCGAAGCCCGAGCTGGTCCAGACCGGCTACCTCCTCGCCGCCCCCGGGCGCGAGTACCTCGCCTACCAGGACGGCAGCCAGGGGGAATTCTGGATCGACCTGAAGGACGCCTCGGGCAAGTTCGCCGTCACCTGGTTCGACACGGCCACGGGCAAGTCCCACGACGGCCGGCCCGTCGCCGGCGGCGGCCGTCGCGTCCTCACCACGCCGTTCCCCGGCGCCGCGGCCGTCCACCTGAAACGTGCCGAATAGGCGGCCGGGCGTTCACTCCAGCCCGGCGAGCCAGACGCGGATGTCGTTGTCGTACTCGCTGGCCAGGTTCCCTCGGACGAGCTGGCGCTGGAAGTTGGCCGCGCCCTGCTCGACGAGGTCCGCGGCCTCGGCGCTGGGGAAGCGATCGGCGGGGTCGGGGGCGATCAGGCCGGCGATCAGGCTCATGAGTAGCTCGTTGCGGACCACCTCCTCGGGGAGCGAGGCCGGCAGCCGTTGCACGAGCGACCGCTTGGCCGCCAGCAGCTCGCCGAGCGGCAGCTTCCCCGGGTTCGGCGGGGCGCCGGAGAGCATCTCGACGAGCACGAAGCCGAGGCTCGCGAGGTCGGACCGGACGGACGCCTGCGCCCCCTCCAGCACCTCGGGGGCCGCGTAGGAGGGGGTACAGGCGCGCGATTCGGGCGGGTCGTCGAGCCCGAAGGCCGCGCCGATGTCGATCAGCTTGGCGTTGCCGGTGCGCTTCAGCATGATGTTCGACGGCTTGATGTCGCAGTGCACGACCCCCTGGCGGTGCAATGCCGAGAGCGCCGCCAGGCAGTCGCGGAGCACGGCGATGGCGATCCCGGCCTTCAGCCGCGGCTGGGAGGCGCCGGCCGTGATGATGACGTCGTTGAGGTGGGCCCAACGGCCGTCGTCGAACCGGTCGCGGGCGCGGTCGAACATCGCGGGGGTCAGCAGGCGCTGGAGGTCGTAGCCGTCGATCCACTCCATCTCCATGACGCGGACGCCGTCGGCGGCGACGACGTTCTGGACGTCGAGCAGGTTGTCCTGCTGGATCTGGGCGACGCGGGCGGCGACGCGGGCCATGCGGGCCATCGCCTGGTCGTAGGCGTCGTCGTCGTCGTAGGGCTCGGGCGAGAAGACCTTCAGCGCCACGGGCAGGCGGAAGTCGTCGGCGCCGAGCCGCTCGGCGAGGAAGACGACCCCCTGGCCGCCGGCGCCGAGGCGTCGCAAGAGGCGATGGTGCTCGGTCCAGTCGAGGCGACGCCGGCCGAGGATGGCCCGGTAGCGGCCCTCCAGGGCGTCGGCGACCCGGACGGCCGGCCCCGGCTCCAGGAACAGCGACTCCTGGCCGTCGAAGCAGCTGATGGTCGACGGCGGCGGCGATGGGGCCGACGGCCTCGTGGCCTCTTCCATGGGCGGGCACTCGGGGTTCGAGGTCGGGGGACGGCACGCCACCGAAGACCCTCGGGGGCGTCGCGTCCCGCGCGCCGGCGTTTGAGGACGGCGCGCGAGGCACTCCTGGAGGAGCCCCCATCCTAACAGACAACCGCCCGGCGATCTACCCGGGCGCCTGCATGCGTTGCCTCGACGCCTCAACCGTCGGCGCGTCGTCAGTTCCGGGGGCTGGAATCGAACCAGCGGCCTCCTGGTTCAGAGCCAGAAGGCGATCCAATGCAAAGCGTTACGAACAACCAAGTTGCGTCGTCGCACTCCGCCGGTTGCACTGCCGGTTGCACCGGACCGGCCTCCGACGCGAATCTCGACCTGCTCGCCGCCGTGGTGGCGGTCTTGACGCCCGAGCAACGGGCGAAGCTCGCCGCCATGCTCACCGGCTAGGGGGCGACGGCGCCCCGATGTCCCGGCGAGCCGAACGAAGGGGGCAAGCCATGAGCACCCTACCGAAGACGCTGCGCTATGCGGAGGCCCTGGCGACGGCCGAGGGGCGGATCGTCAAGGCCCTCCCCGAGATCGTCGACGCCCTCATCGCCAGGGCGAAGGACGGCGACACCAAGGCGGCGGTCTACCTGCTCGACCGCATCCTGGGGCGGGCCGCCGGCGCGAAGGCGGCGCCGGCCGACGACCGCGCGATCCCCTACACCCCGGAGGCCTTCGCCCTCGACGCGGGGGACCTGGAGCGGGACCTGAGGCTGCGGCGGTCGTTCGCCGCGATCGGGGCACGCTGAGGGGGCGTAGTACACATGGCCCTGATCGACCGGGACGGCCGGACCTACCTCTATCGGAGCGTGCGGCGGGGCGGCCGGGTCACCTCGCGCTACGTGGCGGCGGGCGAGTCGGCGGTGCTCATCGCCATGCTCGACGGCCTGGACCACGACGGGCAGGCCGAGCGGCGGCAGGCGGAGCGCGACGGACGCCGGGAGCTCGACGACCTGGAACGTGAGCTCGACGAGCTGGCCGACCGGGCCCGGTCCCTGGCCGCCGCGGCCCTGGCGGCGGCGGGGTACCACCAGCACAAGCGGGGCGAGTGGAGGAGACGCCGTGGGCGGCACGATCGCCGAGGCGCCGGCGGGCGCCCGAGTGATGGATCGCCTGGTCGCGGGCCGCCTGATCGACTGGGCGGTCGGCTCGCGGGCCGACGAGGCCACCGAGGAGCGATTCCGGCGGTTGATCGACGAGGTCGCCGCCGCCCTGGCCGGCCCCGATCCATCCCCCATCGAGCGGCTGCTCGCCGAGACCGCCGCGCTGGGCTGGTTCGCCCTCCGGGTGCACGAGACGCATTCCGTCGGCGGCTCGACCTCGGCGGCGGGCCTGACCCTCGCCCGGGCCGAGCGCGGCCAACGCCGCATCGACCGGGCGAACCGCCGGCTCTCGAGCACGCTTCGGACCCCGGCGACCGTCCGACGGCTCGCCGTGCCGGCCGTCCAGCTCGACCTGGCCCGCCAGCAGCTCAACGTTGCTGGCTCGCGTGGAGATAGGATCGAATGAGGCGAGGTGGCCCTGATCGACGGCATCGGACCTGGAGGACGGCGATGACGAGGAAGAGGATCGTGCCGACCGCCGAGGAGCGGGCGATCATCGCCGAGTTGGCACGGCTCGGGGGGCTGCCCTACCGGGTCGTCCTGGGCCGGCTCCAGGCCGCCGGTCGCCGCCGGCCAGCTCGACGGGCTGGTCAGTCGCCAGCGGCTGCTGTTCTACCGGGCCCTGAGGGGCGACGTCGACGCCCTGATCGAGGCCGGTCGGCTGTTCCTCGGGCAGGCTGAGGAGGGGTGACGCGAGGGGCCGACGCCTTCACAATCTTGCACAGAAATCGGCCTTCCGCTGGTCGGCGAAGGCGTCGGCCGCGGCCCTGGCCGTCGCCCTCGACGAGCGGACCGACGAGCAGAGCGCCGCGGCCGCGCGGGTCTCGCGGCGGACCCTCGCCAACTGGAAGACCCCCCCGAGTTCGCCGCCCGGGTCGATCGGCACCGCGCCGACCTCCACGACCAGGCCCGCCGCCGGGGCATCGTGCCGGTCGTACACCGGGTCGCGGCCCTCGACGACCGCTGGCGTTGGCTCAAGCGGGTCATCGACGAGCGGGCCGACGACCCGGCGATTCGGGCCGTCCCGGGCGGCACCACCGGCCTGCTGGTCCGCGACGTCCGTGCCGTCGGCCGGGGAGAGGAGGCCCGGCTGGTGGACGTCTTCCGGCTCGACTCCGGGCTGCTGCGGGAGCTGCGCGAGGTCGAGAAGCAGGCCGTTATCGAGATCGGCGACTGGAACGAGCGGGGCGACGACTTCCGGCACCTCAGCAACGCCCAACTGCTCGCGTTGCTGCGGTCCGATCGAGCCGAGGAGGTGGGTACCTCGGGGGACGATGGCCGGGCCGGTCCGGACCCCGCCCGAGCCAACGGGCTGCTCCGCCCAGGCCGCCCCGCCGGTGAAGGATCGCCTCGCCATCCAGCGACCCGCCCTGGGTCGCAGCCGCACGCGGGCCTCGATCCACCGCCGCGTCCCGTCGAGGGCGACGACGACGGAGAGCCGGTCGGCCAGGCTCCGGCCGCCGGAGCCGACGCCGGAACCTTGCCGCGGTTCGATGCGGTTGCGCCGGCCCGAGCCGGGCGTCAGCGCCGGCACGGGGTCGCGGTGTCGCCATGCCCCCGATCTGGAGTCCGGAGTGGCCGACCTTGAGGCTGTCCGTCGAGACGTCGTGTGTCCGGCGCGTGAATGCTCCCGCGTCGAGCGGCACGGTCGGCTGCCACGGGGGTGCGGGACGTCACGGACAACCTGCGGGAGCGGGATTCGACCATGGTCGAATTCACGGCCGATGGCGTCGCACCGGCGATCCTCGAGGAATCTACGCGATCAACGAGCCGGGTGCCGGGTGACCGCTCGGGCCGACCACTCGGTCGACCACACCGAAGCAAGCCCCGTTAGATCGAAGGATTCCGATGCGTTCGGCCGCCCGAGCGTCAGGGAGTGCCAATGGCCGCCCCGCGAATCCGAGCAGGAACCGGGATCACGCGAGCGGCCGGGCTCGAGCCCGCGAGGCGAAGGCAAAGTTGCGGTCGCAGGCCCTCGCCTGGCTCCAGGACGAGCGAGCCGCCTGGGCGAGGCTGCTCGACGCCGAACCCACGGCGCGGCCGCTCATCGTCCAGACGCTTCGGCGCTGGCGGGCCGACCCCGACCTGGCCGACGTCCCCGGCGTCTGGTAGGCGATCAAGTCGCTCCGCGTCCGCGGAGCGCCGGCCATCGGCATCGCCGCGGCCTATGGCGCCGTGCTCGGCGCCCGCTCGGCCCCGCTCGACGACCCCGCCGCCGTCCGCACGGCTCTCCGCGCGGCGACCGGCTACCTCCGCACCAGCCGCCCCACCGCCGTCAACCTCTTCTGGGCCCTCGACCGCATCGACCGCGTCGCCGACGAGAACCCGTCCCTCGACGGCCCCGCCCTGCTCGACCGCCTCCTGGCCGAGCCCAAGGCCATCGCCGACGAGGACAAGGCCATGTGTCGCGCCATCGGCGCGCACGGCTCGAGCCTCGTGGTGCCCGGCCAGGGCATCCTCACCCACTGCAACGCCGGCGGCCTCGCCACGGCCGACTACGGCACGGCCCTGGCCGTCATCTTCGCCGCCCACGAGGCCGGCAAGCGCGTCCACTTCTTCGCCGACGAGACTCGCCCGCTGCTCCAGGGCTCCCGCCTCACCGCCTGGGAGCTCT
>DASZMJ010000207.1:0-29068 GCA_035551935.1 Isosphaeraceae bacterium
CCCTTCATTTGCAAAGGGATCGGTCCGCGCGGCGGACCCTACGTGAAGGTGACCGATTCCGTCTCAGGCCCGACGGCGGCGGGCGCGGGCGACGAGGCCGAGCGAGGCGAGGCCGAAGAGGGCGAAGGTGCCGGGCTCGGCGACGGTCGACGGGGGGCCGACGAGCTGGGCGCCGGGCGCGGGGGCAAGGACACCGGTCGCCAGGAAGTTCTGGCCGAGGAGGGCCTTCGACGCCGCGGAGCTGAACGTCGCGTTGGGGTCGAGCATCATCGCCAGGTTGGCGTTCCGGGCGTCGATGAAGTTTCCCGACTGGTCGTAGTTCTCGCCGACGCCGAAGGCCAGCATCAGCTCGTGGCTGATGTTGTGGGCGACGATCCACTCGAGCTGGTCGACCGACTGGCTGAGCTTGGCGGCGTTGTCGATGAAGTCGAAGCCGTTGCCCCCCAGGTAGGTCATGCCGATCGCGTTGTTGAGGTTGGGGTTGACGGTGTTGGAGACGACGCTGAGCGTGTGGGCGGCGGCGACGCCGGGGCTGGTCGTCAAGCTGACCGGCACGCCGCTCTGCTGGAACGTCTGCTCGACCCGCTGGACCACGGCGGCGACGAAGGCCGATTGCTGCTGAGCGGTCGGCGTACCGCCGAACAGCGAGGTGACCTGCGGGCTGTTGGACCAGGCCTGCGCGCCGCCGGTCGTCAGCGTGTTGGCGTCGGCGAACGGGCCGGAGCCGAAGTTGAGGAAGGCGTCGACCGTCGGCGTCGGCGTCGGCGCCGGCACGGACATCGCGGACGCGGCCGGGTAGGCGCTGACGGTCACGATCGGCTGCGGCGGGGCTTGCGGTTGCGGCGCCGGGGCCGAGGCGATCGTGGGGGTCGGGGCGACGACGACGGCGGGGGGCGGGGTCGCGGGGGCGTTCGTGGGAAGCAGCGAGCTCGAGGTGGTCGTGACCGTGGTGACGGTCGCCGTGCCGCCGGCGCCGAAGGACCACGACTGCCACTGCCAGGTCCCCGACCGCAACGAGTCCCCACGCGCCGACGGCACCACGACGCCGAGCACGAGCAGGACCAGGGCCCGGGACTTGACGGCGACCATGCGAACCTCCTGTTCGACCCTCGGTCCGCCCATCCGTGAGCGTCCCGCGGCACCGCGACGGGTCCCCTGGCGACGGGGTCGCCCCGCGCGGCCGATCGGCCCGATCGCCATATCGACGTGATCGTTTGGGGGGGGTATCGGGAAGACGGTCCTTACCGGAATGCAAGGGCCGTGCCGAAGGCTCCGCGAAAACCGATCGGCGCGGTGCCGATGTGTCGGGTCACATGATCCGAGCGCGTTAAACCCTGGGATGGCAATGGGTTCGACATGATTGTGCCGGTCCCGCGCCGGGGCATTCTCGGCCGGAGGGGGGCCCGTCCTTGAGCCCGTTCGCGGTGCGCGTTTTTACAAACCGCCGGGTAAGAATGACAATCCGACCCGCGGCGGAGGAAGTCTTAGTCCCTTAACGCTTTTCCGTTGCGGCCCCCGGGCGCGCGGGCTATAGTGTAGGCTCGAAACCCCGGGCGGTCGCGTGTCCGACGGGGCGTCCTCGGGGACGCCCGATCTTGAAGGAAGCGCTTCGTTACGCTGTCGGCCCGCCATCGACTTCGGCCGAGCGCGACCCCCCGGGCCCATCAACACGAGGAGACCTGCGGTGAAGTTCCCCCTGAAGACCTGGACCCTCTTCTCCGGCCTGACCCTCTCCGTCGCCCTCGTCGGCTGCGGCACCGAGGAGTCGAGCGCCACCATCCCGCCCGCGACGTCGACCGGCACCCCGTCGGCCACCCCGTCGGCCACCCCATCGGCGATGCCCGACGAGACCAAGCCGGCCGAGACCAAGCCCGCCGACGAGACCAAGCCGGCCGAGACCAAGCCCGAGGGCGACAAGAAGGAAGAGACCAAGCCCTGACCTCGGGACGATCCCGACCCTCGATAACCGACCGGCCGGCCCACCCCTCGCGGTGGCCGGCCGTATTGCTTGACGCGGTCGCCCGACCGTCAAGCGTCGCCGCGGACGACCGGGTTGATCAGCGTGCCGATGCCGTCGATGGCGATGTGGACGAGGTCGCCGGGACGGAGGGTGAAGTCGTCGGGGGGGACGATGCCGGTGCCCGTGAGCAGGAAGGCGCCGTCGGGGAAGAGGTTGTCGCGGCCGAGCCACTCGATCAGCTCGTCGAACCGCCGCGCCATCCGCGCCGTCGATGTCGCGCCATCGAAGGCGATCGCGCCGCCGCGCTCGATGGTCAGGCGGATGGCCAGCGACTCCGGCGCCGGCATGCCCTCGGCGAGCGTGACGACCGGCCCGAGGGCACAGGAGGCGTCGTAGACCTTCGCTTGCGGCAGATAGAGGGGGTTGCGCCCCTCGATGTCGCGGGCGCTGACGTCGTTGCCGACGGTGAAGCCGACCAGCCGGAGCTTCGGCGAGAGGACCAGCGCCAGCTCGGGCTCGGGGACGCACCACTCGGTGTCGCGGCGGACCCGGATCGCGCGGCCGGGGCCGACGACGCGCGACGGGGTGGCCTTGAAGAACAGCTCGGGCCGGTCGGCGCGATAGACGAGGTCGTAGAACGACCCCCCCTGCTCCGATTCCTCCTGCCGCGCCTCCTTGCTCCGCTGGTATGTCACCCCCGCGCCCCAGACCTCCTGCCGGTCGATCGGCGCGAGCAGCGGCACCGACTCCAGCGGCATCCCGGGGTCGCCCGGGTCCCGCGCGGCCCGTGCCCGCGCCGCCGGGTCGTCGTCGTGGAGCACGTCGCAGAGCGCCGCGACCCCCGCCAGCTCGAAGACGCGCCCCGCCTCGACCGCCCCGACGCGCGCCGTCCCGTCGTCGCCTCGATAACGTGCCAGTTGCATAACGCCTCGCTCGATCGCTTCGCGACTGGACCTCCGCCGACCCGTCGCCATCTTCCCCCGCCGGCCCCGCCCGATCAACCCCGCCGTCGACCGGGGCCGAATCCCTGGACTCCCGCCGTCGGCCGCGCCACAATGAACCGTCTCGGCCGCAACGACCACGATTCGCACGAGGATGAGGAGCCGACGATGTCGCATCGAGGACGAGGATGGTCACGCCCCGGCCTGCTCGTGGCCCTGGGGGCCCTGCTCCTGGGACTCGCGCCCGAGGCCCGCGCGCAGGTCGGCGCGGAGGAGTCGGCGAAGAAGTTGAAGCCAGCCGAGGGGCTCGAGGCGACGCTCTGGGCGAGCGAGCCGTTGGTCGTCAACCCGACGAACATGGACGTCGACTCGCGGGGGCGGGTCTGGGTCACGGAAGGCCTGAACTACCGCCTGACCCGCAACCGCCAGTTCCAACGCAAGGACCTGGCCGACCGGATCAAGGTCCTCGAGGACACCGACGGCGACGGCAAGGCCGACAAGGTGACCGTCTTCGCCGACCACATCTTCCCCGTGCCGATGGGGATCGCGGTCGAGGAGAAATACGATAAGGACGGCAAGTACACCGGCTGCAAGGTGTACGTCGGCAACAGCCCCGACCTGCTCGTCTTCGAGGACACCGACGGCGACGACAAGGCCGACAAGCGGTATCCGCTGCTGACCGGCTTCGGCGGCATCGACTCCGACCACGGCGTCCACGGCATGGTGCTCGGCCCCGACGGCAAGCTGTATTTCACCCACGGCGACGGCTGCTGCTCGGTCCAGCAGGACCACTCCGAGCGCCAGCAGAACTTCGACGTGACCGACGACTCCGGCCGCCACGTCAAGAGCGACCAGCTCGCCCACACCCTCCGCGCCGACCGCGACGGCAAGAACTTCGAGATCCTCTGCGACCGCCAGCGCAACAATTACGAGACCTGCATCAACTCGTTCGGCAACATCTTCACCAGCGACAACGACGACGACGGCAACCGCGGCTGTCGCGTGATCTGGGCGATGGACGGCGGCCACTACGGCTACAAGACGAGCCCCCGCCTCCACTGGGGCGAGGAGATCCCCGGCAACGTCCCCAAGCTCGTCGGCACCGGCAACGGCTCGCCCTGCGGGATCATGGTCTACGAGGGCAGGGCGCTCGGCAAGGATTACGAGGGCGCCCTCTTCGAGGCCGAGGCCGGCACGCGGCAGATCAACTTCTTCCCGATCACCCGCAAGGGGGCCTCGTTCCGCACCGACTACAAGGTCCTGCTCGGCAGCGACGACCCGTGGTTCCGGCCCGTGGATGTCGCCGCGATGCCCGACGGCTCGCTCGTCGTCGCCGACTGGTACGACGGCGGCGTCGGCGGCCACGCCTTCCGCGACCAGACCACCGGGCGCATCTATCGCGTCGCGCGGAAGGGGAAGAAGGTCGATGCCGAGACGCAGGATTTCGCGACCATCAAAGGCCTCGTCTCCGCGCTGCGCTCGCCGGTCGTGGCGACCCGCGACGCCGCCCAACGCGGCCTGATCGCGCGGGATAAGGAGGGCGTGGCCGCGCTCCGCGAGCTCTTCGAGAAGGGCGAGCCGACGGACCGCGCCCGGGCGCTTTGGACGTTGCACGCGATCGAGGGGGACGGCGTCGCCCTCGCGGCCTTGAAGGACGACGACCCCCGCATCCGCGAGCAAGGCGTCCGCATCCTCGGCCGCGACGTCGCCCGCAACGGCGTCATCGAATACAAGATCGAGGAGGTCCGGAACCCGCCGCCCGCGTTGAGGCACCTCGACGAGCTGCTGGCGATGGCCTCCGACCCCGACGCGGGCGTCCGCCGCGAATTGATCCTGGCGCTCCGCAACGTCGACCGGAGCCTCCCCGAGCCGGCCCGCGGTTTCCCGTTCGATCGCATCAACGAGGCCCTCAAGACCCTCACGCGGATGTGGGACGGCCAGGACCGCTGGTACCTCGAGGCGCTCGGCCTGGCCCTCGAAAAACGCGAGGGCGCGTTCCTCAAGGAACTCTTCGACGGCACCCTCTACGGCGACCTCGACCTCGACCGCGCCGGCAAGGAATCCCGCGTCGCGTTGCCGCCGTACTTCCCGGTCGATCGCAACGAGGCCTTCCTCGCCACCGGCGACGAGCTGCCGCCGGCGAGCGCCCTGAGCAAGACGCTCGGTTTGACCTGGCGGCTGCACCGGCCCGAGGTCTTGCCGCTCCTGACCCGGATCCTCCCGACGCTGGAGTCGTCCGAGTTGCAGCAGGCGGCCGACGACGCCCTCTCCCGGATCGACGACCCGGCCGGCGCCGCCGTGCTCGCCGACCTCGCCGGCACGCTCGCCGACCCGGTCCGCAAGCGGCAGGTGCTCGACGTGCTCGCGCGCAAGCTCGGCAACGGCTGGCGCGACGCCCGCAACGACCCCAGGGTCGCCCGTGCCATCAAGTCCGCCTTGAATGACGACGAGCTCCGCGCCCAGGGGGTCGCGCTGGCCGTCGCGACGGGCGAGAAGAAATATGCCGACACGCTAATCCAATATGCCGACGACGCCAAGGCGCCCGACGAGGTCCGCGTCGCGGCGGTCGAGGGGCTGGCGCGGCTGAAGCCGGAGGGGATGCGGAAGGCCTTCGACGGCATCCTCGCCGCGGCCGGCAAGGCCGGCACCGCCCCGGTCGCCGCAGCGGTCGTCCGCGCGATCCCGATGACGGAGGCGAACCCCGACGAGGCCCTCCGCAAGCTCATCGACGACGACGACGCCCCGCTCGGCCTGCGCCGGGAGGCCTTGCGGACCTTCGCCTCGCAGCGCGACGGCGGCCGGAAGCTGCTGGCGATCGTCAAGGCGAAGAAGCTCCCCGACGAGCTGAAGACCGACGCGACCCTCGCGCTGAACTCCAGCATGGACCGCGACGTCCGCCTCGAGGCCGCGAGCCTCTTGCCGCCGCCGAAGTCGGCGACCGGTCGCCCGTTGCCGCCGATCGGGGCCCTGGTCCGCCGCGAGGGAAAGGCCGAGGACGGCCGTGCCGTCTTCTTCCGCGAGAAGCCCAACGGCCGGCTCGACGGCTCCGCGACCGTCGTCTGCGCCGGCTGCCACCGCGTCCAGGGGCGCGGGCAGTGGATCGGCCCGGACCTCTCGACGATCGGCACGAAGTACGGCAAGGACGAACTCTTTAACTCGATCCTCAACCCCGGCGCCGCCATCGGCTACAACTTCCGCACGCTCGTCGTCGCGACCAAGGACGGCCGCGTCCTCACCGGCCTTCCCGTCGAGGAGACGCCCGACCGCCTCGTGCTCAAGACCTCCGAGGGCCAGCGGGTCGCCGTGCCAATCGCCGAGGTCGAAGAGCGGAAGTACAGCGAGATCTCGCTGATGCCCGAAGGGCTGGCGCAGACGATGAGCGAGCAGGACCTGGTGGACCTCGTGACGTTCCTGTCGACCTTGCGGCAGCCCGTCAGCATCGTCGGCCAGTGCTCCGCGGTCGGGCCGCTGGAGGAGCGCGGCGACGAGCCGGCCTTCGACGTGACGGCGAAGGTCCGGACCTCCGAGCCGCTCCGCGGCCCCGGCGGCGAGCCGCTCGCCTGGCGACGGCTCACGGCCAACGCCGAGGGCGTCGTCGACCCGGCCAGCCTCGCCGGCAAGGACAAATCCAGGGCCGTCTACCTCTTCGTGCCCGTCAACTCGCCCCGGGAGCAGGACGCCCGACTCGTCCTCGACACCCGGGCCAGGGTCCGCGCCTGGCTCGGCGGCCGAGAGATCGACCTGCCCGACGCGAAGGACGGCGAGCCCTATGCCGTCACCGTCACCCTCCCCCAGGGCCGCTCCGACCTCCTGATCCGCGTCCCAGGCGGCGCCGACTCCGCCGTCGTCACCACCCTCGTCGCCGACAAGCCGCTCGAGTTCGGCGAGAAGCCGTGACATGGGAATGAGCTTGGATGAGCATCCATTTTTTTTGTTCCTCTGAGAGAGGTTCCGGGTGCCACGGGTTCGGCCTCGATCCCGTGCGCCCCGGCGTCCCTCTCGGAGCACGGGATCGAGGCCGAACCCGTGGCACCAGGGGCCTGGTCGTCCTGGTTCTTGCCCTGACGGCGAGGATCGCGTCGGGGGCATTGCCGGAGGGGAAACCCGAAGCGGCGGGGATGGACTCGGGCCGGCTGGCGCGGATCGACGCGGCGGTCGGCCGGGCGATCGAGGCGAAGCGTGTCCCGGGGGCGGTCGTCCTGGTCGGGAGGGCCGGGAAGGTCATCTTCGCGAAGGCGTACGGTAAGCGCGCGATCGAGCCGGCCGAGGAGGGGATGACACGGGACACGATCTTCGACATGGCGTCCTTGACCAAGCCGGTGGCGACGGCGACCTCGGTGACGATCCTCGTCGAGTCGGGCAAGCTCCGGCTCGGCGACCCGATCCGGCGCCACTTGCCCGAGCTGGACACGAACGGCAAGGGGGCGATCACGGTCGAGCAGTTGCTCCGGCACCGCTCGGGCCTGATCGCGGACAACCCGATCGACGACTACAAGGACGGGCCCGAACGCGCGTGGGAGAAGATCGCCGGGCTGGAGCCGGTCGCGAAGCCGGGCGAGCGGTTCGTTTACAGCGATGTGAATTACATCATCCTCGGCAAGCTGGTCGGTCGCGTGTCGGGCCGGCCGCTCGACGAGTTCGCGGCGGAGCACATCTTCCAGCCCCTCGGCATGGCCGACACGGGGTTCCGGCCGGCGGGAAAAACCGATCGGATCGCGCCGACGGAGAAGGCCGACGGGACCATGTTACGCGGGGTCGTCCACGACCCGAGGGCGCGGGCGCTTGGGGGCGTGGCCGGGCACGCGGGCCTGTTCGGGACGGCGGACGACCTGGCGGTCTTCGCGCAGATGATCCTCGACGGCGGCCGGGGGCCGGGCGGATCGCGGGTGCTGGGGCCGCTCGCGGTCCGGGCGATGATCGACCCCGGCGACACCCCGCGCGGGCAGCGCCGGGGGCTCGGCTGGGACATCTCCACGCCGTATAGCGCCCCGCGCGGGGCGCTCCTCGGCCCGGAGAGCTTCGGCCACACCGGGTTCACCGGCACGAGCCTCTGGATCGACCCGGAGACTCGCACCTTCGTGATCGTGCTGACCAGTCGTCTTCATCCTGACGGGAAGGCGCCGAGCCCGAACCCGCTCCGGGCCGAGCTGGCGACGATCGTCGCCTCGGCGATCGTCGACGCGCCGATCCAGGAGCCGGCGCGGCCGGTCGCGTGCGGGATCGACGTCCTGATCGCGCGGGGGTTCGAGCCGCTGAAGGGGAAGCGGGTCGGTTTGATCACGAACCAGACGGGCCGGGCGCGCGACGGGAGGGCGACGATCGACGTCCTGGCCCATGCGCCGGGGGTCCGGCTCGTGAAGCTCTTCAGCCCCGAGCACGGCATCCGCGGCGTCCTCGACGCGCCGGTGGACGACGCGAAGGACGAGGCGACCGGCCTGCCGATCGTCAGCCTCTACGGCAAGACTCGGCGGCCGACGTCGGAGAGCCTCGAGGATGTCGACGTGCTCGCCTACGACATCCAGGACATCGGGGCCCGGTTCTATACGTACATCACGACGCTCGGCTACGCGATCGAGGCGGCGAAGGCCAAGGGCATCCCGATCGTCGTCCTCGACAGGCCGAACCCGATCGGCGGCGTTGTCGTCGACGGGCCGGTGCGCGACGAGGAGTTCGCGTCGTTCATCGCATACCACGCGCTCCCGTTGCGGCACGGGATGACCGTCGGCGAGCTGGCCCGCCTCTACAACGCCGAGCGGTCGATCGGCGCCGATTTGACGGTCATCCCCTGCGAGGGTTGGCGCCGCGGCGACCTCTACGACGCGACCGGCCTCGTCTGGGTCGACCCTTCGCCCAACATCCGCAACCTCAACGAGGCCCTGCTCTATCCCGGCGTCTGCCTGCTCGAGGCGACCGAGCTGGCGCACGGCCGGGGGACGAATACCCCGTTCGAGCGCGTCGGCGCCCCCTGGATCGAGCCACGGTCGTTCGCGCGAGCACTCAACGACCTGGACCTGCCCGGCGTCCGGTTCGTGCCGATCCGGTTCACGCCAAGGGCCCGTCAGCACGCCGGCCACGAGTGCGGCGGCGTCCAGATCCTCATCACCGACCGCGCCCGGCTCGACCCGATCGCCGTCGGCATCGCCCTCGCCGTCGTCCTCCAGCGCGACTATCCCGGCCGCTGGGGCGACGCCGGCTTCCTCCGCCTCGTCGCCGACCGCGCCACGCACAAGGCCGTCCTCGACGGCAAGGGGCTGGATGAGGTGCGATCCGTCTGGAGCAAGGACCTGGCGGAGTTCCGCGCGATCCGGGAGAAGTATCTCCTCTATCCATGAATCGGCCCGAGACGAAGGGAGTCCACGCATGCGGCGCGTTATGGCCCGGGGAATGGCCCTGCCGGGGCTCGTCGGCGTCTCGCTGTGGGCCGCGGCCGTCGCGGAGGAACGGACGGAGCACTTCGACCGCGACCCTAGCTGGGAAGGCCGCAATCACCGCTCCCAGGCCTTCCCGCCGCGCACGGTCCGCCAGGATTTCGGCTACAGCCGCTCGCGGCGCGCCGGGGGCCGTGCCGCCGGCGAGATCGGCGGCGTCCTCTCCCCCGCGGCCGAGCCGGCGTACTACGCACGGGCGATCGAAGCCAAGAGCTTCCAGGATAAGCTGACCGCCTCGGGCGTCCTCGCCTGCGGGGAGGGCAAGGTCCACGCGCTCGTCGGGTTTTTCAACGCGGGCACGCTCAACGAATGGCGGACCCCGAACACGATCGCCCTGCGGATCCAGGGGCGGGGCGATGTCTTCTACGCCTATGTCGAGTATGCGACCCGCCGCTGGCGCGCCGGGGGCGACTCGCCCCGGCCGTTTGCGCGCGTGCGCGACCCCAAGACGGGGAAGGACGAGCCCCGCGGGTTCGCGGCCCGAGGTGCGGTCCACTCGTGGTCGCTGACCTACGACCCCGAGGGCAACGGCGGCCTCGGCGTCGTCACCGCGATGATCGACGGGGAGACGTCGGTCTGCAACCTCGAGGCCGGCCACAAGGCCGACGGGGCGACGTTCAAGCGCTTCGGCATGCTCAACGTCCTCAAGAGCGCCGACGACCCCGGCACGCTCTGGCTCGACGACGTGACGGTGGACGGAGCGACGGAGCACTTCGACGCCGACCCCGGCTGGGAAGGCCACCAGAACCGGCGGACCTTCGAGTCCACGAACGTCCGCCCGCGGTTCGACTTCGGGTTCAGTCCCACCCACCATGCGGGCGGCGCGGCGCCCGGCGAGCTCGGCGGCCTGGTCTTCCGCGGCGACATCCGCGAGGCCGGTCGGATGGCCTCCTATGGCGATCGCGTCGGTCCGCTCACGCTCGATCGCCCGCTCCGGGCCGCCGGCAAGGTCGCGCTGCGACGCGGGGTGAGCGACAGCACCACGCTCTTCGGCTTCTACCACTCGGGGCGGAGCCTGGCCGTCAACCCGTCACAGGACTCGGGGTTCCCGGAAGGGTTCCTCGGCCTCGTCGTCGAGGGCCCGAGCCGCGAGGGCTTCTTCGCCTATCCCGCCTACCGCATCGTCGGCGAGCGGCAGGCCTATGCCGACGGATCCGACCGGCCCCGCATCCTCCCCGACGGCAAGCCCCACGACTGGTCCCTGGAGTACGACCCGGACGGCGCCGGCGGCCGCGGCCGGATCACGTTGACGCTCGACGGCCAGGCCGTCACCCTGGACCTCCGCCCCGGCGATCATGCCGCCGGCGCGACCTTCGACCGCTTCGGCCTCGTGACGACATGGATCGACGGCAACGGCCAGTCGATCTACTTCGACGACCTCCGCTACACCGCCGCGCAGGGCCCAACGGGGGACTGAAAGCTCGGACGTGGTCTCCCTCTCGTACATCATGGACTGCGAAGGGACCCACGGCTCGCGAGGAGGCAACATCTTGGACCGTACCCAGGCGTACGCCACCCTTGCCCGAGAGTTGGAGCGGCTCCGCCGCCTTGTACGAGGACCTCCTCGGACGCGTCGGCGGCCCAACCACCGAAGAGACTGTGTGGAGTGAAGCGGGGCCTCTGGCAATCGAGGTTCGATTCGAGTGGGGCGAGGCCAGAGAGGGGGCGATCCGCATCCGGGCGACCGCGAATGGGCCCAGTTGGTGGCGATTGGAGCGGCTCGAAGAGACGGCCCTGGTGCCCCCGCCCTCGGCGGAGCGATGACGGGCGGCCAAGGCGGGTCCGTCCATTCGTCCGACCAGGAGAAGCTCGCGCGACCGTGTCCGAGTGCCTAGAGCCCGAACTTGTATTTTCCCCTCAATGCTTCGGCGCCGTCGGGCGAATCGGGGATCACCTGGAGGTGGCAGCCGAGCATCTCGTCGGTGCTGGAGGGGCCGAAGCGGACGCGGCGGGGGGGGGTGGTCGGGTTGCGGGGATTGGCGGCGGAGTTGTCGTAGGTGCCGACGAGGTCGAGCCGGGTGCCGGCGGGCAGGAGGAGCGGCGAGGCGAGGCGATACTGCCCTTGCCAGTCGAAGTCCCAGTCCCTGATCCAGAGCAGGCGCTCGATGTTGCCGTCGGGCAGGACGGCGCGGAGGCGGATGTCGCGGAGCAGGAAGTGGCCGTGCGGCAGCAGGCCGAAGACGCGCACGGGCGCGGGGAGGGTCGTGCTGGCCGTCACCTCGTGATGCGAGGCACCGGCGGGGATGTCGATCTTCGAGGTCCCCAGCGGGATGCCGGCGAGGTGCCTCGTCAACGGCGTCTTCGCGAGGTAGATCCCCACGCGGGAGCGGTCGGCCTCGGGGCGGCCGTCGGGGTGGTAGTGGACGAAGAGGACGAGGTCGGCGCCGGCCGGGAGGATCTGGCCGACTCCCGTCGGAAACGGCTTCGGGACGGTGCCGGGGGTCCACTCGAAGATGGCCGGCTGCCCCAGGTCGGCGGCGCCGACGGAGGCGAAGCCGGGGCCGGGGTCGTCGGCGTCGCGGCGTCGCGAGGCGTCGGTCGGGTCGAGGAAGAGCTTCGAGTGATGCACGACCCGGCGGTTGCCCGGCCGGAACTCGAAGGCGACGACCTCGCGGTCGCCGCCGGCTGGCAACGGCAAGACGAAGGCCCGATACAGGTCGTCGCCGTCGGCATGGACGAGGAACGGCTTGGGCAACTCGACGACGAGGTCGGGCGTACCGAGCCGCCAGCCGTCGGGGAACTGGGGGCGTCCCGGCAGGTCGGCCGGGTCCCCTTCGGGGGCGCCGTCGTCGGCCCAGCGGGCGAGGATGGCGCGCTCGCGGGGGGTGAGGCGGTCGTCGTCCTCGAAGGTGCCGAAGCCCGGCTCGGGCTTCCACGGGGGCATCCGGCCCGACTCCGTCACCTCGCGCAGGAACTCGGCCCGCCTGGCCGCGTCGCGGTACGACAACAGCGAGAACGGCCCGACTTCGCCGGGTCGATGGCAACCCGCGCACTTCGCCCAGAGGATCGGCGCCACGTCCTTCGCGAACGTGACCGGCCCGCGCACCTCGACCGCCGGCTCGACCGCCGCCGCCGGCAAGGTCGGCAGGCCCCACCACTCCTCGATCGTCTCCTTGCGGCGGTGCGTCCAGCCCCACCAGCCGCCGAGGCCGACGACGAAGAGCGCGAAGGCGACGCGCCGAACGACTCGGCGACGGGGAGGCGTCCCGGAACCGCCGCGCAGGCGACGCGCGAGGCGTCCTCGCCTCGATCCCTGGTCGGTTGCCATCCGCTGGCCCCTTTCGGCGTCCGATGCCGCGCGTTTGCGATTGTCCGGCATCCCGGCGGGGCCTAGGATGGTCTCGGTCGGCGACTTTGACAAGGCCGATGTCCGCCGTCGGAGGGCCCGCGACCGTGGCCACGACCCCGAAGACCATCGACTACCCGACCGGAGACGGCAAGCCCTTGGCCGAGACGCCCATCCACCGCGACAACCTCCTCGGCCTCATCGAAGTCCTCCGTCGCCACTTCGCGGGTGCGGCCGACGTGTACATCTCGGGCAACATGATGATGTATTACGTCGAGGGCGACAAACGCCGGCACGTCTCGCCCGACGTCTTCGTCGTCCGCGGCATCCGCGGCGCCAACGACCGCGACGCCTACTTCGTCTGGGAGGAGGGCAAGGGACCGGATTTCGTCGTCGAGTTCACCTCGAAGTCGACCCGCCGCGAGGATCTGAGGACGAAGTTCGAGCTGTACCGCGACGTCCTCCACGTCGAGGAGTATTTCCTCTTCGATCCGAAGCAGGAGTATCTCAAGCCCTCGATGCAAGGGTTCCGGCTCGTCGGCGGCGCGTACGAGCCGATCGAGCCGGTCGCCGGCCGCCTGCCGAGCGTCGTCACGGGCCTGCACCTGGAGCGCGACGGCACGACCATCCGCATGTACGACCCCGCGACGGGCCGCCGAGTTCCGACACCGGCCGAGGCCGAGGCCGAGTCGAGGGCCGCCGCGGAGACCCTCCGACGAGAGCTTGAGGAACTGCGGGCGCAACACCGTCAGAGAAACGGCGCATGAGATGATCTTCCGGCGACCGAAGGAGCCTGAGCCGCCGCCGATCGACGCGGCGGCGATCGTGCGGCAGGCGCGACGCCTGCGGTTCCGGGTGAGGCCGGAGGCGGCCTCGGCGCTGGCGGGGGCGTACCTGTCGGCGCGGCCGGGGATGGGGCTGGCGTTCGCCGAATTGCGGGCATACGAGCCGGGGGACGACGTCCGCCACATCGACTGGAACGCCACCGCGCGGCAGGGGCGGCCGTTCGTGCGGCGTTACGTCGAGGAGCGGGCGCTGACGCTCTGGCTGGTCGTCGACGTCTCGGCGAGCCTGCGGTTCGGGCCCGAGGGGCGCACCAAGGCCGACCGCGCCGCGCAGGCGGCGGCGCTCCTGGCCGCGGCGGCGATCCGCAACGGCGACCGCGCGGGCCTGGTCCTGGTCAGCGACCGGATCGAGGCCGAATTGCCCCCGGCGGGGGGGACGAGGCACCTGGCGCGGCTCCTCCGGACGCTCGTCGCCACGCCGGCCGTCTCGCGGCGGACCGAGCTGGCCGCGGGCCTCGGCCGGCTCTCGCGGCGCGGGCGGCGGTCGCTGGTCGTGGCCGTCGGCGACTTCCTCGGCCCCGAGCCGGTCGGCCCCTGGCGACGGGCGGCCCGGCGGCACGAGGCCGTCGCGCTCCGCGTCTTCGACCCGCGCGAGGAGCGCCTGCCGCCGTCGGGCCTCCTGGCCCTCGAGGAGGCCGAGTCGGGCAGGCGCCGGGTCGTCGACGCCGGCTCGAGGCGCGTCCGCGACGCCTACGCGAAAGCCGCCGAGGAGCGTCGCGCGGCCTTCCGGGCCTGGTGCGGCGCCACCGGCCTGGTGGCCCTGGAGCTCTCGACGGCCGACGACCCGCTCCGCCCCCTGCTCCGCTTCTTCCACGGCCGCGCCACCCGACGCCCCCTGCCCCGCTGAACCTCCCCCATGCCGACGACGACGCCGATCAAGGCCGCCCCCCTCATCCCGCCCCGGCCCAACCTCGGCCCCGAGCCCTGGGCCGAGGAGGGCAACCCGCGGGGTTGGGTCGCCTGGTCGGTCGTCGCCCTCGTCGTGCTGGCCGCGGTCGCGGTGATCGTCGCGCGAAGGAGGGGGGCGAAACGACGGAAGACGTCAAAAAGGCAGATGGTAAACATATCCAATGGATCGTTACCGACGGAGCCCCGCGAGCGCCTCGTCGCGTGGTCGGGGCGGGCGCGGGGGGCGTTGGTGGGGCGGTTCGGGGCGGCGTGGGGGGCGCGGACGACGGAGGAGATCGCGGCGGACGAGGCGCTCGCGAGCCTGCTGGACCCCGGGCGGTTCGAGGGGCTCGTCCGGCTGCTCCGGCAGGCCGATCGGGCCAAGTTCGCCGGCATCGGCGACGATCAGGGCGAGGACTGGGAGCCCTGGGTCGCGGCGTTCGTCGCCGAGCTGGCCGCGGGGGCGACGTCGAGGATCAACGGGAAGTGATCGGAGCCGATGTTCGGCCCGAGCCGGCGATCGACGACGGCCAGGTCGGGCGTGAGGAAGCCGTGGTCGATCGCGATCCGGTACGGCGACCAGACCGGCCAGCTCGCCTGGCGGCCGAATCCCAATCGGCTGTCGCGCAGGCCGCTGGCGCCCAGGAAGTCGCCGAACCGCGGCGAGCCGTCGGTCCGGTTCATGTCGCCGGCCACGATCTTCGAGCCGGCCGACATGGCGAGGAGCCGCGTCAACGCCCGTAGCTCCTCGCCGCCATGCGCCTGGCCCTGCGGGTGGAGCGGGTTCGGCGGGTGGACGAGCCAGAGCTGGCGGCTCGAGCCGGCGAAGTCGACCTCGGCGCGGAGGACGGCGTTGCCGTCGGGGACGAGGACCGTCGGCGGCGCGATCGCGCGCGGCCGACGCCGGAACCAGAGGGCCATGCCGTGCGTCCCCAGCCCGACCTCGATGGCGTGGGGGTACTCCGAACGGTCGCGGAGGCCCGCCGCCTGCCACGCCTCGGAGAACTCGACCAGGCCGACGACGTCGGGCCGCTCGCGGCGGATCAAGTCCCGGAGCAGTCGGAAGTTGCCGTTGTCGGCCTGGACGTTGGCGACGAGCAGGCGGAGCCTCGGCCCGGCCGGGTCGGCGGCGACGGGATTGGCGCCGTCGAACCGGAGGAGCGGGCCGACCTGGAGCGCCGCCAATGCCGCCAGGGCGATCGCGACCCGTCGCCGAGCCAGGGCGCAGGCCAGCGTCGCCGCGATCGTCGCGACGAAGGCCGGCCCCTGGAAGTGGCTGAGGACGTCCGGCAGCCACGCCCAACGCGCCAGCAACGCCGAGGCCGGCTGCACCAGTGCCGCGACGAGGGCCAGCTTCGAGAGCCTTCGGAGAATCCGCCGTGGCCTGGTGCCGCGGGCCTCGGCTGGTTCCGTCCGGCCCGGGTCGACATCCCTATCGATCATGGAGGGCTCCTCAACGGCGTTCGTCCTGGATCTCGTCGGCGCGGAAGTCGACGCCGATCACGGCGTCGCGGTCGGCTCCGGTCCGGAGGCGGATGTGCCAGGTCGGCGTCGAGCCGGCGGGGAGTCGCGCGTCGGCGGCGCTGACGACGATGGACTCGAACGCCTCGCCCGGGTGGAGGTCGCGGAACTCCTGGCCGACGATCGCCCACTCGCTGCGGACGGCCAGGGGGTACGGAGCGATGCGGTCGTCGGGGCCGTCCTCGATGAAGCTGTCGGGCCGGCCGCGGTCGCGGTCGCGGACGAAGGTCTCGTCGAGCGGTGCGAAGGTCGTGTCGGCCGAGCGGTTGCGGAGCCGGAGCCGCAGCTTCAAGGCGTCGTCGCCCCCGTCCCGGCGTCGCCGGCCCGACTCGGGGGTCTCGCGGACCAGCCGGACCGGGCCGCGGACGACCTCAAGGGGCGTGATCTCCAGGTCGCCGACCTTCAACGTTTTGCCCAGCGTCGTCCGGTGATCGGCGGGGATCGGCGGCGGGCCTTCATCCTTCTGCCAGCGGCCGGTCCGCGCGGGGCCGTCGCGGACGACGGCCGACCGCGGCGGCTCCATCGTCGGTGGGGCCTCGCGGTGTCGCCGCGACTGGACGAGGAGCCAGGCGCACGCCAGGGTCATCGCGCTGGCGTAGCTGGCCAGCAGGACGAGCGACAACGACGACCGCCGCCCGGCCGCGGCCGGCGCGTCGTCGACCGACGGGGCCAGGTCCGGCCCCGTCGCCGGCTCGGCGTCGAGCACCGAGGGCCAGCCGGGCGCGCCCGAGATCGGCTCGGGCGACCGCGAGATCGGGCCGACGCCCAGGGCGAAGGCGTCGAGGAGCGGGTCGGGCCCGGGGCCGGCGAGGGGGGAATCGGCCGAGCCGGGACCCTCGGCGATGCCGTCGTGGGTCGCGGGGATCACAACCTCGACCGTCCGGGCGACGGGCGGGGGGACCTCGACCGGCTCGGGCCCGGGGGAATCGATCGGGATTCGGGCGCCGCAGGACGGGCAGACGATCTCGACGGTCATCGCGGTCCCCTCCCGCTCCCACATGCTCAGGGACGGCGCGTCGCCCTCGTCGGCGCGGCCCTCCCATACCAGTCTATTCCACGCAGGGAGTCCCACAAGCCCGAAAGGTCGGCCGAGTGCGGCACGTCGGCCAGCACGGCCACCCCGTCGAGCCGCCGGGCCAGCTCGTCGGCGTTCGTCGCCTCGGCGATCGGGTCGGCCGTCGGCCGGTCGCCGTTGAGCACGACTCCCGCGATCCTCAGGCCCCGGAGGAGGGCCGCCTCGACCGTCAAGAGCGTGTGATTGAGCGTCCCCAATCCCCGCCGGGCCACGATCACCAGCGGGAAATCGAGCGCCACCGCGAGGTCCGCCACCGTCGCCCCTTCGGCGATCGGGCAGAGCAGCCCACCGACCCCCTCGACGACCGCGACGTCTGCCCTGCCCGCCCACCAGTCCAGGGCGGCTCGCGTCGCGTCGAGGACGGCTCCAAGATCCAGCGGGATTCCGAGCCGTCGCGCGGCCACCGGCGGCGCCAGCGGCTCCTCGAACCGGATCGGGCAGACCTGCTCCGAACCGACACCGCCGCCGATCGCCTCGATCAAGGCTTCGGCATCCTCGCAATTCCACGAATCCCCGACGCGCGTCGCCCCCGTCGCCACCGGCTTCAAGACCCCGACGCGCCGGCCCCCCTCCACCATGCTCCGCGCGATCGCCGCCGCCACGCGGGTCTTGCCCACGCCGGTGTCGGTGCCGGTCACGAACAGGCCCGGGAGAGAATCGAGCCCCACCCCTCGGGGAGGTTCAGCCATCACGGCCAGTCACCTCGACGATGCAACGCCCGATCACGTCGAGCATCTCGCCGAGTTGCTCGACGGTGATGCTCAGCGGCGGCAAGATCACGATCACATCTCCCAACGGACGGATCAGCAGGCCGAAATCGCGGGCGCGGCGGCAGACGCGGACGCCGACCTGCTCGGACCAGGGATGACGCGCCTTCGACGCCTTATCGGCTACCAGCTCGATGCCGCCGATGAGGCCGCGTTGCCGGACGTCGCCGACGTGCGGCAAGGCCGCGAAGTCGGCCAGGCGACGACGGAGTAAGTCGATCTTCGGTGCCATCCGTTCCAACGTGCGCTCGTCTTCGAACACCCGAAGATTTGCCAGTGCGACTGCCGCACCGAGCGGGTTGCCGCAATAGGTGTGGCCGTGATAGAACGTTTTCGGGTCGCTGGCGGTGCCGACGAAGGCCGAGTGGATTGCTTCGGTCGTGAGCGTCGCCGCGAGCGGCAGGTAGCCGCCGGTCAGGCCCTTGGCGAGGCAGAGGAAGTCGGGCCGGACCGACTCGTGCTCGCAGGCGAAGAGCCGGCCGGTGCGGCCGAAGCCGACGGCGACCTCATCGAGAATGAGCAGCGTTTCATATCGATCGCAAAGCTCGCGCAATCCCCTCAAGTAACCTTCGGGGTGGACGAGCACCCCCGCGGCCATCTGCACGAGCGGCTCGACGACGACCGCGGCGACCTCGCCGGCGTGCCGGGCGAGGAGCGTTTCGATCTCGCCGAGGCAGGCCGTCGCGCAATCGGGCCGGCCCAGTCCGAGCGGGCAGCGGTAGCAGTGCGGGCTCGGCGCGCGGAGGACGGGGAACAGCAAGGGCTGGAAGAGGTCATGGAACCGCCCGATCCCGCCGACGCTGGCGTCGCCGAGGGTATCCCCGTGATACGCATCGCCGAGAGCGAGGAACCGCGACCGCTTCGGCTCGGGCCGGGCCTTCTGCCGCCAGTACTGGAAGGCCATCTTGAGCGCCACCTCGACCGCCGTGGCGCCGTCGTCGGAGAAGAAGACGCGCGTCAATCCGTCGGGCGCGACCTCCACGAGCCTCCGCGCCAGCTCGATCGCGGTCGGGTTGGTGACGCCGAGCAGGGTCGAGTGCGCGACCTCGTCGAGCTGCGCGCGGACCGCCCCGTCGAGCGCAGGGTGGCGGTGGCCATGCACGTTGCACCAGAGCGAGCTGACGCCGTCGATGTAGCGCCTGCCCTCGGTATCGAAGAGATAGATCCCCTCCCCGCGCTCGATGACGAGCGGATCGGACTCGGCCCAATCCTTCTGCGCGGTGAAGGGGTGCCAGAGGTGGGCCTTGTCGAGCTGGCGGAGGCGGACGATGGCGGATGGATTCATGGGATTGCGGAATTCGGATCGCGGATTGCGGAGGACAAACGGACGGAGGGGACGTGTTGGCCGACGCGCCGCCCCTCTTCGCAACCCGAGGCGCCAGCGAGGGCCCTCCACACCGCGGGAGGTCGATGGCCAGATCGATGGGGATGGGCTCCCTCGCTGGCGCTTCGGGTGAACAGAGGCCCTCGCTGGCGCTTCGGGTTACGAAGAGGGCCACAGAGCCGAGCCTTTGGTCGGCCATCCGTAATCCGAATTCTGCAATCCGAATTCCGCAATCATCATCCCCTCCTGCGGAACCAGACCGTGGTGCCGGGCCCGGCGGTGAGGTGGCGGCCGGCGTCGCCGTTGGTGACGGCGACCTCGACCCAGCCGGAGCTGCCGACCAGGGCGATGAGGCTCCCCTGCGGATGGTCGCCGTAGGTGCGGCTGAGGCCGTCGATGCGCTCGCCGGCGATCTCGATCGTCCAGGAGTCGGGGGGCTGCTGGGCAATGCGGTCGGCGGAGATGTTGGTGATGAGGTTGCCGAAGGCGTCGCGGAAGATGACCTCGCCGGCGAAGTCGCCGTCCTCGGCGCGGGGCTCGAAGTTGCGGAGGGTGACGACCCCCTCGCGTTTCGGGCCGAGCGTGGCCGGGTCGCGGCCGAGCAGGAGATGCGCGGCGGCGGGCACGAGGATGTCGCGGCCGTGGAACGTGGGGGAGACGGCCCGCCAGCGGACCTCGGGGTTGGTGATCTCGAAGACCTCGGCCGGCGCCCGGCCGCGGACGACGCCGCTGAGCAGGCCGTTGTCGGGCAGCACGAACCACTGCTCGGCCAGCCGAGCCGCGATCAGGCGGCGGTCGGTGCCGACGCCGGGGTCGATGACGGCGAGGTGGACCGTCCCGGCCGGGAACGCGTCGACGATCGCCGCCAGCACGAACGCCCCCTCCAGGATGTTCTGCGGCGCGATCGCGTGGCTGACGTCCACGAGCTTCGCCTCGGGGGCGAGGCCGAGGACCACCCCCTTCATCGCCGCCACATAGGGGCCGTCGGCCCCGAAGTCTGTCGTCAAGGTCAGGATGCCCGGTCGCGCCATCGGTCCTCCCTCCGTGTCATGACCCGCTCGAGCTCAACCGATCCGCACCGTCGGCGGCCCCTGCGGCACCGGGCCGGGGCCCGCAGCCGCCGCGACGGCCTCGAACCGCGCCGTGATCCGCGAGGTGATTCCGCCGCGGGGGTGGAACTGGCCGATCACGACCATCTTCCTCGGGGCGCACGAGGCCACGAGGTCGTCGAGGATCGTGTTGACGGCGTGCTCGTAGAAGATGCCCCGGTCGCGAAACTCCTGGAGGTACAGCTTCAGGCTCTTCAGCTCGATGCAGGTGGCCGCCGGGATATAACCGATCGTGATCGTGCCGAAGTCGGGCTGGCCGGTCTTCGGGCAGACGGCGGTGAACTCGGGGCAGACGATCTCGATCTCGTAGTCGCGCCCGGGGAACTGGTTCGGGAACGTCTCCAGCGTCGGCATCACTCCATCCTCGCCCGCGCTCGCGGCCCACGGGCGGTTCGAGACTCCGGCGGGTTGGCTTGATCTTCCATCTTAGCCGATCCCCCCGGGGCCGCGAAACCGCCCCGCCGCCGCGGGCGGTCAGAGCCCGGCCTCGTCCCACTTCTTGCGGGTGTCGAGGATCAGGTTCAGCACCTTGCGGTTGACCCTGGCGAAGTAGTCGTCGGCCTTGGCCTGGTCGAACTTCACGTACCCCTGGCCGGCCTTGTAGAGGCCGATCGACGAGGGGGCGGGGTAGGCGGAATAGGAGCCGGGGGCGGGGTTGGGGGTCGCGAGCGAATCCTTGTAGCGCTCGCGGTGGACGAGCTTCGGGTCGATCGCCTGGATGTACGCCGTCTCGTTCCAGCCGGCGTGGCCGCCGTCCTCGCCGAAGACCTGCTGGGTGACGTCGGCGGCATAACTCCACCAGTTGATGACGAGCGTCCGCACCTTCTTCTCGCGGCCGACCTCGGCGGCGACCTGGTTGAGCACGGCCGTCTGCGGCCCGCCGTGGCCGTTGAGGACGACGATCGTCTTGAAGCCGTTCTTCGCCAGGCCGACAAGGACGTCGCGGACGTAGGCGCGGTACGCCTCCTCCGAGATCGAGAAGGCGCCCGGGTAGGCGTCCATCGAGCCGGTGATGCCGTAGGGGATCGCCGGTGCGATCATCGCGTTCGCCTCGCGCGCGATCTTCCGCGCCAATGCCACCGGCGCCGTGATGTCGGCGCCGTTGTTGATGACCCCGTGCGGCTCGAGCGTGCCCGTCGGCAATAGCACCGTGTCGATCTTCGACGGCACCACCTCCTTGAACTCCATCCAGTTGATGTCGGCCATCTCGCGCGTCGAGACGACGTCTCCCTCGCGCACGTTCGCGAATGCGACGGCCGCGGCGAGCAGGGCCAGCGTTGAGATGACGGCGGCGCGGGTCATGGGGCTCTCCTTCGGCTTCTGGGATGGGTGAGGTGGACCCAAGGATACCACGGCGACGGGACATCCTCTTTCCCCTCTCCCCCGGAGCAGGCACGCTCCGCGTGCCGTCCACGGAAGTAGCAGGCACGCTCCGCGTGCCGTCCAAGGAAACCCAAGGACGGGATTGAAGACGGACGGCACGCGGAGCGTGCCTGCTCCGGGGGAGAGGGAGGAAGACGCCCGCCGGGTGTTACCTCCTTCAACCGCGCCTCCTCGGGCGATATGATGCCGACGGGGATCGAGCAACTTCCCACGAACGAACCGAGGACATGCCGTGCCCATCGCAACCCTCGCGCGCCGCATCTTTGCCCTGGCGATCCTCGCCCTGCCCTTGGCCCCGGCCCGGGCCGAGGAACCATGGCTCGTCTTCGAAGGGGGCGACGGGCCCGGCAAGGGGAAGCACGTCGTCCTCGTCAGCGGCGACGAGGAATACCGGTCGGAGGAGGCCCTGCCGCAACTGGCGAAGATCCTGTCGCAGCGGCATGGGTTCCAGTGCACGGTCCTCTTCGCGATCGGCAAGGACGGCACGATCGACCCGAACCGCGTCGACAACATCCCCGGCCTGGAGGCGCTCCGGAACGCCGACCTGATGGTCATCGCCACCCGCTTCCGCGTCCTGCCGGACGAGCAGATGAAGGAGGTCGTCGACTACGTGGCCTCGGGCCGGCCGATCGTCGGCATGCGGACGGCGACGCACGCGTTCGCGAACAGGCCGGGCTCGACCTATGCGAAATACGGCTGGAACAACAGGCTGTGGCCCGGCGGCTTCGGCAAGCAGATCCTCGGCGAGACGTGGGTCAACCACCACGGCAACCACGGCAAGCAGAGCACGCGCGGGATCGTCGTCGAATCGATGAAGGACCACCCCATCCTCCGCGGGATCGCGTCGGGCGACATCTGGGGCCCGACCGACGTCTACGAGGTCCATCTCCCCCTGCCCGGCGACAGCAAGCCGCTCGTGCTCGGCGAGGTCCTGACGGGCATGTCGCCGACCGACCCGCCGCTGGAGGGCGAGAAGAACGACCCGATGATGCCAATCGCCTGGATCAAGATGTACCAGGGCGAGAACGGCAAGGCCGGCCGCGTCTTCACGACGACCATGGGCGCCTCGCAGGACTTGCAGAGCGAAGGGCTCCGCCGGTTGCTGGTGAATGCCTGCTACTGGGCCGTCGGCAAGGAGGACTCGATCCCCTCGAAGTCCGACGTCCGGCTCGTCGGCGACTACAAGCCCACCCGCTTCGGCTTCGGCGGAGCGACGAAGGGCGTCAAGCCGTCGGACCTCGCCATCAAGTAGGGCGTGTGCAACACGCCGCACCGATCAAGAAAGATAGTTGGCGTGTTGCACACGCCCTACGAGCCATCCGAATTGGCATCGAGACGCGGAGTATTCCCCATGAATCGGCCGACCCTCGCCGTCGTCGCCTGGCTCGCGCTCTCGGCCCTCGCGACCGCGGGCGAGACGAAGCTGGACGGACATACGTTCAAGCTCCCCGACGGCTTCAAGATCGAGCGCGTCGCCGGGCCGCCGCTGGTGGACCGGCCGATCGTCGCGGACTTCGACGATCGGGGCCGGCTCTACGTCGCCGATTCGTCCGGCTCGAACGACCCGGTGCAGAAGCAGCTCGAGCAGCGCCCGCACAAGATTGTCCAGCTCAACGACACCGACGGCGACGGCGTCTTCGATCAACGCACGATCTTCGCCGACAAGATGATGTTCCCCGAAGGGGCCCTCTGGCACGCCGGCTCGCTCTACGTCGCGGCGCCGCCGAGCATCTGGAAGCTGACCGACACCGACGGCGACGGCGTCGCCGACCGCCGCGAGGAGTGGTTCCAGGGCAAGACCCTCACCGGCTGCGCCAACGACCTGCACGGCCCCTACCTCGGCCCCGACGGCTGGATCTACTGGTGCAAGGGCGCCTTCGCCCCCCAGGAATACGAGCGCGCCGGCAAGGCCCCCTTCAAGAGCCGCGCCGCCCACATCTTCCGGCGCCGTCCCGAGGGGGGCGAGATCGAGCCGGTGATGACCGGCGGCATGGACAACCCCGTCGAGGTCGCCTTCACCCCCGGCGGCGAGCGCATCTTCACCACCACCTTCTTCCAGCACCCCGAGGCCGGCCGCCGCGACGGCCTCATCCACGCCGTCTACGGCGGCCTCTACGGCAAGGCCCACGACGTCCTCGACGGCCATCCCCGCACCGGGCCCGACCTGCTCCCCGTCCTCGTCCACATGGGCCCCGCCGCGCCGGCTGGCCTCGTGCGGATCCAGTCGTGGGGCCTCGGCTACGACTACCGCGACAGCCTCTTCGCCGCCAACTTCAACCTGCACAAGGTCACGCGCCACGTACTCAGCCCCGAGTGGGCAACCTTCACCAGCAAGGACTCCGACTTCCTCGTCGCCGCCGACATGGACTTCCACCCGACCGACGTCCTCGAGGACGCCGACGGCACCCTCCTCGTCCTCGACACCGGCGGCTGGTACAAGCTCTGCTGCCCGACCTCGCAACTGGGCAAGCCCGACCTCCTCGGCGCCATCTACCGCGTCCGGCGCGTTCGCAAGGACGGGAAGCAACTCCCACGGCCCGCGACCCTCGCGGGCACGATGAATCGAAACGATCCCGAACGCCTCGTTCGTTCGCTCGGCAGGTCCAACCTCCCCGCCCTGCGCCGCCGCGCGTTCGAGCTACTCGAGGAGCTCGGGGTCGACGTGTTGCCCAACCTCGCCGAGGTTCTCCATACGAAGGGGGACGATCACGCCCCCGAGCGGCTCGATGCCGTATGGGCCCTGACGCGGATCGACCACCCCGAGGCCCGCGCGCTCGTCCGCGAGGCCCTCGGCGACCTCGTCCCGGTCGTCTGCCAGGCCGCGGCGCACTCGGCGAGCGTCTGGAAGGACCGCGAGGCGACCGACGACTTGCTCACGCTCCTGAAGCAACCGTCCGCGCACAATCGACGCGTCGCCGCCGAGGCGCTGGGGCGGATCGGCGACAAGAAGGCCGTGCCGGGGCTCGTCGAGGCGCTGGGCCGTGCCAACCCGACCGATCGCGTGCTCTTCCACTCGCTCACCTATGCCTTGATCGAGATCGGCGACACCGATGCCCTCGCGACGGCCCTGAAGTCGGCGAAGGGGACGGCCCGCCGCGGGGTCCTGATCGCGCTCGACCAGACGGACGGGTCGAAGCTCGCGGCCGACGACGTGCTCGGGGACCTCACTTCGAAGGACGACTCGACCCGCGAGGTCGGCACCTGGATCGCCGGCCGTCATCCCGACTGGGGCGGTGCCCTGGCCGCCTCGTTCCGCGACCGGCTCCGGGCGACGAACGACGACGCGGGCCGGGCGGTGCTGGAGGGCCAGCTCGCGTCCTTCGCGACGATGAAGGAAGTCCGCGTCTTGCTCGCCGATCTCCTGGGCGACACGGCCACGGACAAGGCCACTCGGTTGCTGGCCCTCCGGGCGATGGCGAAGGCCGGCATCAAGCACCCGCCCGACGCCTGGGTCGCGGCCCTGGCCGCGGCAGTGGCCGGGAATGACGCCGAGGTGCGCCGTTCGGCGATCACCGCGGCGCGTGCGTTGCCCCTCAAGCCGGACCCACGAGAGAATGCCCTTTCGCCGACCCTCCTGGCCGTGGCGCGCGACGAGAAGGCCGACGCCCGCGAGCGGCTCGACGCCCTCGCCGCCATCACCGGCGGGCCGGGGAAACTCGATTCGAAGTTGTTCGCGTTCCTGCGCGAACGCCTTGACATGAACGAGGATGTTTCCCCCCGCCTCGCCGCGGCCGACGTGCTCGCCCGGTCGAGGCTCGACGGCGACGAGCTCGCGAATCTCGCGGGCGCGCTCGCCGGGCTCGGCCCGCTGGAGGTCGACCGGCTCCTGCCCGCGTTCGAGGGGGCGGGCGATGACGTCGGGAAAAGAGTCGTCGCCGCGCTCAAGCGATCGCCCGCGGCGACCTCGATGCGCGTCGAGACCCTCAAGCCGCGCCTGGAGAAGATCGGGCCGGAGACGAAGGCCGCGGCCGAGTCGCTCTACAAGCAGATCGAGGTCGCCGCGGCGGGTCAGAAGGCGCGGCTGGAATCGCTGCTGGCCGAGCTGAAGGGGGGCGACATCCGGCGCGGACAGGCGGTCTTCAACGGCCCGAAGGCGGCCTGCGCGACCTGTCACGCGATCGGCTACCTCGGCGGCAAGGTCGGGCCCGATTTGACCCGCATCGGCCAGGTCCGCACCGAGCGCGACCTGCTCGAGTCGATCGTCTTCCCCAGCGCCAGCTTCGTCCGGAGCTATGAGCCGGTCCTCGTCGCCACCAAGGACGGCAAGACCTACAACGGCGTCCTCCGCAGGGACGCCCCCGACGAGGTCGTCCTCGCCACCGGCGCCGACCAGGAGGCCCGCATCCCCCGCGACTCGATCGACGAGCTGCGCCCCGGCACCGTCTCCGTCATGCCCGCCGGCCTCGACACCCAACTCTCCAAACAAGAGCTCGCCGACCTCCTCGCCTTCCTCAAGGCGACCCGCTGGTAGACCAAAGGATCGCAACATGAGCCTTTCTCTCTTCCTCGCCGCCGCCCTCTCGTTCGCCCCGCCGCCGGACGACGCTTCAACGCGCGTCTACATCGGCACGTACACCGACGGCGGCAAGAGTAAGGGCATCTACACGTTCGAGCTCGACCCGAAGACCGGCGCCGTGTCGTCTCCGAGGCTCGCGGCCGAGTCGCCGAACCCGTCGTTCCTGGCGCCCCACCCGAACGGGAAGTCCCTCTACGCGGCCAACGAGGTCGACCAGTTCCGGGGACGACCGGGCGGCTCGGTGACCGGCTTCGCGATCGACGCGGCGGATGGCCGATTGTCGACGCTCAACGCATCGGCCACGCGCGGCGAGGCGCCCTGCCACCTGTCGATCGACCGGGCCGGGAGGACCGTCCTCGTCGCGAATTACGGCGGAGGCAACCTCGCGGCGATCCCGATCGGCGCCGACGGCCGTTTCGATGAGTCGAAAGCCACCGATTTCCACAAGCTCCAAGGCCAGGGCCCGAACCGCCAGCGGCAGGAGAAGCCGCACGCGCACTGGATCGACCTCGACGCGGCGGACCGCTTCGCGATCGCGGCCGACCTCGGTACGGACAGCCTCTGGGTCTTCCGGTTCGACCCGAAGAAAGGCACGCTGACGCCGAACGACCCGCCCGCGGCCAGGGTCGCGCCCGGCTCGGGCCCGAGGCACTTCGCCTTCCACCCCGACGGCCGCCACGGCTTCGTCAACAACGAGATGGCCTCGACCGTCACCGCCTTCGACTACGACCCGGAGAAAGGCACGCTCAAGACCTTGCAGACCCTCAGCACCCTCCCCGACGGCTTCCAGGGCGAGAGCTCGACGGCCGAGATCGCCGTCCACCCCAACGGCCGGTTCCTCTACGTCTCGAACCGCGGGCACGACAGCCTGGCGATCTTCGCGATCGACAAGGAGTCCGGCAAGCTCAAGGCGATCGGCCACACCAAGACCGGCGGCCGGACCCTGCGCAACTTCGCGATCGACCCGACCGGCCGCTGGCTCCTCGCCGCGAACCAGGACTCCGACTCCGTCGTCGTCTTCACGCTCGACCCCGACACCGGCCGCTTGACCCCGACCCCCCACAAGGCCGAGGTGCCGAAGCCGGTCTGCGTCGTGTTCCTTCCACGAAAATGATTCATTCCTTTCTGTTCTTCGTCTGCAGTTTCCGAAATCTAGAGCCTTCCAGGCCACACGACCGGGCCGCTTCGGCGCGCGGTCAAGCGTTGCCCATGAGCCGCCGGAGGGCGAAGCTCACGTTTTGGCGGACCCATTCGGACTCGTGATCGCAAAGCCCCTTGAGCGCGGGGACGGAACGCCGAGAGCCCAGCTTGCCCAGGGACTGGGCGATGTCGCCGAGGATGAGTCCTCGCTGGGAGGCCAACAGTGCGATGAGCTTGGCCTCGGCCTGCGGGCCACCGATGTTGCCCAGGGCGCGGACGATATGACGCTTGTTGTCGTACGACTCGTCGCCGTCCAGCCGAGCGATGAGCTGGGGGAGCAGGCTCGGTTCGCCAGCACGCGAAGCCCCGATGATCTTCCAGCGGCGACGCGTCTCGTCGCCCTTGTGAAGGTGCTTCGCCATACGGTCTCCATTGCTCGACTACCGTAGCGTGGACGGGGGCCGGCCCAATCGTGACGATGGCGGTTACCACACCAGCCTGACATCCCGAGCGGAGCCGGCCCCCGATGACATCCTCGCATCCGACACCCGCCCCCTGCCAGTGGTTCTCCTTGCTGGCCGCCGCCCTCGACCGCCGTTCCTCTCCTCGGCTCGCCCTGCTGTTCCTCGGCGCCGTCCTGGCCCGGGGCCGGCGCACCGTCACGACCTGGATCCGGGCCGCCAAGCTCAGCTCCCGGTTCCAGTCCTGCTACATCGCCGTCGCCGCCGCAGGAAAGCGGTCCGATCGCATCGCCCGACGCTTGCTGACCGAGGTGGTCCGGCCGCTGCTCAAGGGGGCCACGCGGCTGACCCTCGCCCTGGACGACACACCGACGAGGCGGTACGGGCCGCACGTCCAGGGGGCGGGCATCCATCACAACCCGACCCCCGGCCCGGCCGGCTCGCCCTACGTCTACGGCCACGTCTTCGTCGTCCTGGCCCTGCTCGTGGCCCATCCGGCGTGGGGAGTCGTCGCCCTGCCGTTGCTGGCCCGGCTCTACGTCCGCAAGAAGGACCTCCCATCGATCGACCCGAAGCATCGGCCGGAGTTCCGCACCAAGCTGGAACTGGCCGTCGAGTTGCTGCGGTGGGCCAAGCCGTGGCTGGGGCTGCTGGGATTGCCGATCTGGGTGGTGGCCGACGGGGCCTATGCCAACGCGGCCTTCCTCAAGCCGGCGAAGGCCCTGGGCATGACGGTCGTCAGCCGGCTCCGGAAGGACGCGGCACTGCGGACGTTGCCCGGCCCACGGCCGGCGGGGAAGCGCGGCCGGCCCCGCACCTACGGAGAAGGCGTGATCGACCTGGCCAAGCGTGGCGGCCAGCGGCGGGGCTGGTCCTCCGGCACGTTCGACCTCTACGGGAAGGAGGTCGTCAAGAAGTACAAGACGTTCCTGGCGACCTGGCGGCCGGCCGGCGGCGTCATCCGGGTGGTCCTGGTGGACGAACCGACCGGATGGCGGGCGTACTTCTGCACCGATACCTCGGCGAGCGTCGCCGACATCCTGGAGACGATAGCCGATCGCTTCTCGCTGGAGATCGCCTTCCGCGAGTGCAAGCAGGTCGTCGGGGCCGGGCAGCAGCAGGTGCGGTTCATCTGGACGAATGTCGGGGCGTTCCACGTCTGCCTGTGGACGTTCACGCTGACCGAGGCTTGGGCCTGGGGCCGGAAGGACGAGGAGTTGATGGACCGCTCGGCCTCGCCGTGGGACTCGACGCCGCGCCGCCCGAGCCACGCGGACAAGCGGCGGGCGTGGCGCCGCGAATTGCTGGGCGAGGAAATCCGTGCGGTTCTACGCCCCGGGGTTACTGAGGTGGGAATTCAGGCCACGACCGACAGGCTGCTCAGCCTAGCTGCATAGCATTAACAATGTCCCTGAAAGTACAGT
>DASZMJ010000208.1:0-7727 GCA_035551935.1 Isosphaeraceae bacterium
AGGGCGTGCCACCCGGCCGTCGGCTTTGACTTGACGGTGCGACGACCCAGGAAAGGATCGCGGCATGGACCGACGACGCCGGTTGGCCTTCGCCAGCCTCGACGACGTGATGCCCGAAGTCGAGCGGCTCCTGGCCGGGCATGTGACGGTCGGCAACTGGTCGCTGGGCCAGATCTGCAACCACCTGGCGACGGCGTTCCACCTCGTGGTGGACGTCGCGCCGCGGGACGTCGCGCCGGGACGGCGGGAGGTCCTCGTGGCCTGGCTCGCGCGGCGTTGGTTCTTCGCGGTCGACAGGTTCCCGACCGGCGTCAAGGTCCCGTCGCCCCGCCTCATCCCGAGGCCGGGCGCGGACGCCCGGCGCGAGGCGGAGGCGCTGCGCGAGGCGATCGCGCGGTTCGTCTCGGCCCCCGGCCCGTTCCCGACCCATCCGATCCTCGGGCCGTTAACCCGGGCCCAGTGGGTCGAGCTCCACCGGCGGCACTGCGCGCACCACCTCGGCTTCGCCCTGCCGAGATCCATCGGCGGCCGGGAAACGCGAGAGTTCCCCGGTCGTCGTGCATCCGATCAGGTCACTTGACCGAGTCGGCGGTCGACTTCAGCGCCTCCTTGATCTTCTCCTCGAGGTCCTGCCGCGCCTCGGTCGACGCGAGCTTGCCGTCGGGTCCCACCAGGAACATGCAGGGGATCGAGTTGACGCCCCAGGACTGCGAGAACTCGCTGTCCCAGTAGTTGCCCTGGTAATACTGCGGCCACTTGATCTCGTTCTTCGCCACGTACTCCTTCAGCGACTTCAGCCCGCCCTTCTTCTCGGGCTGGTCGAGGCTGACGCCGAGGAACTCGACGCCCTTGTCGTGGTACTTGGCGTACAGCTCCTTCATCTCGGGCATCGAGGCGACGCACGGCCCGCACCAGGTGGCCCAGAAGTCGATCACGACGACCTTGCCCTTCAGGTCCTTCTGGACCGAGATCTCCTTGCCGCTGATCGCGTCCTTGAACGTCAGCTCGAACGGCTTGCCGACCCCCTCGGCCTTCTTGAGCGACCCCTCGGCCATGGCGCCGTAGCGGGTGTCCTTGTAGTTCTTGACGAGCTTGCGGTAGAGCTCGGCCTGGCGCTTCGGGTCGTCCCCGGCCTGCTGCGCCGCGCCGAAGAGGAGCTGGGCGCCGCGCTCGTCCTTCGGGGCGGCGGCGATGAAGTCGTCCATCGCCTTGAAGGCCTCGTCGCGGCCGGCGGGGCCCTTCAACTGCATGAGGATCAGGGCGCGGACGAAGTCGCCCTCGGCGGCGAGCTTCTTGTCCTTGGCCTCGGCCTTGACCTTGTCGATCTCCTTGAGCGTGTCCTCGAAGTTCTGCGGGTTGGTGATCGCCAGCCAGCGCTGGCCCATCAGCTCGGCGATGCGGTCGTTCTTCGGGTCGACCTTGTACAGCTCCCACGCCAGCTCGCCGCGCTTCTTGGCCGAGTCCTGCATCTCCTTGATGTACTTCTGGACATAAGCCTGGTCGCGGACCTTCGACTGGTCGAGCGTCGGCGCCTTGGCGGCGTCGTAGTCCTTGAGGATGTCCGCCGCCTTGCGGTCGCCGTCGGCGCGGGCCGCGGCGACCGCGGCGAGGCAGGCGACCGTCAGCGCCAGCAGGCCTTGGCGTCGACTCGGGATTCTCATCACTCGGCCCTCTCCCTTGCCCTCGGCCGGCCCCGCGCCCCGGAACCCCCGGCGCACCGCGACCGGCCCCATTGGTTTTTTCACCCGCCCATCATACCGTCATGCCCGCCGTTTTACCTCGAACGAATTCGGAAGTTTCGCGTGCGTGCCGCCGCCATCAGCCGTGCTACTTGACCGAGTCGGCCGTCGCCTTCAGCGCCGCCTTGATCTTCCCCTCCAGGTCCTCGCGGGCGTAGGTCGACGACAGCGTGCCGTCGGGCGCCACGAGGAAGACGCTCGGGATCGCTTGGACGCCCCACGCGGTGGAGAACCAGCCCTGACCCCGGACGCTCTTGCCCTGGTAGTACTGCGGCCAGGGGATGTCGTTCTTCCGGACGAACGCCTTGACCAACTCCAGCCCGTCATCCGCCCCATCGAGGCTGACGCCGAGGAACTCGACGCCCTTGTCGTGGTACCTGGCGTACAGCTCCTTCATCTCGGGCATCGACGCGACGCACGGGCCGCACCAGGTGGCCCAGAAGTCGACGACGACGACCTTGCCCTTCAGATCCTTCTGGACGGAGATCGCCTTGCCGCTGATCGCGTCGGTGAATGTCAGCTCGAACGGCTTGCCCACGCCGTCAATGCGCCTCAGCGAGGCCTCGGCCATCGGCGCGTGGCGCCAGTCCTTGTAGTCCCGGAGGACGCGGCGGTAGACCTCGGCCTGGCGTTTCGGGTCGTCCCCGAGCCGCAGTAGGGCGAAGAAGTACAGCAGATCGGGCCCGTGGAGGTCCTGCTCGCGCTTCGGGGCGACGGCGAGGTAATCGTCGATCGCGGCGAGGACCTCGTCGGGCTTCACCGTATCCCTGGCCTTGTAGCGGGACAGGAGCATGGCACGGGAGAAGTTGGCGACGGTCAGGATCTTCGGGTCCTTCGTCTCGGCCCGGACCCTCTCGATCTCGGCCAGCCGTGCGTCGGCGTCTTGAGCGGTGGCATAACCGAGCCAGCGGTGGCCCAACATCGCGGGCAGGTGGCTGTTCTTCGGGTCGACCTTGTACAGCTCCCACGCCAGCTCGCCGCGCTTCCGTTCCGCAGCCTTCCTCTTTTCGAGGATCTCCTCGGCATAGGCCGCATCCCCGGCCCTCGCCGGGTCCGTCATGGGCCACTCGATGGCGTCGAAGTCCTTGATGACGTCCTCCGCCCTGCGGCCGCCGTCGGCGCGGGCCTTGAGGGCCGCCTCGATCTTGCCCCCCAGGTCCTCGCCCGCCTCGGTGGACGCGAGATTCCCGTCGGGGGCCACCAGGAAGGTGCAAGGGATCGACCGGATGCCCCAGGACTGCGAGAACGCGCCTTGCCAGGAATCGCCCTGGTAGTATTGCGGCCACGTGATGCCATTCTCGGCCACGAACGTGCGGAGCTTCTTCAGGCCGCCCCTGTCCTCGGGCTGGTCGAGGCTGACGCCGACGAACTCGACGCCTTTGTCGTGGTACTTGGCGTACAGCTCCTTCAAGGGCGGCAGCTCCTGGACGCACGGGCTGCACCAGGTGGCCCAGAAGTCGACGACGACGACCTTGCCCTTCAGGTCCCTCTGAACCGAGACTTCCTTGCCGCTGATCGCGTCCTTGAAGGTCAGCTCGAACGGCTTGCCGATGCCGTCGACGCGCCTCAGGAGGCCTGCGGCCATGGCGCCGTTGGGGGTGTCTTTGTAATCCCTGGCGAGCCGGCGATAGAGCTCGGCCTGAAGCTTCGGGTCATCCCCGCAGCCCATGGCCGCGAACCAAAGCAGTTCGGCACCGCGCCCGTTTTGGGGGGCCTCGGCGATGAACTCGTCGAGCACCTTGACGGCCTCCTCGACCGCATCGCGCCTCCGTAACCGGAACACGAGCAAGGCGCGGATAAAGTCGCCCTCGGCGGCGAGCCTCGAACCCTTCGACTCGGCCCGGACCCGGTCGATCTCGCCGAGGATCTCGTCGAGGTTCTGCTCGGTGGCGGTGCTCTGCCAGAACCTCGCCAGCATCGCCGGAAGGCGGTCGTTCCTCGGGTCGACCTTGTACAGCTCCCTCGCCAACTCGCCGCGCCTCGTCTCGGCCTCCCGCCTCGGCTTGAGGATCGTCCGGCGGTACGCCTCGTCCCCGAGCCTCGCCCGGTCGACCTCGGGCAGCTTGACAGCATCGTAGTCCTTGACGATGTCCTCCGCCTTTCGGCCGCCGTCGGCGCGGGCCGCGGCCGGCGGGGCGAGGCAGGCGACGGCGAGCAACACCAGGCCGAGGCGACGACTCCGGAGTCTCATGGCGTAGCCCTCCCCCTCCCATTGGCCGGCCGCGCGAATCAGATCTCCGGATCGATGCGCATCGGCTGGTACCATCATTGACTCATCATCCTAGCGTCAGAATCGGCGGATGTGTCCCAGGAAAAGCGGGTGGCCGGGTCACGACAGCGCGTGCTTGGGCTTCGGGTCCTTGAAGCGGTGGCGGAGCGAGGGGTTCAACCCATGCGCGAGCGCGAGGAGCTTCAAGGGGTGGAGCGTGCGCTTGGGGAGGCCCTGCTCCATCTGCATGCGGCAGGTGCCGCATTCGGTCGAGCCGAGCTCGATGTCGTCGTCGCGGAGGCGGCGGCGGAGGCCGCGGCCGGCGCGGAGGGAGGTGCGGAAGTTGCGGCGGGCGAGGCCGTAGGTGCCGGCGATCCCCGAGCAGCCGCGGTCGATGAACTCGACGTCCAGGCCGGGGATCGCGCGGATCAGGTCGAGCCCGGGGGTGCCGACGTCGAGGGCGCGGAGGTGGCAGGGCTGGTGGTAGCCGACCTTCGCGTGCAACGGCGTCGAGGGCGACGGCAACTGGCCCCGCGTCGCGAGGCCGGCGAGGTACTGGCCGACGTCCATCGTCGCGTCGGCCACGAGGCCGGCGTCGAGGTCGTCGGTCAACTTCAAATATTCGTGCTTGATCATCAAGGTCGCCGTCGGCTCGGAGCAGACGACCGTATAACCGTCGCGGACGGCGTCGCCGAGGACGCGGAGGTTGGCCAGGGCGATCTCGCGGGCGTGCTCGATGTCGCCGGCGACGAGCGCGGGCATGCCGCAGCCGCGCTGCTTGCGGGGGACGTAGACGTTGACGCCCGCCAATCGCAGGACGGCCACGACCGACTCGGCCAGCTCCTGGTCGAAGTGGTTCGCGAAGACGTCGACGAAGTACGCCACCCGCGGGCCGGGCTCGTGCGGCCGGGGGGTCGTCAGACCCGAACGCTCGGCGCGGCGGACGAACGGCCGGCGGTGGGCGCGGGGGAGGCGTCGGGGGCCGGCGAGGTCGAAGACGCGCTCCAGGAACCACCGCGCCGGGCGGCTGGAGAGCATCGCGTTGACGACGCGGGGGAACCGGCTGGCGATCCCGGCCCAGAGGTCCAGCCGCGCGAAGGCCCAGTCGGAGAGCCCCAGGCCGTGCGCCTCGACATACGCGGCCTTGGCCTCGATCATCAGGGTCGAGACGTCCACCCCCGCCGGGCACTCGGGGCGGCAGAGGTGGCAGTGGACGCAGAGGTCGGCCACCCCCTTCAGGTCCTCGGTCCCCCACGTCTTCACGTCGAGCACCCCCGCGGCGATCTGGCGGAGGACGTTGACCTTCGCGCGCGGGCTGGCGGCCTCGGCGCCGTTGGCGCGGAAGATGGGGCACATCCGCAGGGTCGGCTCGCGCGACCGGCACGCGCCGCAGCCGTTGCAGGCGAGGATGTGCTCGTCGCGGCCGCGATCGGGCCAGCGCAAGGGGTGGTCCAGGATCGGCAGGAGGCCGATCGCCGGGCCGTCGGCGACGCGCGCGGGCAGCGCCTTGAGGTCGCGGGTCATCAAATGGGGGTCGTCGCCGACGACCTTGCCGGGGTTGAGCAGGTTCTGCGGGTCGAAGGCGTATTTCACCTCGCGGAAGACCGCCGCGAGCTCGCCGTACTGCCGACGCACGAACTGCGACCGCGACAGGCCGCAGCCGTGCTCGCCCGAGACCGTCCCCCCCGCCGCCAGCACCGCCTCGTGGACCTCGACCGCCAACGGCTCCAGCTTCGCCTTGTCGCGCTCGTCGGCCATGTCCAGGAACGGCCGGAAGTGGAGCTGGCCGGCGCCGGCGTGGGCGTTGAGCAGCCAGTTGACATCGAAGGATTTGAAGATTTTCTGGATCTGTGCCAGCAATTCGGGGAGGGCCTCGGGCGGGGCGGCGGCGTCCTCGATGACCGGGACGGCGCGGGCGGGGCCGCGCATCCGGAGGAGGAGCGGGCGGACGGCCTCGCGGAGGTGGAGCAGCCGCTCGCAGTCGGCGCGGCGACCGGCCTCGACCGGGGCGCCGGCGAGCTTGCCGCCGCGCTCGACGCGGCGGGCGAGGTCGCGCGCCCGCCGCGCGACGGCCGCGGGGTCGTCCCCCTCGAACTCGACGACCAGGGCCGCCTCGGCGTCCGCCGGCACCCAGTCGCGACAACCGGGCACGCCGTCTCGGACGAGGCGGAGCGATCGCCAGTCGAGCAGCTCGCAGGCCGTCGGGCCCGATTCGAGGCAGTCCATCACCGCCATGGCCGCGTCGGCGAGCCGGCCGAACGGCAAGAAAACGGCCGCCTGCGCCGGCGGGATCGGCACGGTCTTCAACGTCGCGTCCGTGACCAATACCAGGGTCCCCTCCGAGCCGACGACGAGGCGGGCCAGGTCGATGCCGTCGGCCTCGGCGGCGCCGCGGAGGGCGTAGCCGCAGCGGTTCCGCGGCGACTTCGGCGCCGCCCGCTCGATCAGCACCGCGTGCCGCGTCAACAGGGCGCCGACCTTGTGCGCGAGCCGGCCGAGGAAGTCGCTCGGGTCGTCGTCGAACCGGGGCCAGGGGACGCGCCCCAGCTCGCCCGTCTCGCCGCCGGCGAAGAGGACGCCGAGCCGCTCGACGTGGTCGCCGAACGTCCCATGGCGGAGGGACCTCGCCCCGGCCGCGTCCCCCGCGACCAATCCGCCGATCGTCGCCGCCGCCGAGCCGCTGGGGTCGGGGCCGATCCGGCGCCCGAGGGGGGCGAGGTGGTCGTTCAACACGTCGAGGACCACCCCCGCTTGCACCGTCACCGACTCGGCGCCGACGTCGAGGATGCGGCGGAAGTGGACGCTGAAATCGACGACCAGGCCCGGCCCCAGGCTCTCGCCCGCCAGGCCCGTCCCCGCGCCGCGCGCGTGGACCGGCAAGGCGTGCTCGGCCGCGTATTTCAGCGCCGCCTCGAGGTCCTCGCGCGACCGTGGCACGACGACGCCCAGCGGGTCGATCTCGTAGAGGCTCGCGTCGTGGGCGTACGGCGCGCGCGCGAGCGGCTCGAAGAGGAGGTCCCCCTCGAACATCCCCCGCAAGTCCTCGTGAATCCGCGCGCGCCGTTCGTCCACGGTTGGGCCGTGCCCTCCGCCCCGCACCGCCGGGTTTCGCCTCGCGTCGGGGCCCGGTTCAGCCCGGGCGCGACGGGTCGGCCGCCTGCTGGCCTCGGCGCAGCTCCTCGACCCGGAGCCGCTCCTGCCGGTAGCGCTCGCCCACGGCCAGGTCGAACGTCGCGAACCGCCCGCCCGGATTCGCCCCCATGCCCCGATACTGGCTGAGGCAACGATAGCAGATCGTGACATCCGGCACGAGGTAGTACAGCGCCAGGTCCAGCGCCGCCGTCGCCAGCAGCACACCCAGCGCCAGGATCGGCATGTAAAAATACCAGAAGACCGTGCTCGCCACGAACCCCGCCGCCACGATCGCCAGCCCCAGGCCGTGCGGGAAGTCTTTTTGGGTGTACAGGTCCTCGGTCGCGCACCACGGGCACGCTTGCAGTGCGCCGTCGGCGATCGCCCCCGTCCTCAGCTCGCGCGCGTGCCCGCACCCCGCGCACGACGCCGACGCGGCCGATTCGAGCGGCTTCAGCTCCCCCACCCTGCCGCAGGCGGGGCATTCGAAGGTCAATTCCATGAAGGCATCAATCCGTGGTGTTTTGTCACGCCGGGCGGCTCCCGCGGCGCCCGTCGGTTTCATTGTAGCGGTTCGGCGTCCTCGCCGCACGCATGGCGAAACGCGAAGGCCCTCACCCCGGCCCGCTCCCCGGGGGGGGGGGGGC
>DASZMJ010000209.1:0-1940 GCA_035551935.1 Isosphaeraceae bacterium
CCACAATCGTCCCGATCCGGGTGATCCAGATGTCGGCGACAACGGAGGTGAAATTCTGACATTGGAACGATTTGATTCGTCTATTCGAATTCGGCCCCGGACGGGCTCGCGGCGCGAAAACGAACCCAACGGGCCGGGGGGCGTCGGAGATTGGCGACGCGGGCGCGCACGGTCTTGACAGGAGGCCCGCGGGGCGGTTAAGAATCTGGATTGCCCGCGCGGCGAGCGGCCGGGCCCGACCGAGGGGGAGGGGGTCGCCGTCTGGGGACGCGGGGGCGCGGCGTTCGACCGCCCGCCCGCCCGCATCCGTGGCGCGAGGGCAACCAAGGGCTCCACGCGCGTCGGGGGAGGACGCTATCGACCGGACTCATCGGGTGAACGAACAGATCCGCATCTCGCCGGTGCGGGTCATCAACGCCGAAGGCGTCATGCTCGGCGTCATGCCGACCGGCAAGGCCCAGGAGGCCGCCCGCGAGGCGGGCCTGGACCTGGTGGAGGTCGCCCCCAACGAGCGGCCGCCGGTCTGCAAGATCATGGACTTCGGCAAGTTCAAGTACGAGCAGAAGAAGCGCGTCTCGAAGCAGAAACAGCACCAGGTCATGGTCAAGGAGATCCGCGTCCGCCCCAAGACCGGCGACCACGACATCGAGGTCAAGGTCAAGCGGGCCCGCGAGTTCCTCGAGCACAAGGACAAGGTGCTGGTCAACGTGCTCTTCCGCGGGCGCGAGCTCGCCCACATCGACGAGGGCCGACGGGTCATGAACGAGGTCCTCCAGGCCCTCGAAGACGTGGCCAAGGTCGAGAAGAACCCGTCGATGGAGGGCAAGCGCATGACCGCCATCGTCGCCCCCCGGACCTGAGCCGAGCCGCGGGCCGGATCGGATCGGATCAAACCCTTACCCCGGCCCCCTCCCAGGGGGGAGAGGGTCGAGGTGAGGGTCTTCCTCGCCGCCTCGTCAAAAAAAGCCACCCCCGGGTCTCGCCACCGCGCGGCCCGATCTGGTACACTCTGCGACTCGGCCGACCGCGGAATGGTCGGCGCCGGGGCCGTCGGAGCCATCGAGCGAGCCAGCCATGCCGTCCGTCAAGATGAAGACCCACAAGGGTTTGAAGAAACGGTTCAAGGTGTCCGCCACCGGCAAGGTGTCGCACAAGCGGTGCGGCTCGTCGCACCTGAACAGCCACAAGAGCGGCAAGCAGATCCGCCGGCTCCGCAAGAAGTCCGTGCTCAAGATCAACGCCGACGCCCGCCGCTACCGCCACGCCCTCCGCACCCGCGAGGCCGCCGCCCGCACGGCCGAGGCGGCCGCCCACGCCGCGGCCGAGCCCGAGGGCCAGGCCGAGCCCGCGCCGACGCCGGCGGCCGAGTAAATCCGTACAAATATTCGTATTAACACTCGTCGATCTTAGCGACGGCGATTCACCGGGGTCTCAGCGATGCGTTCCAAGAGCGGGGTGCCGCGCAACCGGGCCAAGAAGCGGCTGTTCAAGGCGGTCAAGGGGTTCGTCGGCGGCCGTCGGCGGCTGCTCAAGTCGGCGAAGGAGACGTTGCTGCGGGCCGGCATGTTCGCCTTCCGCGACCGCCGGGCCAAGAAGCGCGACTTCCGCCGGCTCTGGATCGTCCGCCTCGGCGCGGCGGCCGAGATGCGGGGGATGCGGTACAGCCGGTTCGTCCACGGCCTGCACCTGGCCAACATCGGCCTCGACCGCAAGAGCCTCTCGGAGATCGCCATCCACGACCCCGAGACTTTTGATAAGATCGCCGAGGTCGTCCGCTCCAAGATCGCGGAGCATGACGCCACCGTCGCCGCCCGCCAGAAGGCCCGGACGGCCTGACGGCCGGTTTCGAGCCTCCCAATCCTCGGCAATCGCGGTGACGTCGGGTGGCACGCCCCGAGTCCGCGAAGGGCGTGGTCGGGGCCGGCCGGGTGGCACGCCCC
>DASZMJ010000210.1:0-3040 GCA_035551935.1 Isosphaeraceae bacterium
GCCATGACGGTGACCGGGGATTCCTCGGCGAACCGCTCGAAGACTTCACTCAGGATCATGGCCGCGGCCTCCGTGGGTGTGCAGTATGTCCCTACGGGGCGACAGCTTATCAAGATCAGTAGCCACCTTTACAGGGCTGGGACCCTCGTACCAACCCGAGGCGCCAGCCAGGGGCTTCCCCCGTTTTCTGCCCGAAAGGCCCTCGCCGGCGCGTTGCGTTGATGAGAGGGCGACCGACCCGGCGCGATGAGCCGAGATCGGCAGGCCGACGCGATGAGAACCCGCTCCGTCGTGGAGGCCGGTCGAGCGCCGGCGCGGAACGAACCGACGGAGCGGTTTGGTTCACTTACAGGAGGGTGACAGGGGTCGGCGATTGGGGGGCGGGGGAAAGCGAAGCGTCGGGTCGGCGCGGGGCGAAACCCACCCACTTCGAGCGTCACCGCGGCGCAAAACGAACCCAACTCCGGACGAAGCTCGCTGGTCGGGGACGAGGTCTTTCGGGGGACATCGCGGCGGCGCGGAACGAACCGAAGGCGGCCGGACCCCGGGTGCTCGATGCCTGGCTGCTCGCGATTCGGAACGAACCGAACGGGGCACTGGGAGGGCTGGGACATTGTTGCGGCCACGAGCCGCCGATCCGGAACGAACCGAACGGGGCGTTGGGGGAATCGGGTAAGATTTGCCATGGGCTCGGGCCGGCGCGGAACGAACCAAAGGAGGGGGACGCCGCGGCCAAAACGAACCCAATTCCGGGTCGCGGCCCCGACAAAACGAACCCAATTCGGAGCGATCCGGGGCCGGTGGCCGCGGGGCGGGAAAGGGGCCGAGGGCCGGCGCGGAACGAACCGAAGGACCGCTCGGGAGCCCGGCACGGCCGCCGTCCGGAACGAACCGAAGGACCGGTTTCGTTCAGGTCGATGGGGCGACGGGCCGCGGCACATGGTCCTCGGGGCAGGGGTCGACCGGCTCGCTTTCGGTTGACCCCCCGGGCGCGACGGCGCGCGCCCGAGGGAATCGTGGGGTCACTTGCCGACCTGGTCGTAGTGGGGCGTGACCTTCTTGATGTTGGGCTCGACGTCGGCGTCGACCTGGCCGGTGGACCAGCCGAGGCCGCCGAGCAGGAGGCCGTGGAACTTGGGGTTCGTCCAGACGTCGTCGCGGTGGCCGAACGAGGTGTAGAAGACGCGTCCTTTGCCGTGCATGCGGGCCCAGGTCTGGGGGAAGTTGGGGCGCTGATACTGGGGGCCCTTCATGCCGTCGGTGACCATCACGTAGATGACGTGCAGGTCGTCGGCGATGTTCTTCTGGGCGTACCACTCCTCCTCGAGTTCGAACGACTCGGCGTCGCCGAACGACCTGGCGCCGGGGAAGCGGGGGTCGGCGATGAGGACCTTGGCCTTCTGCTGGTCGCCGTGGCCGGCGAACTCGCCGCCGAGCATCTGGATGTAGGGGTCGACGTCCTGGCCGCGGCTGTGGAAGGTGTCGGAGCCGCAGTGCATGCCGACGAAGCCCTTGCCGGAGTGGACGGCGTCGAGCAGGGCCTTCTTGCCGTCGGCGGACATCGGCGGCTGCCGGTCGGTCCCCTCGGTCGTCAGGTCGCCGGTGGTCTCGAAGGCGAAGGCGTCCCACTGGCCGATCTTGTCGGGGTCGAACATGCGGCCGTCCTTGGTGGCGACGACCTCGAAGCCGTGGTCGCGGCCGAGCTCGGTGAGGATCTTCTCGGCCAGCGAGAGCTGGTCCCCCTTGCGGGCGATGACCGAGTGCTGGAAGCCGGCGCTCTTGGTGAAGAAGAGGACCTTCTTGGTGGCGGCCCTCGGCTCTCGTGCGAAGAGCCGGGACATGGGCGCGGCCCCGAAGGCGGCGGCGCCGGCGGCGAGCATCATCTGGCGGCGAGTCAGGTGGTCGAGGCGGCTCATCGGGCGATTCTCCCCTGGATTCGATCCGAGACTCTGGCGACGGCGGGGCGAGGGCCCGTCCGGCGCGGGGACAGGGGCATGGTAACGCGGTCGTCGGGCGTCTGCACTCGAAAAAAATGGCCAGAAAGGCGAATCCGAAGTCGCTCGCCGGTCGCGGGATCGGTCGCGATCCTCGGGCCGCGGGGCCCTTTGTGCTTGCGGCGGCGCGATCGGCTCGGTAACGTGCAGGCCCACCAAGGACACGCCCCGCCGAAGGCGCCGGCGACCGGCGCGGTGCCCGGGGCGGTCCGCGGGCAAGGCACTGCCCGCGGAGGGTGTCCCGTCGTCGGGTTGCCGACCCAGCGGGTCGGGGAGATAAGGATGTCCCAGTTCGTCACCGCGGCGCGCCCGGCCGCCACCGTCGTCGGCGCCGAGCGTGCCCAGCTCGAGAAGCTCTGCACATCGATCCGGGGCAAGCTCCAGTTCATGGACTACCTCGTCCGCGCCGCCGTCGCCGACGTCGAGCGGTTCCAGGCCGAGAACGACGCCGGCACGCAGATCTTCCTCCGCCAGCTCATCGAGATGCACGCCTCGAACCTGGCCGTCGAGTGCGAGAACATGCGGCTGATGGGCGAGCTCTGCAACAGCCTCGAGACGGCCGTCGCCTCGCCGGCCCTGACCGCCTACCGCAACGGAGACGCCGCGTGATGAACCCGAACCCCCGCCACGCCGGGGGCCCGGGCCCCGGCGGCGCCGGCATCCTCGGCACCGTGAGCCTCCAGCCCCCGGCGACCGACCCCGACACCGACCGCGCCGACGCCCCCCGCGCCGGCTCCCCCGAGCTGTTCCGCGCCCTGGCCGAGGTCAAGGGGCAGGCCCAGTTCCTCCTCTACCTCGCCGACCAGATCGAGGACTCCCTCCACCAGCTCGCCGACGAGACCGACTCCGGCCACAGCGCCTTCCTCTGCAAGCTCCTGGGGATGTACTCCGCCCAGCTCGAGAGCAAGCATCAGGGCCTCGGCGACAAGATCGCCGAGACCTGCCAGGAAGTCTACGTCACGGTTCGCGAATATGATTTGATTTGAAGATTCTAGCCACAGGGGACACAGAGAAGAGAATTAGAAGAATTCAATTCTTCTAATTCT
>DASZMJ010000211.1:0-31761 GCA_035551935.1 Isosphaeraceae bacterium
GACGGCCGTCCGCGAGCGGCCCCGGGGCCTGGGAGTCGGATTCAGGCAGGGTCAAGGTCGCCACAGGACGGCCACGCAGAACTGGGAGGGGGAGTCGTCCACCGGGATCGGCCCCGCCTCGGCCAGCCGGAAGCCCGCCGCGCGGTACCAGGCGGCGGTGTCGTAGCCGAAGCGATTGTAGCTGACGTCCGTGTCCTCGTTGTGCGCCGCCCACCGCCGAGCCACGCGGACGACCTCGTCCCGCATGCGCCCGGCCACCTCCGGCGGGTTGTGCAGGATCACCGCCGAGGTCAGCACCAGGTCGAAGGCGTCGTCCTCGAACGGCAATCGCTCGCCCGTCGCCAGGGCGAGGGTGATGCCATTGAGGTCCCTCAAATAAGAACGGGCCTCCGCGAGCTGGCTCGGGCTGAAGTCGACGCCGACGATGGGGGCGTCGGTCCGTTCGCGGAGGGCCCGGATCAGCTTGCCGTAGCCACAGCCGACCTCCAGGATCGACGTCGGCCGATACGACGCGACCCGGTCGGCCAGCCAGCTCGCCCGGTCGGCCCGACCCGGCTGGCCCTCCTGCTCGCGGAAGTAGTCGGGCCCGCCGCGGAGGGTCCAGTAGGCCCTCGGGTCGCCGTACACGAGCCGCCGCTTGAGGCCCGGCCAGCGTCCCAGCGCCCGCCGCAACGCCTTGTGCCAGGCGTATCTCGGCCCCCGCTCGCGGAAGGCCCTCCACGCCCGGGCCGGCAATGGCGCGGCCTCCCGGTCGGCCATCCTCAACGCCGGGCCTTCCATCCCTTGCCCCCTTCCGAATCCGTCCCCCGAGATCCGTCCCGGCGGCTCGCGTGAGTCTAAGCCCCCCTCCCGCGACGGTCAAGCGGACCCACACGGGCCGCCGCTCCCGGGGAATCACCCGCATCCATCCCTTGATTTGCAAAATCAGGATTTTAGGTGTATAATAGGGACTGTCTCGTGATTCCGAGATTCAACCCGACCTTTGACAATTGTCTAGAGAGCCAGCAAGCCCATGATCGTCCCTTTCGCCCGATCGCTCGGCCGCGGTCGCTCCTCCTACGGAACGAACCGACGGACCACCTTGGTTCACATCCCGAGGAGAGGCCAGGGCCAGGGGAAAGGGTCTGGGAGAGATGTGGAGGGTCGGCCCGGCGCGAAACAAACCCACTTCGCCCGCCCTCGGCCGGCGCGAAACGAACCCACTTCGGCGGCTGCGGCGGAAAAAACGAACCCAATGGCCTGTGGCGTCGCCAAAACGAACCCAATTCGATGGGTCTGGCCGCCAAAACGAACCCATTTCCGGCCCCTCGGCGCCGAACGAACCCAACTTTGGGAGTTATGAGGGATTTGGGTGGAAGATGGGGAATGGTTGGAGGATGCTGAGTCTTCGCCCGGCCGGGCGCCGAACGAACCCATCGACGACCCCGGTCCCCCGCCCACGGAACGAACCGACGGATCACTTTGGTTCACAATTTTGAGGTAATCCCGCAAATAGGATGAGACAAGGCGTCGGTCGGCCCTTGCGGTTGATTGAAGTGGCGAAGCGGACTTGACGACAATACCCGAGTGAATACAATCGATTGAAACAACCGTTTGAAACGATGGTTGCAATCGGCAGGCGGGGGGGTGGTGATGAGCGAAGGGGACCTGACCAAGTCGAGGTTACTGGAGGCGGCGGGCGAGGAGTTCGCCGAGCGGGGGTTCGAGCGCGCGACGGTCCGGGGGATCTGCCGGCGGGCCGACGTCCGCAACGTCGCGGCGGTCAACTACCACTTCGGCGACAAGGAGCGGCTCTACGCCGAGGCGGTCATCGCGGCGCACCGCTGCGGGGTCGAGCTGCCGGACGAGGTCGAGGCCGCCGAGGGGACGCCCGAGGAGCGGCTCCGGCGGTTCATCCACCACTTCCTCCAGAACACGCTGGCGGTCGACCAGGAGCGGAGCTGGCACCACGCGCTGTTGGTCCGCGAGATGACCCGGCCGACGTCCGCCTCGCAGACGCTGGTCGACGAGGTGATCTGCCCGAAGTTCCGGCGGCTGCTGGCGATCGTCGGCGAGCTCTGCCCGCGGGCCGACGACCGGCGGCGGACGGCGATCGCCTTCAGCGTGATCGGCCAGTGCCTGCACTACCGGATGGGGCGGCCGATCGCCGAGCGGCTCGTCGGCCGCGATCGGTTCGGCGACCTGGACCTCGAATACCTGACCGACCACATCACGACGTTCACCCTCGCGGCCCTCGGGCGCGGCCCGACGCCGGCCGGGCAGGGGGGGGCCTCGGGCGAGGTCGTCGCCGGCGCGGCCGGGGAGGGGGGGCGATGAGCTGGATCGCGCTGAAGATGCTCGTCGGCGACAAGGCCAAGTTCTTCGGCATCGTCCTCGGCCTGACCTTCGCCGCCCTGCTGATCGCGCAGCAGGGGTCGATCTTCTGCGGCCTGATGCTCCGGACCGCCGGCCAGGTCTACGACATCACCGGCGCCGACCTCTGGGTCATGGACGCCAACGTCCGGTACATCGACGACGTCAAGCCGATGATCGAGAACAACCTGTACCGCGTCCGCGGCGTGCCGGGCGTCGAATGGGCGGTCCCCTTGTACAAGGGCAACGCGCGGGCGAAGATCAACTCGTACGGGATCGACCCCCAGACGAAGCGGCGGACGAAGTTCGAGGTGATCGAGCAGGTCATCCTGCTCGGGCTGGACGACTCGTCGATGGTCGGCGCGCCGCCGCCGGAGCGGATGCTGGCCGGCGCCCTGACCGACCTGCGCAGGCCCGACGCGATCGTCGTCGACGACAACCGCCTGATGAAGCTCTTCCCCGGCGAGCCGTGGGACCGGAAGCCGGCCGACCCGTCGTTCTTCGTCGAGACGATCGACGGCATCCGGGCCGACCTGTCGGCCCGGGGGCTGGTGCCGTCGGCGACGGGCCCCGACGCCGTCGCCAGGGCCCGGGCGGCGAGGAAGGCGTTCTTCGCGCGGTTCCTCGGCCGCGAGCTCGAGATGAACGACCACCGCGCCATCATCGTCGGCGTCTGCGAGGCGACCCGCACCTTCCAGTCCAACGCCGTCGTCTACACCAAGTATTCCCGCGCCAAGCTGTTCGCCCCGCAGGAGCGCAAGGTCCTCTCCTACGTCCTGGCCAAGGCCGAGGACCTCGCCCCGACCGCCACGCCCGAGGAGCGCGAGCGCTGGATCAAGGAGGTCGCCGCCCGGATCGCCCGCCGCACCGGGCTGCGGGCGCGGACGAGCCAGGAGTTCATCTGGGACACGATCAATTACTACCTCAAATATACGGGCATCCCGATCAACTTCGGCATCACGACGATGCTCGGCTTCCTCGTCGGCACGGCGATCGCCGGGCAGACGTTCTACAACTTCACGATCGAGAACATCAAGCAGTTCGGCGCCCTGAAGGCGATGGGGGCGACGAACGCGCGGATCGTCGGCATGATCCTGCTCCAGGCGGCGGTCGTCGGCCTGCTCGGCTACGGCCTGGGCATGGGCCTGGCCGGCCTCTTCGGCGTCACCTCGCGCGGCGGCGAGCTGGCGTTCTATACGCCCTGGCAACTCCTGCCGATCACCGGCGGCGCCGTCGTGGCGATCTGCTTCCTCTCCAGCATCCTCAGCGTCCGGCGCGTGATCGTGCTCGAGCCGGCCGTCGTCTTCCGCGGCTGAGCGCCGCCAGCGTCCGAGACCCGCCCGTCCCCCCGAAGACCCGCAGGGTGGAGTTTCCATGACCGCGACCGCGACCGCGACCGAGGAGATCCAGGCGAAGGCCCCGCCGCCGCCCGCGCGGGACGGCGACGTCGCGGTCCGCATCCGCGGCGTGACGAAGTACTTCGGCGCCGGCGAGCAGCGCGTGGCGGCCTTGCGGGGGGTCGACTGGGACGTGCTCCGGGGGCAGATGTCCCTGATCGTCGGCCCGTCGGGGTGCGGCAAGACGACGCTCCTGTCGGTCATCGCCGGCATCCTCGACTGCGACGACGGCTCGGTCGAGATCTTCGGCACCGACGTCACGCGGCTGAGCGACCGCCAGCGGACGCGGTTCCGAGCCAAGAACATCGGCTTCGTCTTCCAGCAGTACAACCTCCTGCCGGCCCTGACCGCGGCCGAGAACGCGGCGATCCCGCTGGTCATCGCCGGCTGGTCGAAGCACAAGGCCGTCGCGCGGGCGCGCGAGGTCCTCGAGATGATCGGCATGGGCAAGAAGGCCGAGAGCCTCCCCTCGCAGCTCTCCGGCGGCCAGCAGCAGCGGGTGGCGATCAGCCGGGCGTTGGTCCACGAGCCGAGCCTGCTGGTCTGCGACGAGCCGACCGCGGCCCTGGACCATGAGACGGGCAACACGGTGATGGAGCTGATGCGCGAGGCCGCCGTCCGGCCCGACCGCGCCGTCATCGTCGTCACCCACGACAACCGCGTCTTCCACTTCGGCGACCGCATCGCCCACATGGACGACGGCCACATCGTCCAGATCGAGGACCGCGACGCCGCCCGGGGTCAGGGCCACGAGGCGGCCTGACGGCCGCGAAAGGGATACGGATCATGTTCACGAAATACCTATTGCCGATGGCCGCGGTGCTGGGGCTGGGCTTCGCGGTCTTCACGGTGGTCAAGGCGCGGCAGTCGCCGCCGCCGTCGCGGCCGGTGGTGCCTCCGCCGGAGCGGCCGTCGGATTTCCGGGCGATCGCGGGGGCGGGGATCGTCGAGGCGCGGAGGGAGAACATCCCGATCGGCGCGAACATCCCGGGCGTGGTCGTCGAGCGGTTCGTCAACCGCAACGACATGGTCAAGACGGGGGACCCGCTGTTCCGGACCGACGACCGGAACCTCAAGGCCGAGCTGCTGGTGCGGGAGGCCAACCTCGCCTCGGCGCGGGCGCAGCTCGAGCGGCTGGAGGTCGCGCCGACGACGGGAGACATCCCGACGTTTCAGGCGGCGGTCGACGAGTCGCGGGCGCGGTTCATGGACGCCGAGGTCGTCGCCCGCCGCACCGAGAAGCTGTACCAGGACCGCGCCTCCGCGGCCAGCGACTACGACCGCGACCGCTACGCCTTCTACGCCGCCAAGGCCACCCTCGCCAGGGCCGAGGCCGACCTCGAGCGGCTCAAGAAGACGTGGGTCAAGGACATCGAGGTCCAGCGCGCCGCCGTCCTCCAGGCCGAGGCGCAGGTCAAGGGCATCGAGACCGACATCGAGCGCACGATGGTCCGCGCCCCGGTCGACGGCCAGGTGCTCCAGGTCCACGTCCGGCTCGGCCAGTTCGCCGCGTTGCAGTGGAACGAGCCGCTGGTCGTCCTCGGCGACATCCGGCGATTGCACGTCCGCGTCGACATCGACGAGCAGGACGTGCCGTATTACCGCAAGGGGCTCCGCGCCATCGCCACGCTCAAGGGCAAGCCCAACGTCCGGTTCCCGCTGGAGTACGTCGACATCGAGCCCTACGTCATCCCGAAGCAGAGCCTCACCGGCTCGAACTCCGAGCGCGTCGACACGCGGGTCCTCCAGGTCATCTACGCCTTGCCCGACGAGCGGGCGGTCCCCGTCTACATCGGCCAGCAGATGGACGTCTACCTCGAGGCCGCCACGCCGCCGCCCGGCGTCAACCTCGACTCCGACCCCCGCGCCACCCCGTTGACCTTCGAGGACCTCAACAAGCCCAACCCCGCCGCCGCCGCCCCGAAGGCCGGCAAGCCTTGAGCCCCGGCCGGACCGCCCTCGTCGCCGTCGCGGCCCAGGCCGCCATCGGCCTGGGCACCCTCGCCGCGCGGCCGCGCTCCTCGATCGATGATACGTACATTTATCATCATTATGCAACCTTGGTCCTCTCGGGGCGGGTGCCGTACCGCGACTTCGCGGTCGAGTACCCGCCCCTGGCCTTGCCGGTGATCGTGGCGCCGGCGCTCGTGGCCCGCGACCTGCAATCTTATCGAATCGTCTTCGGATTCGAGATGATCTCATGCCAGGTGGCGACGGCGTTGCTCGTCGCGGCGTGGGCCGGCCCGGGGGGGCGATCGGCGCGGGCGTTGGCGTGGTTCACCCTGTTCGCGGCGCTCCAGGAGCGGCTGATCCTCGCCCGCTTCGACGCCTGGCCGGCGTTGCTCGCCTTCGCGGCGGCGTTGGCGTGGTCGTCGGGGCGGGGCGGGATGGGGGGCTTCCTGGCCGCGCTGGGCACGCTGGCGAAGGTCTTCCCGGCGCTGGTGGCCGGCTTCGCGCCCTTCGCATCGCCGGGGGGATCACGCCGGCGCGGGGCGGTCGCGTTCGTCGCGACGATGGCCGTCGGCGTCGGGCTCTGGCGGGTCGTCGCCGGGTGGCCGGGGGTGGCCGCGACGCTGGACTATCACATCGGACGTGGAATCGAATATGGAAGCGTCCTCTCGTGCGCGCAGATGCTCGCGGCGAAGCTCGCCGGCGCGTCGATCGTCGTCGGCCGCGACCACGTCTCGTTCTCGACGACCACCCCCTGGACGCCGGCCCTGGTCAGGCTGGCCTTGCCGCTCCAGGCCGGGCTCCTGCTGGTCGTCTGGGGGACGTTCGTGGCCCGCGGGTCGAGGGAGTTGCCGAGGTACTGCGCGGCGGCGCTGTTCGCGTTCATCCTCGGCGGCAAGGTCTTCTCGCCGCAGTACCTGATCTGGCCGATCCCGTTCCTCGCCGCGCTCGACGGCCCCGCCGCGCCCCGGGCCCGGCTCCTCTTCGCGGCCGGCCTCGTCGCGACCACCCTCGCACCGTCGCTGATGCACGTCCTCGGGAGGACGAATCTCTATGTGATCCTGGCTTACAACGCGAAGAACCTGGTGTTCCTGTCGCTGCTCGCCTGGTTGACCTTCGGGCCCCCGGGAAAAGTGCTGAGTGCGGAGTAACGAGTGCGGAGTAAGCGTAGGGCAGGGCTTGCCCTGCCTCTTCCCTCCCGTCGTGGAAGAGGCAGGGCAAGCCCTGCCCTACGGGATGGAGTGGAAGAGGCAGGGCAAGCCCTGCCCTACGGGATGGAGTGCGGAGTGGAGAAGGCGAGTCTCTCCACTCCGCACTCGTTACTCAGCACTCAGCACTCAGCACTTTTCCTCGGCTCAGCGGCCCCCGCCCGAGGGGCTGGGCTTGAGGTCGCCGGCGCCGATGACGACGAGGCGCTTGGGGTCGAGGTGGCGTCGCAAGGCCGACGAGACGGCCTCGGGCGTCAGGGCGTCGATGGCGCGCTCGAGGTCGGCGTCGTGCTTCAACGTGCGGCCGAGGTAGAGGTCGCGGGCCAGCAGCGCGGTCAGGGCCATGTCGCTGGCGCGGCGGACCTCCTGCTGGCGGCGGTAGCCGACCTTGGCCTGGTCGAGCTCCTCGGCGGTCACGCCGTCGCGGAGGATCTTGGCGACCTCGTCGTCCATGCAGACGATGGCGCGGGGCAGGTTGGCGGGGTTGCAGATGGCGGTGACCATCAAGGTGGCGCGGGGGTCGAGCGGGTCGGCGTTGAACATGGAGCTGGCGCCGTAGGAGAGGCCCTCCTTCTGGCGGAGGCGGTTGCCGATCCGCGAGGAGAGCGTGCCGCCGCCGAGGATGAAGTTGCCGGCGACGAGGGCCGGATAGTCGGGGTCGTCGTCGGTCATCCGCAATGCCAGGCCGGCCAGGAGCGTGGCATTCGCCTTGTCGGGCGTCAGGATCGTCTCGCGCATGGCGGCGATCCCGGCCGGCGCCGGCCGCTCGATCCGGGCGTAGCGCTGGCTCGCCTTCCAGCCGTCCAGGGCCTTGCCGAGGACCGGCAGGACCTCGGAGGGCTCGAAGTCGCCGACGATCGCCACCTCGCCGTGGCCGGCGCCGAGGTAGTCGTCGTACAGGCGGCGGACCTGCTCGACGGTCGTCGCCTTCAGCCGGGTGATCGACTCGTCGATCGTCGGCACGTAGCGGACGTCGTCGGGGTCGTGGGGGTTGAGGGTGCGCTGGAGGCGGTTGGCGGCGAGGCGGGCCGGGTCGGTGCGGCCCTCCTCGAGGCGGGCGAGGCGCTGGGCCTTCAGGACCTCGAACTCGTCGGCCGGGAGGGTCGGCTCGCGGAGGACCTGGCGGAGGATCTCGAGGACGGCCGGCAGGTTGGCGCGCTTCGTCTGGAGCGTGAACGTGACCGCCCCCGGCTCGGCCGCGCCGGCCATCATCCCGCCGCCGCGACGGCCGCCCCCGCCGCCGAGGCCGGCGGACAGTCGGGCGAGGTTCTTGTCGAGCTCGTCCTCGATCTGCTGGCGGTTGAGCGACTTCGTCCCCCGCGTCATCAGCTCGCCGAGGAAGCCCGCGGCGTCGGTCAGGCCCTTGAGGTTGTCGGCGTCGCCGTAGCGGAGGGTCAGTTGCAGGTAGACCATCTCGCCGCGCGTCTTCTTGGGCAAGAGCGCGAGCTTCACGCCCGCGGCCGGCTCGGGCCGGCGGACGTGGGCCTCGATCGCCGCGGGGGTGGGCTCGAACGACTCGCCGGCCGAGCCGGTGTCGCGGCCCTTGTAGTTATCCACGATCTGGGTGATGTCGGGCCGGGGCGGGATCGGCGTGCGCTGGGGGGTGTCGGCGGGGGCGAAGAGGCCGACGGTGCGGTTGCTCCGCGCCAGGTACTTCGCCGCGACCCGGCGGACCTGCTCGGGCGTGACCCGCTCGATCCGGTCGCGCTCGAGGAAGTACAATCGCCAATCCCCTTGCGCGATCGCCTCGCTGAGGCGGATGGCCGTCTGGTTGGCGTCGGCGTCGGCCAGGGCGCGCGCCTTGAGGATCTGTCGCTTGGCGCGGTCGACCTGCTCGGCGGCCGGGCCGTTCTCCTTGAGCGTCTCGACGATCGAGACGATCGTGTCGCGGACCTCGTCGGCCGACTGTCCCTTGCGGACCTCGGCGGTGATCATGAGCGCGCCGGGGTCGTGGGTCGCCTGGGCGCGGGCGGAGACGCTGGCGGCCTTCTTCGGCTCGACGAGCGCCTTGTACAACGGGCCCGACGGCTGCGACGCCAGCAGGCTGGCCAGCACCTGGACCGCGGCGAACTCCGGGTCGGGGCCGGCGGGGACGTGGTAGAGCACGCCGACGATCGGCACGTCGCCCACCCTGCGGAGGGTCACGACGCGCTCGCCGTCTTGCGGGGGCTCCTCGGTGTAGGCCGCATCGAGCTTGCGGTCGGCCCTGGGGATGGCGCCGAAGGTCTTCGAGGCGAGGTCGAGGGCCTTGTGTTCGTCGAACTTGCCGGCGACGACGACCACGACGTTGTCGGGCTGGTAGTACTTGCGATAGAAGGCCCGGAGGTTGTCGATCGGCACGCGCTCGATGTCGGAGCGGTTGCCGATGGTGTCCTTGCCGTAGTTGTGCCACTCGAAGGCCGTGGCCATCATCCGCTGGGCGAGGATCCGCGTCGGCGAGTTCTCGCCGCTCTCGAACTCGTTGCGGACGACGGTCATCTCGGTCTTGAGGTCCTCGCCGCGGACGAAGCTGTGGACGAGGCGGTCGGCCTCCAGGCCCAGCGCGAAGGCGAGGTTCTCTTCGGAGGCGGGCAGGGTCTCGAAGTAGTTGGTGCGGTCGAAGTCGGTCGAGCCGTTGAACTGGGCGCCCCGCTCCTTCATCAAGGCGGGGATGTCGCGGTGCTTGTCCGTCCCCTTGAAGACCATGTGCTCGAGGAGGTGGGCCATGCCCGTCTCGCCGTAGCCCTCGTGGCGCGAGCCGACCAGGACCGTCATGTTGACCGTGACCCGGGCGCTCGACGGGTCGGGGTACAAGAGCACCCTCGCGCCGTTGTCGAGCCGGTACTCCGTGATCCCCTCGACCGTGGCGACCTTCTTCGGCGGGCCCGACTCGGCCCCCGCCGGCGTGGCGATGGCCACGGCGCCCGCGATGGCGACCGCGATCCCCCAGCGACCGTTGCGACAGAACATTGGCGATTCCCTCCCGGTTGCCGCCGCGGGCGCTCCCCGACCCCGGGTCTCCCCCCCGCGCGATCGGTCCCGCCCGCGACCGGCCCAGCTTATCCCGGCCCGGACCGGAGAAACAGGGCCGAGTCGGTTTCGTAGGGCAGGGCTTGCCCTGCCTCTTCGGTCCCGTGGAAGCGGCAGGGCAAGCCCTGCCCTACGGGCCGACGTCGCCTTTACACTCTCTTCACCCCGCACTCGTGACCCAGCACTTCTCCATTGTCAGCGTCGCCGGGGGTCTGGTATGCTCCCGCCGCGGCCTGGAGTGGGGCCGCCTCGCGACGACGATCAGGAAGACCACCGGGAGCAGGATGCGATGAACAGACAGGGTTGTCTGGCGACGGCGATCGTCGCGGCCTGGGCCCTCGCCGGCGGCGCGGCCGCGCGGGCCGACTTCGGCGAGTTCACCTACGCGACTCAGGTCACGCCCGGCGTGGCCCTGCCGGCCTCGAGCTCGCTCGGGGCGCCGGGGACGACGATCGACTTCGACGGCATCGGCAACGGCATCCCGTCGAAGTCGCCGATCAACAACGCCGGCGCGCCCGGCGGGACCGAGATCAAGGTCGCCACCTTCGCGCTCTGGGGCCAGGGGCTCTACGGCGACCTCGACCACTTCGACACGCCGGTGACGGTCAAGCTGACGATCACCGACCTGGCCTCGGGCCAGTCGGGGTCGCTGACGTTCCAGGGGACTCAGACCGGCTCGGTCATCCTCTCGGCCAACGGCGGCGGGACGATCGAGTTCAACAACCCCATGTTCAGCCCGGCGTCGCAGTCGTTGACGCTCGGCAACGCCGTCTACACCGTCGCGGCGGTCCCGACCATCGACTTCGGCCTGCCCGGCCTGCCGACGGCCGGCGGCGCCGGGACCTCGGGCTCATACCTCTTCGCGGTCCAGGCCCAGGACCCCTCGGGCGGCCACGGCGGCAAGGCGGTGCCCGAGCCCGCCTCGCTCGCCCTGCTCGGCCTCGGCGCCGCCGCGGTCCTCGCCCGCCGTGCCCGGCGATCCCTGGCCGCTTGAGGACGGGGCCGGCCTCCGACCCCTTTGGAGCAGGCACGCTCCGCGTGCCGTCGGCCAACACCACCCCGTTCGGTTGGCTCGACGGCACGCGGAGCGTACCTGCTACGGGGGATCAATGCGGCCTGCGCCGAAAAACTTCGTTGCAATCCGCGGCGACGGCGGTATGCTGGCGGGAGTGCCGGGGTCGCCCGGCCACTCCATGTCGGACCGTGTCGATCGTCAACGGATGGCTCCCTTGCGGAGGGACTACACGATGCGGGCAACGAGATCGGCGAGCGTGCTGGGGGCGTGGGCCGTCGGGGCAGGGCTGATCTGGGGCGCGGTCGCGACGGCGGCCGAGCCGACGCCCGACCGGTCGAAGGATAAGGATGTGATCGCGGCCGGCCGCGAGATCTTCCTCCGCGAGTGGCTCCCCAAGGACCCCCGCAGCCACGGCGGCGACGGCCTCGGGCCGGTCTATAACGACAGCTCCTGCGTCGCCTGCCACAACGCCGGTGCCCCCGGCGGCGCCGGCCCGGCCAGCAAGAACATCGACATCCTCAGCGCGGCACAGGCCCTTCAGCCGATGGAGCCTGGGCAGGGCAAGCCCGCCCGGCCCGACGTCGCACCCTTGCTCGACATCCACGCCGGCTTCAAGGCCACCAGGAGCGTCGTCGTCCACCGCTTCGGCACCGACCCGAACTACGAGGCGTGGAGGAGCCGGACGCTGGCCGGCGTCGCCCTCATCGGTCAGGTCCAGCCCGGCGGTTTGCCCGAGAGGACCCTCGTCGAACGAAGGACCGCCGCGACCCTAAGGGACACGCCCAGCGAGGTCAAGGTGCTCGAATTCCTCCTCTCACACTCCCAGCGCAACCCGACGGCCCTCTTCGGCATCGGCCTGATCGACGCGATCCCGGAGAAGGTCATCGCCCGGGCCGCCCAGCAGCAGGACCAGGAGGTCAAGGGGCGACCGAGCCGCCTGAAGGACGGCCGGATCGGCCGGTTCGGCTGGAAGGGGACGACGGCGAGTGTCGAGGACTTCGTCCTGACGGCCTGCGCCGTCGAGGTCGGCCTCGAGGTCCCCGGCCACTCGCAGGCCGTTGTCCCGCAGGCGCCGAGGTACAAGGCCAAGGGCAATGACCTGACGGCCGACGAGTGCGCGGCGCTGGTCGCTTTTGTCCGCGACCTGCCGGCACCCGTCCACCATGAGCCGTCGAGCAAGGCCGAGGCCGACTACCTCGCCGCCGGCCGCGAGCTGTTCGCGACGGCCGGCTGCGCCTCGTGCCACATGGCCAGGCTCGGCGACGTCGATGGCCTCTATTCCGACCTGCTCCTGCACGACTTGGGCCCCGAGTTGGCCGACCTCGGCTCATATGACCCCTCCGATCCCGACGACCCCGACGATCCGAGCGACCCCGAGGACCCGGGCGTCGCCCGCTCCATCTCCAAGGCCCCGCGCGGCGCGAAGCGGCAGGAATGGCGGACGCCTCCCCTCTGGGGCTTCCGCGACTCCGCCCCCTATCTCCACGACGGCCGCGCCGCATCGCTCGAGCAGGCTGTCGCCATGCACGGCGGCCAGGGGGCCGACGCCGCCAGGAAGTTCGCCGCGCTCGGCTCCAAGGAGCGGCTCCAGGTCGAGGCCTTCCTCAAGTCGCTCGTCGCCCCGACCGCCCACTGAAGGGGCCAGCCGCGATGTCACCGCTCGCTTTTCCCCCTCTCCCCCTGGGAGAGGGCCGGGGTGAGGGTCTTCGACTTCGACCCGTTCGCGCCGTCCTCGTCGCGACCCTCACGCTGTTGACCGGCCTGGCCGCCGACGATCCGAAGCCGCCGCTCAAAGGCCACACCGCCCCCATCTTCGCCCTCGCGGCGACGCCCGACGGCAAGACCCTGGCCTCGGGTGACCTCAACGGCGTGGTCAAGCTCTGGGACGCCGCCACGGGCCGGGTCCTGGCGAACCTGGAGGGGCACAAGGGAGCGGTGTTCGCCCTCGCCTTCGGCGCCGGCGGCAAGACGCTCGCCTCGGCGGGCGCCGATCGGACGATCCGGCTCTGGGACGTCGCCACGAGGGCGCTCTCGAAGGGATTGGAGGGGCACCGTGGCGACGTCGTCTCGGTCGCCTTCGGCCCCGACGGCAAGGCGCTCGCCTCGGGGAGCGACGACCGCACGATCCGGCTCTGGGATGTCGCCAAGGGTGAGATGATCCGGACGCTGGAGGACGGGCCCAGGACGGTCCGGGCCGTGGCCATGAGTCCCGACGGCGCGACGCTCGCCGGCGGCGGCGGAAACCAGATCCAGCTCTGGAAGGTCGACAACGGTTCCGTGCTTGCGACCTTCCGGCAGGCCAAATCGGTCACATCGCTGGCCTTTGGCCCCGACGGCAAGCTCCTCGCCTCGGGGGGATACGATGGCGCCGTGCGATTCTGGGAGGTCGGGTCGCGGAGCCCGAATCCGTGGCGGACGCTCCCGATGCCCGGCTATAACCTCCTCGCCCTCGCCTTCTCCCCCGACGGCCGGCGACTGGCCGTCGCCACGGAATCGAGCACGCCGGTGAGCCTCAAGCGCGGCGTGATCTTCGTCCACGACATCGAGGCGCTGGCCAAGGCCAAGGACGTACCCGGAGGGGTCCCGGGAACCGCCCTTCCGGCCTCGTCGCGGATCTCGCTGAGGGGACACCTGGACCAGGTCTTCTGCCTCGCCTACCTCGACGACGACACGCTCGCCTCGGCCGGCCGGGACAGGACGATCCGGATCTGGCGCCTGGCCGAGGGCCGGTTCGTCGCGACCTTCCGCGGGGCGATCGCGCCTGGCGAGGAGAAGTCGGCGCCGATGGCCCATCTCGACCGCGTCCACGGCGTCGCCTTCGCGCCCGACGGCAAGACGGTCGCCACCGCCTGCGAGGACGGCACGGTCACGCTCTGGGACCCGGCCGCGCGCGTCGATCGCCTCGTCCTCCAGCTCCCCGGCGGCGCGGCCCGTTGCGTCGCGTATTCGCCCGACGGCAAGCTCCTCGCCGCCGGGGGCGACGGCCGCGCAATCCACCTCGTCGACCCCGCCTCGGGCAAGGAGGTCGGCGTCCTGAAAAGTGATGCTGGCGCGATCACATCCCTGGTATTCTCGCGCGACGGCACGACCCTCGCCGCCGGCTCGCGCGACGGGACCGCGCGGACCTGGGACGTCGCCCGGAGGCGCGAGACGGCCGTCCTCGCGCAGCACACCAGCGCCGTGACCTGCGTCGCGCTGAGCCCGGACGGCAAGACCCTGGCCACCGGCGGGCTCGACTGGACGGCCAAGCTCTGGGACCTGTCGCGCGGCGAGGTCCGGGCCGAGCTCGAGGGACACAAGGGGCCGATCGCCGCCGTCGCCTTCCGCCCCGACGGCAAGGCGCTCGCCACCGCGGCCGAGGACGGCAAGGTCTGGCTCTGGGACCCGGACAAGGCGACCCGCACCGTCGAGCTCGCCAGCCCCACCGGCCCCGTCCGATCCCTCGCATTCCTCGCCGACGGCTCCGCCCTGCTCGCGGCCGGCGACCGCGGCCCCCTCCGCCGCTTCGACCTCGCCGCCGGCAAGTATCGCGACGTTTCCAACGTCCTCCACGACGGCGGCACGACCGCCCTGGCCATCTCCCCCGACGGTGCCACCGTCGCCACCGTCGGCGCCGACGGCGAGCTGAAGCTCCAGGACACGCCCCGCGATTGAGGCGAGGCCGGTTCGTGGGGCGGGCGCCGCCCGACGAGGACTCTCGAAGCTCCCCGCCGACGAGCGACGGGCCGCTCCTGGCCCTGCCACCATGATCCGTGGCACCGACCCGCGTGGAGCCGGTACCACGGATCATGAAACCGGGCTTACCGCACCGAGCCCTCGACCCGGGCCGCGCCCTTCTCCTCGTCTTCCTTGATGTTGGTGATCATGGCCTCGGTCGTCAGCATGAGCGCGGCGATCGAGGCGGCGTTCTGGAGGGCGGAGCGGGTGACCTTGGTGGGGTCGACGATGCCGGCGGCGAACATGTCGACGTATTCGCCGGTGTTGGCGTCGAAGCCCTCGGCGCCCTTGCGGGCCTTGACCTCCTCGGCGACGACGCCGCCGTCGTGGCCCGAGTTGGCGGCGATGTGGCGGATCGGCTCCTCCAACGCGCGGAGCACGATGGCGGCGCCGAGCTGCTCGTCGCCGGTCAGGCCCTTGTGGACCTGCTCGACGGCGGGGATGACGCGGAGGAGCGCGACGCCGCCGCCGGGGACGATCCCCTCCTGGGCCGCGGCACGGGTGGCGTGCAGGGCGTCCTCGATCCGGGCCTTCTTCTCCTTCATCTCGGCCTCGGTCGCGGCGCCGACGTTGATGAGCGCCACGCCGCCGGAGATCTTCGCGAGCCGCTCCTGGAACTTCTCCTTGTCGTACTCGCTCTCGGTCTCCTCGATCTGGCGGCGGAGCTGCTCGATCCGCTTCTTGATCTCGGCCGGCTTGCCGGCCCCCTGGATGATCGTCGTGCTGTCCTTGTCGACCTTCACCTGCTTGGCGCGGCCGAGCTGGTCGAGTGAGAGGCCCTCGAGCTTCAAGCCGAGGTCCTCGCTCAGGACCGTGCCGCCGGTCAAGACCGCGATGTCGCCGAGCATCGCCTTGCGGCGGTCGCCGAAGCCGGGGGCCTTGACGGCGCAGATGTTGAGGATGCCGCGGAGCTTGTTGACGACCAGCGTCGCCAGGGCCTCGCCCTCGACGTCCTCGGCCACAATCAACAGCGGCTTGCCCGAGCCGGCGACCTTCTCCAGGAGCGGGATCAGCTCGCGGAGGTTGCCGATCTTCTTCTCGTGGAGCAGGATCAGGCAGTCATCGAGGACCGCCTCCATCGTCGTCGGGCTGGTGACGAAGTAGGGGCTGAGGTAGCCCTTGTCGAACTGCATGCCCTCGACGAACTCGAGGGTCGTCGCGGCGGACTTGCCCTCCTCGACGGTGATGACGCCGTCCTGGCCGACCTTGGCGACGGCCTCGGCGAGCATCTTGCCGATCGCCTCGTCGTTGTTCGCCGAGATGGCGCCGACCTGGGCGATCTCCTCGGGCTTGGTGACCTCGCGCGAGACCTTCGAATGCAGCTCGTTGACGGCCGCCTCGACCGCCTTCTCGATGCCGCGGCGGACGGTCGTCGGGTTGGCGCCCGACGTGATGTTGCGCAAGCCCTCGCGGAAGATCGCGCGGGCGAGGATCGTCGCGGTCGTCGTGCCGTCGCCGGCCACGTCCGAGGTCTTGGTCGCGACGACGTTGACGAGCTTGGCGCCCATGTTCTCGAACGGGTCGCCCAGCTCGATCTCCTTGGCCACTGTCACGCCGTCCTTGGTCACCGCCGGGCCGCCGAACGACTTGCTGATGATCACGTTCCGGCCCGTCGGGCCGAGCGTCGTGCCGACGGCATGCGCCAGCGTGTCGACCCCCTCGAGCATCTTGCGCCGGGCGGCGTCGGAGAAGAGCAATTGCTTGGGCACGGGAACCTCCCGATTGCGGATTGCGGGATTCGGAATGCGGAATTCGGATTCGGAGATTCGGAATGCGGATTGCAGAGAATATGTGGATTCATTCCGCAATCCGCATCCCGAATCCCGCAATCCCCGTCAGACGATCTTGGCCAGGATGTCGGCCTCGCGGAGGATCTTGATCTCCTCGCCGTCGACCTTGATGTCGGTGCCCGAGTACTTGCCGAAGAGGACCTCGTCCCCCTCCTTCACGTCGATCTTGGCGCGCTCGCCCGAGTCGAGCAGCTTGCCGGGGCCGACGGCCAGCACCTTGCCGCGCTGGGGCTTTTCCTTGGCGGTGTCCGGCAGCACGATGCCGCCGGCGGTCTTCTGCTCGGCCTCGATCTGCTGGATGACGACGCGGTCCTCGAGCGGCCGGATCTTCAGCTTGGCCATCGCTATGGTCCCTTCTCGATCTGGGTCCGTTGATGTACGAATTCGGATGCGAGGCGCCGTCGCGGGCAACTCACATCATCCCCATGCCGCCCATGTCGCCCATGCCGCCGTGGTGGTCGTGGTGGCCGGCGGCCTCCTTCTTCTTCTCCTTCTTCTCGACGATGATGGCCTCGGTCGTCAGCAGGAGGCCGGCGACGCTCGCGGCGTTCTGGAGCGCCGATCGGGTGACCTTGGTCGGGTCGATGATGCCGACGGCCAGCAGGTCGCCCCACTGGCCCTTCTCGGCGTCGTAGCCGAAGTTGGCCTCCTTGGACTTCTGGATCCGGTTGACGACGACGGCGCCATCGAGCCCCGCGTTCTCGGCGATCGACCGCGCCGGCTGCTCCATCGCCTTGCGGACGATGGCGACGCCGAGGGCCTCGTCGCCCTTGAGGTCGACCTTCTCCAGCGCCGACGCGGCTCGGATCAGGGCGGTGCCGCCGCCGGGGACGATGCCCTCCTCGATCGCGGCGCGGGTGGCGTGCAGGGCGTCCTCGACGAGGGCCTTGCGCTCCTTCATCTCGGTCTCGGTGGCGGCGCCGACGTTGATCTGCGCCACGCCGCCGGCGAGCTTTGCCAGCCGCTCCTGGAGCTTCTCGCGGTCGTACTCGCTGTCGGTCTGGGTGATCTCGCGGCGGATCATCTCGGTCCGCCCCTTGATCTCGTCGGCGGAGCCGTGTCCCTCGACGATCGTCGTGTTCTCGCCGTCGATGATCACCTTGCCGGCGCGGCCGAGGTCGGCGAGCTGGACGTTCTCGAGCTCGATGCCCAGGTCCTTGAAGATCGCCTTGCCGCCGGTCAAGACCGCGATGTCGCCGAGCATCGCCTTGCGGCGGTCGCCGTAGCCGGGCGCCTTCACCGCGGCGACCTGGAGGATGCCGCGGAGCTTGTTGACGACCAGTGTCGCCAGCGCCTCGCCCTCGATGTCCTCGGCGATGATCAGCAGCGGCTTGCTGCCGCGGGCGATCTGCTCGAGCAAGGGGATCAGGGCCCGGGGCGTGCTGACCTTCTCCTCATAGATGAGGATGTAGGGATCTTCGAGGACGACCTCCATGCGGTCCGGGTCGGTGACGAAGTGGGGCGAGAGGTAGCCGCGGTCGAACTGCATGCCCTCGACGACGTCGACCTCGGTCTCGAGCCCCTTGCCCTCCTCGACGGTGATGACGCCGTCCTTGCCGACCCGCTTGAAGGCGTCGGCGAGCTTCTCGCCGATGGTGCGGTCGTTGTTGGCGGCGATGGTGGCGACCTCGGCGATCTCCTTGTCGCCGATCGTCTTGGACTGCCCCTTGAGGTGCTCGACGACGGTGCCGACGGCGCGGTCGATGCCGCGCTTCAGGGCCATCGCGTCGGCGCCGGCGGCGAGGGCCTTGAGGCCCTCCCTGAAGATCGCCTCGGCCAGCACGGTCGCCGTCGTCGTGCCGTCGCCGGCCGCGTCGGAGGTCTTCGACGCCGCCTCCTTGACGAGCTGCGCGCCCATGTTCTCGTAGGCGTCGGTCAGCTCGATCTCCTCGGCGACGGTCACGCCGTCCTTGGTGACCGTGGGGCTGCCCCACCCCTTGTCGATGACGGCATTGCGACCCCTCGGGCCGAGCGTGCTCCGCACGGCGCGGGCGAGCTTGCCCACGCCGCTGGCCAGCTTCTGCCGCGCCTCCTCCTCGTAGACCAACAGCTTCGCCACGGTGGTCTTCTCCCTCGATATTCAAGCCCCGACCCCGCCGGGTCGGCGCGGGGAACAAGCGTCCCCGAAGGACACGCCGCGGCCAGATGCAACTCGCGCGCCCGGGCTAATGGATCATTGCAAATAGCAAAGAACAAATGACTTAGGAAAAAACACCCGGTGTCCACTCTCGCTGCCAAAATGGCAGCGGAGGCCGTGCGACTGCCAGTCCTGTCCGGGGTTTTTCCCCGGACCCGGCCGTCGGCTCGCCGCTTGGGACTCGACGTGCGGCGTCGGACCCCCTACTGTCTACGGGCGACTGCCTACCTCTTTCGCCAGTGATTCCGAGAATCGGGTCGTCATGTCGCGATTCTTCAAATACAAGACGGCCGACAGCCTCGCCCGCGACGCCGAGGGGCGGGGCCTGGACGTCCGGGTGTCGGACGACCTGTCGGTCCTGAGGGAGGGGGTCGACGTGGCCGGGCGGAGGGTCGGCAACCGGCTGGCGGTCCAGCCGATGGAGGGTTGCGACGCCACCCCCGACGGCGACCCGGACGAGCTGACGATCCGCCGCTACCGCCGGTTCGGCGACGGCGGCGCCAAGCTGATCTGGGGCGAGGCCGCGGCGGTCGTCCCCGAGGGTCGGGCCAACCCGCGGCAGCTCGTCGTCGACGAAGGCCGCGCCGGCGGCCTCGCCCGCCTCGTCGCGACCTGCCGCGACGCCCACCGCCGCGCCTGGGGCCGCGACGACGACCTGCTCGTCGGCCTCCAGTTGACCCACTCCGGCCGTTACAGCGTCCCCCGGCCGATCCTGGCCCAGCACGACCCCTTGCTCGACCCCCGCACGATCGTTGACAAGGCCACGGGAACGACGGCCGGGCCCGACGGCGCCCTCATCTCGGATGAGGAACTCGACCGCCTCCAGGATCGCTACGTCGCCGCGGCGCGGGTCGCTTCGCAGGTTGGATTTGACTTCATCGACCTGAAGCAGTGCCACCGCTATTTCCTCAACGAGCTGCTCGCCGCCCGGACGAGGCCCGGCCGCTACGGCGGCTCGTTCGAGGACCGGACCCGCTTCGTCCGCGCGGTCGTCGGCCGCATCCGCGACGAGGTGCCGGGGCTCCTGATCGGCACGCGCCTGAACGTCTTCGACGGCATCCCGTATCGCCGCGGGGCCGACGGCGTCGGCGTGCCCGAGGCGTTCGAGCGGCCGATCCGGTCGGCCTGGGGCACGAACGAGGACGACCCGGACGCCGCCGACCTCGCCGAGCCGATCGAGCTGATCCGCTTGTTGCAGGGGCTCGGCGTGTCGCTGGTCAACGTGACCGCGGGCAACCCCTATGCGAGCCCGCACCTGCTCCGGCCGTTCGAGTATTCGCCGGTCGATGGCTACGAGACGCCCGAGCATCCGTTGATCGGGGTCGCGCGCCACTTCCGACTCACGGCGGCGGTCCAGTCGGCCTTCCCCGACCTGGCGGTGGTTGGCTCGGGGTATAGCTGGCTCCAGGGCTGGATGTTCCACGCCGGCGCGGCCAACGTCCGCGACGGCCGGGCCACGTTCGTCGGCGTCGGCCGCGGGGCTTTGTCGCACCCGGATTTCGCCCGCTACGTCCTCGAAGGCCGGCCGCTCGACCCGAAGCGGACCTGTCGCACATTCAGCTATTGCACCGCCTTGATGCGGTCGAAGCACCACCCCCTCGGCCAGTTCCCCGCCGGCTGCCCGCCGTTCGACAAAGAAGTTTACGGCCCGATCTGGGACGAGGCCCGCCGGACCCGGCCCGGGAGCCCGGCCTGACGATCGGACGGTTGGGGTGGCCGGGGCATCGAGAAACCACCTGGAGGCGATCGGCGATGCGTTGGAAACCGTGGGTTGCGGCGGCTGTCGTCGGTGTCGTGGGCGTCGGCCTGTCGGCGGCGCGGCAGGACGACGGGGCGAAGGTCAAGGGCTGGACGAAGGGCAAGGGATGGGGCTGGGTCTGGGGCAAGGACGACGAGGTCGGCAGCCTCAACGCGATGACCGACGTCAGCCGCGCCTCGGCCTTAGCACTGGCGAAGGAGGGCGAGGTGTTCGACCTCGGCCTGACGTATAGCCGCAAGAGTTACAAATATGCCGGCCACAACCCCGGCGAGATCATCTCGTTCCGCAGCCCCGAGGGGATCGAGCGGATGCGGGACGGCGACGCGCCCCCGGCGGCGATCAACCCGGACAAGGTCTACTGGCACAGCGCCGCGCTCTTCATCAGCGACAACGTCGCCACCCAGATCGACGGCCTCGCCCACATCACCGCCGGGGCGGACCACCACTGGTACAACGGCTTCAAGGAGGCCGACTGGGGCGGCGACTTCGGCCCCCGCAAGTGCGACGCCACCACGATCCCGCCGATCGTCGCCCGCGGCGTCCTGATCGACGTCGCCGCGTTCAAGAAGGTCGACGCGCTGCCCGGCCACACCGCGATCACCGCGCGCGACCTGAAAGACACATTAGCCTGGGAAGACGTCTCGATCCACCCCGGCGACGTCGTCCTCGTCCGGACCGGCAACGGCCGCTTCTGGGGCGAGGAGGGGGCCGACCACGCAAGGATCGCCGAGCACGACACCGCCGGCCCCGACCTGGAGGCGACGCGCTGGCTCGTCGAGGACCAGGGGGCGATGATGGTCGGCTCCGACACCAGCGGCTTCGAGGTCAGCCCGCCCACAGGGACGCCCGGCACCCCCATCCCCGTCCATCGCTACTTGCTGGTGGACCAGGGTGTTCACCTCGGCGAGTTCCACAACCTCGAAGGTTTGAGCCGCGCCCGCGCGTACGTCTTCTGCTACGTCGCCACGACCGCCAAGATCAAGGGGACCGCCGCCGGCTTCGCGCTACGGCCGATCGCGCTCCGCTGATCTCCCGTAGCAGGCACGCCCCGCGTGCCGTCCGATTTCAATATGCGGACGGCACGCGGGGCGTGCCTGCGACGTCAATTGCCGTCGGAGGCGACGATCTCGGGCTCGACCATGGGCCGGTGCTTCGCGGCGATCGCCCCGTCGCGGCCGGCGTGCGCGGGGGGCGCCGCGGGATGGACGGAGAAGCGGATGCCGAGACGATGGCTCAAGTTCACGGCCATATCTAACAAGGTATAGAAGACGGGGGTGACGATCAGCGCGAGCACCAGCGAGAGCATCTGGCCGCCGATGATGACCTTGGCCATGCTGGCGCGGGCGCCGGCGCCGGGGCCGCGGCCCAGGGCGATGGGGACCATCGCGGCGACGAGCATCACGGTCGTCATCAGGATCGGCCGGAGCCGCGTGTGGTTGGCCTCGACGATCGCCTCGCGCCGCGGTCGGCCGGCGGCGCGGAGCTGGTTCGTGGCGTCGACCTGGAGGATGCCGTTCTTCTTCACGATGCCGACGAGCATGAACAGCCCGAACATCGCGTAGAGGTCCATTGGCGTCTCGAACAAGACCAGCGACAGCAGGCCGAACGGCACCGTCACCGGCAACGCCATCAGGATCGAGATCGGCTGCGACCAGCTCTCGAACTGCGCCGCCAGGATCAGGTACATGAAGGTGATCGACAGCGCGAACGCGATCAGGAAGTAATAGCCCGTCTCGGCGAGCGTCTTGGCCTGGCCGGTCAGGACGGTCGAGTACTGCGGCGGCAGGTCCATCGCCTTGAGGACGGCCTGCGAGCGGTTGACCGCCTCGCCGAGCGAGACCCCCTCGGGATTGGCGAGGACGGTCACGATCCGCTGCCGCCCGAGTCGCTCGATCTCCGACGGCCCGCGCGACTCGACGAGCTCGGCGACCGAGTCGAGCGAGACCGGGCCGACGACCGGCGACGGGATCGTGAGGTGATAGACCCCCTTCGTCGAGGCCCGGTCGGCGTGGTCGGCGCGGAGCCAGACGTCGTATTGCTCGCCGTTGTCCTTGAAGTTGGAGATCGGCATGCCGCCGACGAGGACGCGGAGCGAGTCGGCGATCACGCCCACGGGCACGCCGAGGTCGCTGGCCGCCTCGCGGTTGATCCGGACCTGGACCTCGGGCTTGCGGAGCGAGAGCGTCGTGTCGAGGTCGCTCAGGCCGCCGCTCTTCTTCAATCCGTCCTTGAGCTTCTCGGAATACTCCGCCAGTCGCTCGAGGTCCGGCCCCGCGAGGTTGACCTGGAAGATCTGGGCCCGACGGCCCCCCTGGAAGGCGGAGACGTCGTTGACGCTGGAGCGGAGGTCGGGGTAGTCCTCCAGGATCTGCCGCGCCATGCTCTGGACCTCGAACTGGCTGTACGCCGGCTCGCCGAAGACGACGTGGCGGACGAAGTCGCGGGCGCGTTCGGTCGGGCTCGCGCCCTTCTTCTCGGGCCCGCGGCGCTCCTCGAGGTCCTTCATCCGGACGTAGATGGTCGCCTGGGTCACGTCCCCCTCGCCCTTGACCGTCCGGCCGCCGGTGATCTGGCCGATCGTCGTGAAGAGGTGGACCGTCCCCGGCAGCCGCTTCAGCCGCGCCTCCAGCTCCTTCATGAGTTCGGAGGTGCGGGCCAGCGAGTAGCCCTCGGGCGTCGTGATCTGGACCTCGTACTCGCTCTGGTCGTCGCGCGGGATGAGCGAGAAGCCCATGATCTGCGCGATCGGCCCCGTGCTCATGATGACGAGCACGGTCAGGACCACGACCAGCCACTTCGCCCGCAAGGCGCCCCGGAGCACCCAGCCATAAGATCCATCGATGAAACGATAAATGAACCCCGACTTCGACTTGGCGTGGCCGGCCTCGCCGGGCTCGAGCTTGAGGAAGCGCGAGCAGAGCATCGGCGTGAGCGTGAACGAGACGAACAGGCTCATCGCTACGGCGAAGGCGACCGTCAGGCCGAAGCTCGAGAAGAACCGGCCGACGATCCCGCCCATGAAGGCGATCGGCAGGAAGATGACGATCAAGGAGAGGCTCGTCGCCAGGACCGGCAGCGCGATCTCGCGGGTGCCGACCCGCGCCGCCTCCATGCCGTCCATGCCGTCCTCTTCCATGTGCCGGAAGATATTCTCATGAACGACCACCGCGTCGTCGATCACGATGCCGATCGCGAGGATCAGGCCGAGCATCGTGATGTTGTTGAGCGTGAAGCCCATCGCGTCCATGAACAGGAACGTCGGCACGATGGAGGTCGGGATCGCCAGCGTGGCGATCACGGTGGTGCGCCAGTCGCGGATGAACAGGAGGATCGTGCCCGAGACGAGCGCCGCGGCGAGCAGGAGGTGGAACTTCACCTCCTCGATCGACTTCTTGATGAACCGCGACTGGTCCTTGATGACCTCGGTCCGGATGTCGGGCGGGAGGGCCTTGCGGAGCTCGTCGAGGCGGCCCTTGATCTCGTCGGTGACGGCGACGGTGTTCATGCCCGACTGCTTCTGGATCACGAGGCTGACGGCGCCGTTGCCGTCGAGCCGGGCCTGCGACCGGGGCTCCTCGTACGAGTCCTCGACGCGGCCGACGTCGCGGATCCGGATCGGGAAGCCGCCGCGGTTGGTGACGATCAGGTCGCCGAACTCCCTCGCCGTGTTGACCCGGCCGAGCGTGCGCAGCACGAGCTCGCGCGGCCCCTGGTCGACCCGGCCGCCGGGCCGCTCGATGTTCTGCCGACGCAGGGCGGTCTCGACGTCGGCCACGGTCAGGTTGTGCGCCGAGAGCCGATCGACGTCGACGATCACGTTCATGGCGCGGGTCCGGCCGCCGACGAGGCTGACGGCGCCGACGCCGTTGACGGTCTCGAGCCGCTCCTTGATCTGCTTGCGGGCGATCTCGGTGATCTCGCGGAAGTCGCGGCGGCCCGAGACGGCGATCGTCATCACCGGCTGCGAGTCGGTCTCGAACTTGTTGACGATCGGCGTGTCGGTCCCCTCGGGCAGGTTCGACAGGATCGACGTGACCTTGTCGCGGACCTCCTGCGCCCCGACGTCGCCGCTCTTGGAGAGCTGGAACTGCACGGTCACGACCGAGACGCCCTCGGTCGTCTCCGACCGTAATTCCTCGATGCCGCTGATCGTGTTGACGATGTCCTCGATCGGCTTGGTGACCGAGGTCTCCATCTCCTCGACGCTCGCCCCCTGGAGCACCGTCGTGACGGCGCAGACCGGGAAGTCGACGTTCGGGAAGAGGTCGACGCCGAGCCGGCCGTACGACACCAGGCCCAGGACCACCGGGATCGCCACCAGGACCCAGGTGAAGACCGGCCGCTTGATGCAGACTTCCGAGATCGTCATGGGATGGGCTCGACGTTCCAATCGGGCCTGTGAGGTCCGACCAGGAAAGGCTTTCCTGGTCGCGGGGGATCAGCGGTCGGGGCGACGGTTGTCGGCCGTGGCCGTGGCCGTGGCCGTGGCGGGCGCGGCCTTCTCCTCGGGCGCGGCGTCCTTGACGACGACCGAGGCGCCGTCGGCGAGCTGGAGCTGGCCGGTCGTGATGACGTCGGCGCCGGGGGAGACGCGGCCGACGACCTCGACCCAGCGGCCGTCGGGGTCCTCCAGGCCGGTCTCGACCGGGACCTCGCGGGCGAGATTCTTCGGCAAGACGACGAAGACCTTGGTCACGCCGGCGAACCGGACGACCGCCTCCAGCGGCACGGTCACGGCGTCGGACTCGGCGCGGGTCAGGATCGACGCCTTGGCGAACCCGCCGGGTCGCAAGGCGCCGTCGTCGTTGGGGACCGTCGCCTCGACCTGGAAGGTCCGGGTGCTGGCGTCGACCGTCGGGTTGATCCGCGCCACCTTGCCCTCGAAGGCCCGGCCGGGGTACGCCGGGACGCGGAGCCGCACGGCCTGCCCCTCGCGGACCTCGGCGGCGTAGCGCTCTGGGACGTTCATCCAGAGCCGCAAGGGGTCGTTGACGACCAGCGACATGACCGCGTCCCCCTCGCGGAGATACTGGCCCTCGGAGACCGAGCGCTTGCCGACGGCGAAGACGATCGGCCGGGTCGTCCCCCTCGGCGTGGTCGACGGCACGGGGGCGCGGATGACGGTGTCGACCAGCGCCTGGTGGGCCACGTCGAGCGCGACCTGGCTGGCCCGCGCCGCGGCGAGGTTGGCCTGCGCCGCGAGGATGCCGTCCTGCAACGTCGCCTCGGCGGCCTTCAGGTCGTTCTCGTAGTTCTGCATGTCCTGCATCGTGCCGGCCCGGGTGCGGACGAGGTTCCGCTGCCGTTCGAGGTTGTTCCGGGCCCGCTCCAGGGCGACCATGTCCTTGACGACGGCGGGGACCTTCTCGACCTCGAACTCCTTGTCGCGCCCGGGCAGCTTCGCGAGGCCGAGCTTCGCCAGGTCGGCCGCCAGCCGCTTCTCGGCCTGCTGGACCGACAGCCGGGCGTCGACGGTCTCGAGCTCAACCAGCGGCTCGCCCGGCTTGACCTGGTCCCCCATGTCGTGCAGGACCTTGACGACCCGGCCCGTCTTCTTGGCGCCGACGGTCACGTCCTCCCAACCCTTGATCGTGCCGACGACCTCGACGGTGCGCTCGACCGCCCGACGCTCGGCCTTCGCCACGGTCACGGGCACCGGCTTCGGGGTCGTCTCGGCCCGCAACGCCTGCTCCCCCTTGCCGTTGCAGCCCGCGGCGACCAGCAACAACGCCGGCGCCAGCGCGATCCAGGCGGCCTTCGGCCGTTGTCCTCTGCCCTTCGCCCTCAGCTCTCGTCTCATTCTCATGCCCGCCCCTTTTCGGCTCGAATCCCAGGGGCGGCGAAGCCCCAGAGCAGGTCGCGGACGATTTGCCCGGCCAGCTCCGGCCCGGGCCCCTCGACCGCCTGACAATGCTTGAGGAAGTGCAGGATGTGGATCACGATCTGGCCCCAGAGCGCCGTGCCGCACGCCTCGACCCGGGCGGCATCGATCGTGCCCGACGCGGCCAGGCGGTCGACGGCCTCCTGGTAGAGCCGGCTGAGCTCCTCGGCCGACCACTTCAGCTCGGCGGCCAGGTCCCGGTCGTGGGGCCCGAAGGCCAGGGCGAAGAGGAACCGCGAGCGGTCGGGCTCCTCGCGGGTGTAGTCGAAGTGGGCCGCGATCATCTGCCCGAGGGTTCGGACCGGGTCCGCCTCGGCCTCGAGGATCGCCCGCAAGGTCGCCGCCAGCCGTGCCATCGGCTCGGTCAGGAGCGCCTGCGCCAGGCCCTCCTTGCTGCCGAAGTGATAGTACAACGTCGGCTTCGTCACCCCCGCCGCCTCGACGATCGCCGAGACCGGTGTGCCGTCGTAACCCCGCTCGGCAAAAAGTCTTGCGGCGGTTCGCGCGATGTGCCGCGCCAGCTCACTCGACTCCGCCCGCGCCGTCGTCGCGCACAAGGCTCGGACCCTCGCTCCCGTTCTATACCGAACGGTAGGTATTATCGACGGAACGATCGATGTCGTCAAGAGGTCTTCGGGGCAGGGGGGTGAACCTTCGCGGATCAACAGGGAGAAGGACCGGCTGGCGGCGCGAAAGGTTCGTGGGTAGTGTCTGGGAAGACCAGGACGAGGAGGGAGGGGCGATGAACCAGCAGCGACCGATCGGGCCGAACCTGCTCGTGGCGGACCAGCCGACCGAGGAGGACCTGGAGGCCTTGAAGCGGGAGGGGTATGCGGGGGTGGTCAACCTCCGCCACGACGGCGAGCCGGACCAGCCGCTCGACACGAAGGCTGAGGGGGCGAAGGTCCGCGCCCTCGGCATGGACTACCTGAATCAGCCCGTCGGCGGCGCCCCGTTGACCGAAGCCGGGGTCGAGGCCGTCGGCGCCTTCCTCAAGGCCCACGAGGGCCAGAAGGTGCTCGTCCACTGCCGCAAAGGCCAGCGCGCCGCGGCGTTGGTGCTCTTGAACAAGGCCCTCGCCGAGCGCTGGTCGCCGGCCGAGGCGATCGCCAAGGGTCGGGCCCTGGGCCTGGAGGTCGAGGGGAACCTGCGGATGATGGTCGAAGCCTACCTGCACGACCACCAATCGAACCCGTAGGGTCCGCTCTTGCGGACCTCTGCATCTTTATGTTTGGAGAGCTCCGCAAGGGCGGACCCTACATCAGCCGCGCCAGCCGCCGTCGACGGCGAGGACGCGGCCGTTGATGTAGGAGGCCAGGGGGGAGGCGAGGAAGGCGACGGCGTCGGCGACCTCGCGCGGGGTGCCGAAGCGGCCGAGGGGGATGGCCTTGAGCATCCCCTCGCGGACCGCCGGGCGGACCTGTTCCATCATCGCCGTGCCGATGACCCCCGGCGCCACGGCGTTGACCCGGATCGACCGTCCCGCGACCTCGCGCGCCAGGACCCTCGTGAGCGCCTGCACCCCCGCCTTCGCCGCCGCGTAGTTCGCCTGCCCCGCGAACCCCGCCTCCGCCGACAGGCTGCCGACGTTCACGATCGCACCACCCTCGTTCATGATCTCCAGCCCATATTTACACGCCCAGAAAACTCCCGACAGGTTCACGTCGATCACGGCCTTCCACTCGTCCATCGACATCTTCGCGACCGTCCTGTCCCTCAGGATGCCCGCGTTGTTGACGAGCACGTCCAGGCCCCCGAACCTCTCCTTCACCCCCGCCATCATCGCCCGGACCGCCTCCGCGTCCGCCACGTCCGCCCCCACGACGTGCGCCCCTCCCGGCCTCGACCCTTCCAGCTCGGCCGCGAGGGATTCGGCGTCCGCCCTCGTTTGCTCCAATCCCAGGTGATCGAGGACGACCGTCGCGCCCGCCTCGTGCAATCGCCGCGAGATCGCGGCGCCGATCCCTTGCGAGGCCCCCGTGACGAGGGCGACGCGGCCGGAGAGGTCGATGGCGATGCTCATGGCCTTGGGCTCCGTTGCCGGACGCCGGATCCCATTGGGTTCAGGACCACGGCGATGCCTTGAGGAGATCGTCGCCGTGCGTGCGGAGGACCAAGCCGACGGCGTCGATCGCACCGAGCGCCCAGAGCAGGCCCACGACGACTCCGAGCCGCTCGATCCAGCCGGTCCCGGGGCGCCAGCGGCCGGCGGCCGCGAGGGCCGCCCAGACGCCCAGCACCGCGTAGCCGACCCGCTCGCCGGTCGAGACCCACGGATCGATCGGCCCCAGGTGCCAGCGGGCGCCGACCGCGTAATAGGGCAAGTATTCCAGCCCTCGCAGCAGCAACGCGACCGAGGCCGCCATGCAGGCCGCGAGCCCCGGCCGCAGAAACGCGCGGAGGGACCGACGCCGACACAACCCGCGGAAGGCGAGCACGAATGTCAACGGCGTGATGCAGGGGAAGGCGAGACAACCATAGTAATACGCCATCTTCCAGGCCAGGAACGGCGCCCCCTTCACGACGGCGACCGTCTCCCGGTCCATCTGGAGATACGGATCCCGCGCCATCGCTAGCCCGACGGCCAGCGCCGAGATCAGGACGATCGCGTCGATCAGGCGAAAGAGGCCGGCGGTCGCGGGGCGGGCCATGGGTGCCTCCGGGCGGCGGGCGGTGCCGGTGATTTCGGCGGCGCTCTCGGGTGTTGGACCAGGGCCGTGGCGTCGAGTCGGGAGCGAAGCCGATCGCGTAATTCAGATTACTATTTTGGTAATCTTAATAAATAATTTAATTTTCATTATTCGTCTCCCAGCAATACCTCTACGTCCGGGGGTATCTCAGGATTGGGTGGTCGAGGTGGGTCGGGACTGACGGGAAGCCAGGGTCGACGGGCCGCCTGCTCATATTTGATGCGGAGAGCCTCGTGATAGTCGGCACTCCGGTTCCAGTGCTCTACGGCACGCCGCTCGTAATCGGCCGACGGATCGAACGGGAAAAGCTCGTAGCCATCGCCGACGCGACGCATGGCGATTATGGCAGAGTAACCCTTATATCGACGGTTGTGTTCGACCTCTTGCCCATGATGAGCGGCCTGCGCGAGGAAGTCGCGCCGTCGGCGCTCGATGCCCATCCCGAGGGCGATCAAGGCCAGCAGGGACATCAGCATCCAGAGCTTGAGGCGGAATCGTACGCGTGGCATGGCAAGAGACCATCGTACCGTCGCCGCACGGGCCGGGCGCCGACTATCCGCCGAGCACCGGCCCTCGATCCGTGAGCCGATAAGGGATCACCTCATCCGAGCAGGCGCTGCCGCGATGCTTGGCGACGTAGAGGGCGCGGCCCATGCGGCCGTCGAGCTTGGTGCGTCCCATCAAGATAATGGTGTTGGCGTTCGTGAAGATGTCGCCCTCGCCGATGGGCTGCGCCATGAGGTCGTCGAGGAGGACGTGCGGAGTCGTATAAAGATAAAGGCAGCCGATGGCGTCGTGGTCGTAGCGGTGGGCCTCGACGTGCGGGGCGTTGGCGCGGAAGTGTTCGCGGAAGACCTCGCGGGCGGCCCACTCGTCCTCCTTGCGGAGGACGTGGTGGTACAGGTACTCGAAGAACTCGAACTGGATCGACTCGCTGAACCGCTCGGAGGGCTCGATGCCGTCGACGACCACCCGGCGCGCCCCGCGGACGAACTGGGCGTAGAAGTAGGCGGCCGAGGTCCGCAGGACGCGGGCGAGGTCGGTCTTCCAGGCGTGCCAGTCGTCGGGCTCGAGGTCGCGGCGGGTGACGCGGCGGCCGGCGCGGGCGAAGGGGTGGAAGTACTCGCCGAGCGGGCGGTCGAGGTCCCAGATGGCTTCCAGGTCGGGGGCGACGTCGGCGGGGTGCTCGACGAGGTCCCAGGCGAGCTGGTCGCGGGCGTAGCCGTGGTGGTTCTGGGCGTCGCCGCGGCTGGTCAGGTCGCAGACGACCCCGCGACGACCCTCGAGGGTCCGGCCCGCGTCGGCCCAGCGCAGGCCGAGCTGCGTCTTGCCCGCGCCGGTCGCGCCGGCCAGGACCGTCAACGTGCCGGGCAGCAACCCCCCGCCCAGCGCCTCGTCCAGCCCCTCGATCCCGAACCCCTGCCGGACCCGAAGCATGCCCGCCCCTTCCTCGATGGTTGCAAGGACGCGACGCGAACCCCCGTCGAGCTTACCATAAAGCAGTCGTCCCGCCGAAGTAGCAGGCACGCTCCGCGTGCCGTCCACCACACCAAGGAACAGTAGGTAGTCGGACGGCACGCGGAGCGTGCCTGCCCGCGACTTGCCTCGCCGTCGCGACTTGCCAAGGCAGCCGAGGCGCGAGTAGATTGGTGGGACGCGAGGTCGCCGAGCCCGACCGTCGTCGCCGGGCCGCGGACCGGGCCCCGGGAAAAAAAGGGCCGAGGCCACCGAACCAAACCGGCGCGGGAACCGTAGCCAGGGGCGAGCCTGCGGCTCGGCGAACGTGCCTTGGGCCCCGCTCGGCCGGCCGGTCGCGCGTCCAAGACACCATCCAACCGGGTCAGCGAATCGACCACGACCGATCCAGGACCGGAGAGCGCCCCCGCCATGCAGAGCCGCGACGTCGTGATCGAAACTCGAAGCCTCAGCAAGGTTTATCGCGACTTCTGGGGTCGCCCCAAGGTGCTGGCGCTCAAGGCGCTTGACCTCCAAGTGGAGCGCGGCGAGATCTTCGGCCTGCTCGGCCCCAACGGCTCGGGCAAGACGACCACCATCAAGCTCCTGCTCGGCCTGCTCTTCCCGACGGAGGGGGACGCCTTTATCTTCGGCAAGCCGACGTCCGACGTGGCCAAGAACGAGCGGATCGGCTACCTCCCCGAGGAGTCGTATCTGTACAAGTTCCTGAACGCGGAGGAGACGCTCCACTTCTACGGCCGACTCTTCAAGATCCCGGGCGCCGAGCGCCGCAAGCGGGTCGGCCGGCTGATCGACATGGTCGGCCTGACCGCCGCCAAGCACCGCCAGCTCCGCGAGTATTCCAAGGGCATGCAGCGCCGGATCGGCCTGGCGCAGGCCCTGATCAACGAGCCGGAGCTCGTCCTGCTCGACGAGCCGACCTCGGGCCTCGACCCGATCGGCACGGCCGAGATCAAGGAGCTGATCCGCCACCTCAAGGACCAGGGCAAGACGGTCGTCCTCTCCGGCCACCTGCTGGCCGACATGCAGGACATCTGCGACCGGATCGCGATCCTGCACCGCGGCGAGCTGAAGGAGCTGGGCAAGGTCAGCGACCTGCTGACGGTCCAGGACGTCACCCAGATCAAGACCCGCGACCTCTCCGAGCGGGCGCTGGCCGAGATCCGCGAGGTCATCGCCCGGCACCACGGCGAATTGCTCGCGGTCGACCACCCGACGACCACGCTCGAGGAGCTCTTCCTGCGGATCGTCCGCGAGAGCGACCTGCACCCCGGCCGGCGCCGGGTCGGCGGCGACAAGGCCGGCGCCGGGCCGGCGATCGGCATCGAGCATTGAGCATCCTTGCGTTGACCACGGAGAGATGGAGGGGTGGCACGCCCT